>NZ_JBIDBC010000018.1:0-153623 GCF_043202835.1 Streptomyces sp. NPDC048142
GGGTATTTACGGGGTGCTGCCATGGTGCTGGTAGTTCTCCTTCGCCAGGACGGTAACCCTGGCATCAGGGACTCCACAAATCTCAGTACAGCTCACGCCGGGCGGAGAATCGTCCATTGCCCTGCGTGGACCGGGAACCCCCAACCGTGTCTCCGTCCTCGTCCTCCGTTCATTATTCGACGACGTGAGACGGCGAATGAGCAGCGTGCCGAGGCGCATTGCTTTGACACTCCCTTTGTGGTCGGCGCTATGCCAGCGGATGGGACAGGCGTGCATGGAGCCATGGCCGTCCCATAACCCAAGTGCGATTACGGTCGCACGGAGCACTGACAATGCCGCCGCCTACTCCGCCATTCCCAACCTCCGCGGTGGTCGACGGTTGGTGTGGAACATGACGGTAAGCACAGGTGAGGCTGGCGATGGCTGGCTCTGCCCGATGTCCTCGTACCCCCACGACTTGTAGAGCGCGTGGACCTTTCCGTCGCCGGCGGCCCGGTTGACCATGAGCGTGACGTGCGGCTCGTCGCGTGTGGCGAGGAGGGCGTCGTGGATGCGGCGGGCCGTGCCGGTCTTGCGCCAGGCCGGGTGCACGCCGATCTCCTTCAGAGCCGTGGCCGGGCGCTTCGTGTACTTCTCCGCCGGCGTCGGGCTGGTGCGCTGCCAGTAGCGGTCCCCGTGCTCGATGGTGTTGCTGTACGCGTAGCCGACCGGTTGGCCGGCCGCGTACGCGAGGACGGCCGTAAAACCTGGTTCGGCGGAGTGCCGGTCGATGCGTTCGCCGAACGCGGTCACCGCGTAGTTCGGCAGGTGGAGCAGCGGGGCGCGTACCTCGGCGTACACGTCGAGGAGGTCGCCGCGAGCGGTGTCCAGGTTAGTGAAAGTGCGCAGCTCGGTGGCGGGTGCCATGGTCATGCGGCCGTTCTCCATGTGGTGGTGTGCTCGATCCAAACCTGGACGGTGGTGCTGCGCGGGGCGGTGGCGCGGAGCGCGGCCCCGAACTCTTGGAGCATCCGCGACACGCGGGCGTGGCGGGTGGCGGCGTCGATGGGGACTTTCATCGCGGTGGCTGTTGCGGCCTCGGCGGCGCCCTGGGCGAGCAGGGCGTGTGCGAGACGGGTCGTGGTGATGGCCCGGGACCTGAGCATGTGGGGCCGGAGCGAGGACAGGCAGCGGTGAGCGTGGTACTCGGCCGTTGGGTAGTCGCCGAGCGCCAGGTACGCGGAGAGGGCCAAGGAGTCCAGTTCGGCCTGGTCGTAGAAGGCGAGCAACCAGACCGGCCGGTCGTCGGCGGGATCGGCGCGCAGCATGGCGTCCTGCGCCTGCTCGAACGCGCGGCGTGCATCGGTCCGGTTCTGAGCCGTGCCGTGGATGGCGCCTTGGCGGGCCATGCCGAGGGACGCGAACAGCGGGTCGCGGCGGGTGAGGTGCAGGTTGCGGGCGACATCGTTGGCGGCGCATGCGTCGGCGGGGCGGCCCATGTGGCGGTACATCGTGCCCGCGTGACTCCAGATGCGGAACTTGATCGCCTGGTCCCCCGACATCTCCGCGAGGGCCTGGGCCTCGCGCATGTGCGCCTTCGCGACGTCGTAGCGCCGGCCGTCGATGGCGGCCCACATCGCAGACGAGCGGAATGCGGCTCCGGAGGCGTAGAGACTGCTGCGAACCCGCTGCGTGGCACTGCCTGCGTTCTGGAGGTTGAGCGCCTCGTCGGCGAGCGCGGCGGCCCGCTCCTCGATGCCAGGTTGCCCGCCGTGGCGGTGGTCGCTGGCGATGATCTCGGCGAAGCGCTTGTTCAGCCGGTTGACGTCGCTCATGCCGATTCGGCGCGGTGACGCGGTCCCTGGGGTTGCTGCTGCGGCAGCCGCAGCAGCGATGCCGCCGACGAGGGTACGGCGCTTCATGTCGGGCTCCTCCTGCTGCGATGGCGCTGGGGTGGGCGAAGGCCGGCCCCGTGGCACGAACCCTAAGGCGACGGCGGGTAATCCGGTGACGACCTCAAGTGCGGTACGTGTTGCTGACTTTGGCCAGGTGACTCGGCCCGCTTTCCACGCCCGGACCGATGACCCGTCGAGCCCGCCTACGTGTCCCGTCAGCTGTTCAACAGCCCTGTTCACGGCGTCGGCCAGGCTGTTTGAGCTGTATCCGTGCTCGGTCATCCACGCCTCAAGGACGGTGTTGCGGATCGCGTCCATGCGGGCACGGTAGCCCGCGCGCTCCCTACCCACCAGGTAAAGAGCAGGTCAAAACGTCCTAGGTAAGCCCGTCGGACGAGCACCTGAACGCCCTAACCAGCCCTCCAGGCAAGGGAGTTATCTGGGTGTCGGCCACTCCCCGCAGCGGCTGTTGACGGCTCGGTCCGCCCCTGGAAAGCCACAAGGGGTGGAGCGAGCGCCGAGACGACACGAAGGCTCCATCCCATGCCGATTCTGAAGAAAGCAGTTGAGACGGTCCTCGCCAGCCACCCCACGTACAGCGAGGTCTTCCCGTGCGTGCCGTCCACGGCCGAGACCGGACGCAGGCTCGTCCGGGGGGTTCTCGCGATGTGGCGCCTCGATGTCCTCGCCGACCGCGCCGAGCTGATCGTCACTGAGTTGATCGCGAATGCGTCCAGGTATACCCCTTGCCCCGAGATCCGTCTCGTCGTCGGGCGGCCCAGCACAACACGGGTACGCGTCGGGATCGTGACGAGGAACCGTCGCGTCTGCCGGAGCTGAGCCACGCGGGCGAGGAGGACGAGTCGGGCCGCGGGCTCTTCCTCGTCGAGGCTGTGGCCGACCGCTGGGGCTGTGACCTTCAGAGTTCAGGCGGACGTCTGCGAGGCAAAGAGGTCTGGGCCGAACTCCGTACCGAGGGCGACGAGTGAGAGCCCGGATGCGATGCCCTCGCTTTTTCTGGGCCCTGCCCGCCCGCCGTTTCAGCTCTGGGCCGGCACCGCCAGATACCAGGCTGCCGGATCGGCCGTCTCGGCCAGCTGGGGGAAGGTCCGTTCCTCGATGAATTCATCGTGGATCACCGGTGACTGCTGGCTCGGCTGCGAACGGACCGGAGTGCGGGTGATCTGGCTCGGCCCGGTTCAGTGGGACGGGCAGCACGCCCCCTTCTACGCATGTGAGCTGTGCCTTGATCGTCTCAAGGCACAGGCCCTCACCTACCTCATGGGGCATTGATCGGCCTCCGCTCGATCAGCCCCTCGTACACGACTTCCCGGCGTGAGCGGGCGGTCCGGCCAGCGCTTTCTGTGCGGGTCGCGCCCCCTCGTGCCGGGCGGCCAGGAGCTGGTCCGAGGGCCAGCCGTCCGGCATAGCTCCTCTGGCGGCTCCTGGTGGGCATTCCAGCCCAGCTCAGCAACAACCAACGATGAAGAGGAGTGCAGCATGACGCGCAGCACCGTGGTGCCCAGCCGTACCGAAGTACGACCGCAGATTCCGGGTGCATCAGACGGCTTCGACCTGGATGTCTCGCTCGTGGAGATCGCCGACCCGGCAGGTCTGGTCAACCTGACCGACGACAACTGCGGTTCCACCTGCGGCGCCTGCACCACCAACGTCGCCTGACGCCTGAATTGAAACCCCAGGTCACCTTCGGTCTGGTGCCGTCGCGCTCCCGCGCGGCGGCGTCAGCCGCCCATCCCTTCGCCCATGGAGGTCATCGGTGGTTGCTCAACCCACAGTGTTCCGGGCCGGTTCCACCGCTCTCGTGCGCGCCGTGGCCCGACTGCTTCTGCCGGTTCCTCCGTGCCCTGACCCGGATGACCACTCTTCCGACGGCTCCTCTTCCTGCGTGACGTGGCTTCGCGCGGTCTGGGCGGACCAGCACATCGCCGGCGCCGTGGCGCACTCCAGCCCAGCCTTGGCCATGCAGGTGCGGGCCGTGTGTACCACCGAGAATCCTCCCCTTCGAGACATACGGCGCGCGGCGCTGTCGGTGTCCCGTTACCTTCTGCGGGCCCAGCACCGGGCGACGCCCTTCGGCCTGTTCGCCGGAGTGACTACTGTGGCGTTCGGCTCGCGGGCACGTGCGGAGTGGGGCAAGGCTCACGTGGCCGTGGGCCGCGCGGGTGCGGAGTGGCTCGCCGCTGTGGTCGAACGGCTCGAGTCCTGCCCGGAACTCCTCGACCAGCTGCCCGTCGTCGTCAACAACACCGTGATGAGCCGGGGGGACCGGCTCATCGTGCCGTTCCAACCCGATCCGAATGACGACCGGATGCGCGCGGTCGAGGCATCCCTGGCTCTGACAGAGCCGGTGCGTGCGGTCCTCGCCGAGGCCCGGACGCCGATTCGCTGCGGAGCTCTCGCGGAAAGGCTCCGGGCGGAGTTCCCCGAGGCCGATACGGAGAAGGTGCACCGTCTGCTTGCGGAGCTGGTCCGGAGGCGAGTGCTCATCACGAGCCTGCACGCTCCAAGTACCGAGACCGACGCCCTCGGGTATCTGCTCGACCAACTCGACACGATCGGCGTCGACAACCTTGCGTCGGTAGCGGAGACGGCACGCGAGCTGCACGCGGTCCGAATGGGCTTGAAGGAGTGCGCCACGCGCGGCGGCCGGGACAGCACCCCAGCGCGGATGCGGGCCCTCGTGCCCGGCCTGCGTCGACACCCTGTTGCGCTTGACTTGCGGTTGGATGCGCGTCTCGTCCTACCGGAGGAAGTGGCTCGGGAGATCGAGCGCGCCGCCTTCATCCTGACCCGGGTGAGCACCCGCCCGTACGGGACAGCCGCGTGGAACGCCTACCACCAGCGCTTCTACGAGCGGTACGGCATCGGCACGATGGTCCCGCTCGCGGAGGTCGTCGCGGACAGCGGGACTGGCTACCCCGACGGCTACCCGGGCAGCCCTGACGGTTCGCGTCGGCCCCGCGTCTCCGCTCGGGATGACGCCCTCGTACGCCTGGCGCAAGGTGCTGCGCTCGACCGCCGCGACGAGGTTGTACTCACTGACGAACAGATCGACGTCCTGGACGTGGGGCCCGACGAGCCACGACTGCCGCCGCATCTGGAGGTAGGGGTGCGAGTGCACGCCGCCAGTCTGGAGGACTTGCAGCGCGGACGATTCCAGCTGGAGGTCGTGAGCGTGTCGCGCGGGGCCGGCGTTTCGACAGGCCGGTTCCTCGACGTACTGGCACCCTCCGAGCGTCAGGCCCTGGCCACGGAGCTGGCCGATCTTCCGGCTGCGGACAGCGACACCGTGCCCGCCCAGCTCTCCTTCCCGCCGCTGCTCCCGGAGAGCGCTCATGTCACCCGCGCCCCGCAGGTCCTGCCTACCCTGATCAGCCTCCAAGAGCACTGCGCACCGAAAGACACCGTTCTCACCCCGAAGGACCTGGCCGTGGGGTGCGATGGCCGCCGCATGCACCTGGCCGCTCCGGAACGGGGGCACCGCGTCGAAGCCGTCGGCATGAACGCGCTGAACCTGCACACGCACACTCCGCCGTTGGCACGCTTCCTCACTGAACTGTCCCGTGCCCAGTGCGCGCAGGTCACCGCCTTTGACTGGGGCGTCGCAGCAGCGATGCCGTTCCTGCCGCGCCTGAGGTACGGGCGTACGGTGCTGACCCCGGCGCGCTGGCGTCTGGAGGCATCCGAATTACCCGGCCGTGCTCGTCCTCGTGCTGAGTGGGACACCGGGCTCTCCGAATGGCGGGCACAGCGGGGATTGCCTCGCCGCGTGCTCCTTGTGGAAGACGACCGGCGTCTCTTCCTCGACCTCGACGAAGGCGGCCACCGGACGCTCCTGCTCCGACACCTCGACCGCGCTCACCAGGCCGTGCTCACTGAGGCCCCGGAACCAGAAGCGAACGGCTGGTGCGGCGGGCGAGCCCACGAGATCGTGGTGCCGCTCAAAGCGACCCGGCCGCCGTCCTGGCCGCCCCTGCCTGTTCCCACTGAGGCTCGCGCCCTCTCGTCGGCCCAGGTGCAGACTCCCGCTGCTTCATCGGTGTTGCTCGCCGCCTTGTACGGAGATCCCCGCCGCCAGGACCTCCTGCTTTCCCAACACCTCCCCGGACTCATCGAACGACTGGGCAACCCGCGGTGGTGGTTCATCCGCTTCCGTGACCCGGACCAGCACCTCCGCGTCCGCATCGCTCTCCCTGACCGCAGAACTTTCGCTCAGACGGCGCGCACCGTGAGCGCGTGGGCCGACGACCTGCGCAACGGCGGCCTGCTGGCAGACCTGCGCTATCCCACCTCTTATCGAGAAATGGGTCGTTGGGGCTCCGGTGCCGCCTGGGAGGCGGCCGAGGATGTGTTTCGGGCAGACTCGCACGCCGTTCTGGCCCAGCTCACAGAGCCGCAGAGGCCGGCGCAACGCACGCTGGTGGCGGCCCATACCGTCGCCATCGTCTCCGCGTTCCTCGGCAGCGCCGAGGCCGCGATGCGCTGGCTGGCCGACCACGTCTCGCCGACGGCGCCTGCGTCCGTTCCCCGCCCGCAGTTCAGCGAGGCCGTACGGCTCGCGAACCCAGCCGACGACTGGGCCGCCCTGCGCGAGGTCCAGGGCGGAGACGCCATCGTGTCGGGTTGGGCGGAGCGCGATGCGGCACTCGCTGCGTACCGGTTGCACCTTCCCGGCCCGGACACCCAGGGCATCGCCGTCGATGACGTCCTGACCTCCCTTCTGCACGTCCACTTCGTGCGGCACGTCGCGGTGAACTTCCCCGAGGAAGAGGTGTGCCTCTACCTGGCTCGCGCTGCTGCTCTGGCGTGGACTGCCCGCACCACCAGGAGGCCGGCGTGACCGTGCTCCCGACGCTCGGGCTGGTCGATGCCGTTGCTGCGAGGCTCGCCGACCCCGGCACGGTGTCTTCCGTCCTCCAGACACATCGGCAACATCTCGCCTACGGCCCGCCGGGGATCGCGCTTCTCCACATCGAGCGGGCCGCGAACGGCCTCGGACCGTGGCAGCATGCGCACGGCTGGCTCGCTGCCGCGTCTCACGGATCCCTCACGAGCGGACCCGACAGCCACCCCTTCTACGGGGTGCCCGCCTTCGCCCACGCCCTTGCCTGCGCCGCCGACCGTCTTCCTGGCTCCTACCAGCGCGCCTTGGACTCGATGGACCGGCAGATCGAGATCGACGTCAGACGCCGTCTCGACGCAGCGCATCGCCGCATCGATGCCGGATGCCTTCCGCAACTGGCCGAGTTCGACACCATCCGGGGCCTGACCGGATACGGGGCCTACCTTCTACGCCGGAACTCAGACAGTCCTATGGTGTGCGCTGTCCTCGACTACTGCGTGCGCCTCACCGAACCGATCAGGCAATCTGGCGAGGACCTTCCGGGTTGGTGGACTGCGACCGGGCCCTCGGGCAGGCCGGACGAACGATTCCCCGGTGGGCATGCCAACACCGGCATGGCCCATGGCATCGCCGGAGTGCTCGTGCTTCTGGCCCTCGCCGCCCGGAAGGGCACCGTTACGGACGGGCACCTCAGAGCGCTGCGCACCATCCTGACCTGGCTCGACTGCTGGCAGGAGGAGGCAGGCCGAGGATCAACCTGGCCGTACTGGATCACTCGGAGCGAGCTACGTACCGGTCGCCGCGCCGGGTCCAAGCTCCTGCGGCCGTCATGGTGTTACGGCACCGCCGGCCTCGCCCGCGCCCAGCAACTTGCCGCGCTCGCTACCGGTGACACCGAACGCCGGATCACGGCGGAGAACGCGCTCGCCGCCGCCCTCACCGACCCGGACCAGCTCGGAGCCACGACGGACCACGGCCTGTGCCACGGCTTCGCCGGCCTCACCCACATCGCCGTCCGCACGGCCGAGGACGCCCATCCTTCGACCGCCGGTCGACTCCGAGCCGCGATCCCGGGACTTTCGGCCGCGATCTGCTCGGTGAACGACGACCTCGAACGCGCGGCCACGGCACTTGTCAGCGGCACCGGAGCGGGGCCCGGCCTGCTCGATGGAGCCGCCGGAATAGCCCTGGCTCTTCTCGCTGCCGATACCGCCGCACCGCCCCAGTCCGCCTGGGATTCCTGCCTGCTCATTGCCTGATTCACCGACCGAAGGACTTCGATGCCCCCTGACCGCTGGCGGCAGCACAACATCACCTTCATCGACCGCGAGAGCGCCCGGCACGCCATCGACGAACGCCTCGGGCCCGCCCTGATCACAGCCGAGACCGAGGGGCAGCTCACCGGCTGGTGGTTCATGAACAAACAGCCCTGGCCGCTGCGGTACCTCGCCGACGCGCCCTCGCCGATCATTGAGTCGCTACTGAGCGATCTCGTGGGCGAGGGGGCTGTCGTGTCATGGCTGCCCTCTGTCTACGAGGCCGAGTCCGAGGCATTCGGCGGCCCGGACGCTATGGACACCGCCCACGGACTGTTCCACAGCGACTCTCGCCACCTGCTCACCTACCAGCCAAGCCTGGACCACCTGGGGCGCAAGGAGACTGCGGTCCTGCTGGCGAGCGCCATGATGCGCGGCGCCGGACTCGACTGGTTCGAGCAGGGCGACGTATGGGCGAAGGTCGCTAACCTCCGGCCGGTCACCAGCGCTCTGTCACATGCACGAGTCGCCGAACTGACCCCGTTCGTGCGGAAGCTCATGAGCGCTGATGCCCAAGGCCTGTCCCTCCGGGACGGCCCACTCCACGGGCACGGCGCATGGGTATCCGCTTTCGAGCGGGCGGGGGCCACACTCGCCGGCCTCGAGAAAAGGGGCGCTCTCACACGTGGCCTGCGAGCTGTCATCGCCCACCACATCATCTTCCACGCCAACCGCGCCGGTCTCCTCAGGGGCGACCAGAGCGCTCTGTCCACCATTGCACGAGAGGCAGTCATGGGAACGAGTGACCACATCGCGTCGCCGACCGAGTCAACGGCCAACGCCGATAGCGTGAAAGGGGTGAACACCGACACGATCACCAGCCCGACGTCCGTTGCCGAGCGCCTCCGTAACGCCCTGGTGGACCAGCTCCGCGCTGACGGAAGCGCCCGCACTCCCGCCGTGGAGACCGCGTTGCGGACCGTGCCCCGTCACGTGTTCGTGCCCGATGTGCCGCTCGAAGACGCATACGCCAACGCGCCGGTGCACATCAAGTACGACACCGACGGCAGTTCGATCTCCTGCGCCTCCCAGCCGGGCGTGGTCGCCCTCATGCTGGACCAGCTCGACGCCCGGGAGGGCGAGCGCATCCTCGAACTGGGCGCAGGCACTGGTTACAACGCCGGTCTGCTCGCCCATCTGGTCGGTGAGAGCGGGCACGTCACCACGCTCGATGTCGACGACGACCTCGTGGAGGGCGCCCGCGCGCATCTGTCCGCCGCCGGAACCACCAATGTTGAGGCGGTGGCGCGAGACGGGGCCCTCGGCTACGCGGAAGGTGCGCCGTACGACCGAATCATCGCCACCGTAGGCGCGCACGGCGTGCCGCATGCCTGGTTGCAGCAGCTTGCTCCCGGGGGCCGCCTCCTCGTCCCGCAGCGCCTCAAGGGCACGGTGTCCCGGTCCATCGCCTATGGGCAGCGCGATGGCCGGTGGATGTCTCTCGGTAGCGAGATGAACACCTTCATGCCGCTCAGGCGGGGCATCGCCGACGACGACCGCCGGGTCATCCCGCTCAGCACGGACGGAATCGTACGGCTCCAGGCCCCCGCCGGGCAGAAAATCGACGCCGAGGCCCTCGACGGCGTCCTGCACGAGCCGCGCACCGAGGAGTGGACGGGCATGACGGTCCGCGCCATGGAGTCGCCGGAGTGGATGGAACTGTTCCTCACCTGCTCTCTTCCCTCCGGCCTGATCCGGATGCTCTTCCCGCAAGCCGCCAAGGGCACTCTGCTCACCGAGGACCCCTACCCCTCCTCGACCGCAGCCGTCGACAAGGGCGCCGTCACCTACCTCGCCCGGCGTCTGTCGGAGAAGAAGACCCCCGAGGGCGGCAAGCTGTGGGAGTTCGGGGTCATCGGCCACGGTCCCGGCAGCGATGAACTGGCAGCAAGGGTTGCTGCGGCCATCCGTGCGTGGGACCTGGAGTACCGGGGCCGTGAAGCCACGTTCGAGATCCAGCCTCTCGACGCCCCCGCGATCGAGCAGCGAGCCGGCCTCTTCGCGCTTGACACCCCGCTGAACCGCATCGTCGTCAACTGGAGTTGACGCTCCACGCGTAGTGGGCGGTGGCAGCCGGCGCGCAACCGGCGGCCACCGTCGCCCTACCCGTCTTCACACACACCTGGGGGAGTCCATGGACCCGCACGGATCCACCGCTCACCGCTTTCCGCTCGTCGCCCGATTCCGGCCCGCCTGCCTTCCCCTGCCGAAGCGCGTGCGCGCGCTCGTCGACCTGGCCGACACCGCGATGACGGAGACCGATCAGGGGGTGGCGTCCTCCGTCTACAACCAGGCAGCGCTCATTGCCTCCGATCTCTGCCTTCCCGACCTCGCGCGCGAGATGTGTCACGAGCATGCCGCCGCATATCTCCACGCCTGCCCCCTGCCCGCCATGAGCGCGATTCGCGGCTTGGAGCCCGTCGTCAATCTCGCCCGCCTCCAGATCCGCGGCGGCCACGCCGATGTGGGTCGTCAGTGGCTACTCGACCTGTACGCAGCTGTCGAGGCGGGCACACCAGCCAGGTTTGGAGGCGTTGCGATTCCGGCGGACCTCACCGCCACAGACAAGGACCGCCATGAGGTCGTGGCGTGGCTGTGGCGTGTGCTGCTCGCTGACGGGACGCGCGCTCTTACTGCCGAGGGACGCTGGTCCGAGGCCCTGGCGCACATGGAGACCCATCGAGGCGTGGGCAGGCGAATGCTCGATGGACGCCAAGTAGCGGTACTCGCCTCGCTCGCTGCGGGAGACACGGCACACGCCGCGACGCTCCTCGCCGGTACGGTGCCCGGCGAGCCGTGGGAGCAGACTGTCACGGCATGCCTGACCGCCCTGTGGCGCCGCGAAGCGGGACAACCAGTCGGCGATCACCTGGCGGACTTGGCAGACGCCTACCTTGAGCGGAAGGCTGAGCCGGGGATGACCGTCTTCGATATCCGGCTGGGCCTGACCGTCCTCGACATGGTCGGGTCCCCCAATCTTCCGGCCGCGTACCGCATCGCCGAGGACTTGCACCGGAGGGCGACGGAGGCCGAGGACGGCTACGCGGCACGTGAGAACTTGGCGAACTCTCTGTTCATCGGGCTTGCTACGAACCGGCAAGAGCAGAACTGCCGCGCTCTGGTGCGGGCTTGCGCCCTCGGGGCAGAGACCCTCCCGGACCAGTTGCAGGGAGCGCTGTCAGCAGCTCTGCGTGCCGCCGACAGCGTCATCCGGAAGAGTCTCGTGCCATCAACGCCTCTGTCCCCGCAGTGAGCGCGAAGCCTGGACGGTGGCTGCCACGTGGGGCGAGGGGACGGAGCGCTGTGCTGAGCTGCGGGTCATCGCTGCACGCGCTCGTGCACTGGGGGCCGGACGTGCGCTGAGACGCTGGATACACCAGGCCAGAGTCCTTGCCGGGGAGCGGGCATCATCCAGACCCCCATCCAGGAGGCCCTTCTTGGCTGATGTGTACGACCGCCGGCACAAGTCTCACCCCAAGCCCACAGAGGCCGAGTGCGGCGAACACAAGAGCCGCACGAAGCGGATGGTCTCCACCGCCGACCACGGCATTGGCAAGCGCTGGCAGGTTCGTTACCGCGACCTTGATGGCCATCAGCGCAAGGAGAGCTTCAACACGAAGGCCGAGGCGGACAACCGCTCCGCCGAGGTCGACGTCGAGATCCGGCGCGGCTCCTACGTCGTCCCGGCCGAGACGAAGCAGACGCTCGGCGCCTACGCGCAGAAGTGGCTCGACGCGAACTCCGTCGGCCCGACGACCGCACTCCGCTACGAGGCGACGGTCCGAAACCGCATCGTCGAGCTCCTCGGCCGACGCGAGCTGCGGTCTCTCAACCAGCCCTCACTCGTTCAGGGATGGATTCGCAGGCTCCAGGACGCCGAACTGGAGGTATCGACGATCGAGGGCATCTTCGACGTCCTCTCCAGCATCCTCGGCATGGCCGTGGAGGACGGGCTGCTGCCGAAGAACCCCTGCAAGGCGAAGTCGGTCAAGCTACCGACGGCGACCAAGAAGAAGATCATCCCTTGGTCGTTGGAGCGCGTACTCGCCGTCATAGCCGGTCTGCCGGGGCGCTTCCAGGCGGGAGGCAAACTCGCCTTCGGCTGTGGCCTGCGGCAGGGCGAGGTGTTCGGCTCCGCCGTCGAGGACATCGACTTCAAGGGCGGCCGGATCCACGTCAACCGGCAGGTGCGGCTCGTCGGCACGAAGGCCGTCTTCGCCCTGCCGAAGGGCAACAAGATCCGCTCGGTGCCCCTACCCGCCCAGCTCGCCGCCGCTCTCAAGGCGCACATGAAGGACTTCCCGGCGGTCGATGTCACCCTGCCCTGGGCCAAGCCGGACGGTGAGCCCAAGACCTTCCGTCTCCTCTTCGTCGGCCAGAAGAAGCGGGCCTACAACCGTAGCGTCTTCAACATGGGCGACTGGAAGCGCGCCCTGGCCGCCGCCGGCGTGATACCTCCCCGCCAGCACGGCGCGCGCTACCTTCAGGCGGCGCGGGAAGACGGCATGCACGCTCTCCGGCACGCCTACGCCTCCGTGCTTCTGGACGCGGGCGAGGGCATCAAGGCCCTCTCCGAGTACCTCGGCCACTCGGACCCGGGCTTCACGCTGCGGACGTACACCCACCTGCTGCCGTCCAGCGAGACCCGCACCCGAAAGGCGATCGACGACGCCTTCACGGAAGCTGAGATCGAGGACGACGGCGATCCCGCTGCCGCCCAGGCCACATCAGTGCCCCAAGCGAAACCAATGTGCCCTGGCTGCCTGACGGCCCTTCTCAGGCACTAGCGAGAGCGGGACCCGGAAGCCCCGCCCGAACCCACCGAAACCCCAGCTCAGGGCCACACCAGGCAGTACGCCTGGTGCCCCGCGTCGTGCAGCCGGTGGGAGAAGTCCTGCCACTCGTGGAGCAGCTGGTAGACGTTGAAGGCGTCGCGCGGGCCGCCGCGGTCGGGGACCGTGGACCAGATGAAGGCCGCCGCGCCTACCGACTCCTCGCCGACGCCGCGCAGCGGGTCGACGACGGTCATCGGGAGCCTGACCACGGCGTAGTCGGGGTGGAGGACGACCAGCTCCAGCGGGGGGACCTTGTGCAGGGGTATGCCCTGGATTCCGGTCAGGACCATGGCGGCCACGGTCTCCGGCTTGATCTTGGTGAACATGCCGCCCATGCCCAGCTCGTCACCGCCGAGCTCCTCCGGACGCATCGAGATGGGCACGCGTGCGGCGGTGGCCCCGTCCGGGGCGCCGAAATACTTGTACGTCACCCCCATCCCGCCCCCGCTCCTGGTCCCGGGCGGCGGCGTGCTGTCCGCGCCCCTGCTCTGCGCGCGCTCGGCCCTGCGCCGGTGCCGCCCTCGCCGGGCAGGCTCGGGCCCCAGGTCGTCGGTCCCTTCGCCCACTCCGCCACCGCGATGCATATCTCATCCACCCGACTACTTCTTAGGAGACACAGCCCCCGCCGCGCAACCCGATCATCGTGTCAGTGACCTCCCCCGCGGGCGTGCGGTGAAACACCTGTCCGCAAGTCCGTCCGTGCCTCTGACACCATGGCATGTGTGAGCTTTCCCTATGACGCCCCAGTTTCGCAGACGCGAGGGGGCTGACGCTCTTTCGTGATACGAGGGGAGCCCGCTCCCTGCTGACCGGTGGCCGAGATTGTTAGGGATTTCCCGGCCCGGCCTCCCGATACCCGAATCGCAGATCAGGACCAAAGTGGCGTATTCATACGAAGCCCCAGTTTCGCAGTCGCTGTTCGACCGGGCGTCCGTCGTGACGCCCGGCGGCGTGAACTCTCCCGTGCGTGCCTTCCGGGCCGTGGGCGGTACGCCCCGGTTCATGGTGTCCGGCACCGGTCCGTACCTCACCGACGCCGACGGCCGCGAGTACGTCGACCTTGTGTGCTCGTGGGGGCCGATGATTCTCGGCCACTCTCACCCCGAGGTCATCGCCGCCGTCCAGGAGGCGGTGTCCCGGGGCACCTCCTTCGGTACGCCGGGTGAGGGCGAGGTCGCGCTCGCCGAGGAGATCGTGGCGCGGATCGAGCCCGTCGAGCAGGTGCGCCTGGTCTCCTCCGGCACCGAGGCGACCATGTCGGCGATCCGGCTGGCCCGCGGCTTCACGGGCCGCGCCAAGGTCGTGAAGTTCGCCGGCTGCTACCACGGGCACGTGGACGCGCTGCTCGCCGCCGCCGGGTCGGGCGTGGCCACCTTCGGGCTGCCCGACACCCCGGGAGTCACGGGCGCCACGGCCGGGGACACCGTCGTGCTGCCGTACAACGACCTGGACGCCGTGCGCGCCGCGTTCGCCGCGCACCCGGGCGAGATCGCCTGCGTGATCACCGAGGCCTCGCCCGGCAACATGGGCGTCGTCCCGCCGGCGGACGGCTTCAACGCCGGGCTCAAGGAGCTGTGCGCGGCGAACGGCGCCCTGTACATCTCCGACGAGGTCATGACGGGCTTCCGTACGTCGAAGGCCGGCTGGTACGGCGTCGACGGCGTCCGGCCCGACCTGATGACCTTCGGCAAGGTGATGGGCGGCGGCTTCCCGGCCGCGGCCTTCGGCGGTCGCCGCGACGTGATGGCGCACCTGGCCCCGGCCGGCCCGGTCTACCAGGCGGGCACCCTCTCCGGGAACCCGGTCGCCACCGCCGCCGGGCTCGCCCAGCTGCGGCTGCTGGACGACGCGGCGTACGCGAAGATCGACGCGGTCTCCGCCGAGCTTCGGGGCCTGGTGGGCGAGGCGCTCACCAAGGAGGGCGTCGCGCACACCGTGTCCGCCGCGAGTAACATGTTCTCCGTCTTCTTCACCGACGAGCCCGTCCGCGACTACGACGACGCCAAGAAGCAGGACGTCTTCCGCTTCACCGCGTTCTTCCACGCGATGCTGGAGCAGGGCGTCTACCTGCCGCCCTCGGCGTTCGAGTCCTGGTTCGTCTCCACGGCCCATGACGAGCGGGCTGTCGAGCGCATCGCCGCCGCCCTGCCCGCCGCCGCCCGCGCCGCATCGGAGGCCACCGCATGAGCGAGAACGCGAACCGTGAGAACGCGAGCAGCGAGAGCGCGAGCAGCGAGAACGTGAACCGTGATGAGCAGCTGACCGTGGTGCACGTCGTCCGGCACGGCGAGGTGCACAACCCGGACGGCGTGCTCTACGGGCGCCGCCCCGGCTACCACCTCTCCGACCTGGGCCGGAAGATGGCCGACCGGGTCGCCGAGCACCTGGAGAAGCGCGACATCACCCATGTCGTCGCCTCCCCGCTGGAACGCGCCCAGGAGACGGCCGCGCCCGTCGCCAAGGCGCACGGACTGGACCTGGCCACCGACGCCCGGCTGATCGAGGCCGCCAACGTCTTCGAGGGCAAGACCTTCGGCGTCGGCGACGGCGCGCTGCGCAAGCCGGACAACTGGAAGCACCTCACCAATCCGTTCAAGCCGTCCTGGGGCGAGCCGTACGTCGAGCAGGTCGTCCGGATGATGGGCGCGCTGGACGCCGCCCGGGACGCGGCGCGCGGGCACGAGGCGGTGTGCGTCAGCCACCAGCTGCCGATCTGGATCCTGCGTTCCTTCGTGGAGCGCCGCCGGCTGTGGCACGACCCGCGCAAGCGGCAGTGCACGCTGGCCTCGCTGACCAGCTTCACCTACCGGGGCGACCAGATCGTCTCGGTCGGCTACTCGGAGCCCGCCCGGGACCTGGTGCCCGTGCACCTGCTGGCCGGGGCCAAGCCGGTGAAGGGGAAGCCGGGGCAGTCCAAGGCGTTCGGCGCGTAGCCGCAGTTGCCTCGACCGCCGAAAAGCACGCGGGACGCGAAAAGAAACGACACGAGACGACACGACACGACACGACGGACATGACGGGACCGGTCGCCGGAGCAACGGCGGCCGGTCCCGTCCTCTTTGCGGCCGGCGCGTGTGGCCGGTGCGTGCGGCCGGCCGACGATCCGTCGGCCGGCGGCAGAACTGCGGAGTGCCGCTCCTGCGTCTCCCCTCAGGAACGCCCGTAAGAGCGTGCGAGCGCCGTACGGACATCGCACCATGATCGGCCGGGCGGGTGGCCGGACGGGTGGCCGTGCGGGCAGGTCGGCAAGGTAAAGCGTAAAGAAAGTCCCTAAATGCACGGAACCGACGTGTTACGCGGCTCATCTAACTCTTCAGCAGTTTGTATGTGCTTGAGATAAAACGACCGCAGATGAGGACGGTATGCGCGACATCAATCGAAGGGGTCTGCTCGGGGCAGGGCTCGGCGCCGCAGCCGCGATCGGACTCGCCGGCTGTGGCGCCTCGGACACCTCCGGCGACGGAGGGTCCGGCCAGGGCGGCAAGGGCGACACCGGCGCCGGCGGCAACGGCGACGCCAACGGCAACGGCAGCGGAAACGGTTCACCGAAGAACAAGGTCCGGCTGATCGGTGACGGCTCGACCGCCGACACCGGCAAGCAGCCGCACCAGCCGTCGGCGCCCGTTCCGCTCGAACCCGGCCAGAAGCCGCCGCAGTTCGTGATCTTTTCCTGGGACGGCGCGGGCGAGGTCGGCAACGGACTCTTCCCGCGCTTTCTCGACCTCGCCAAGGAACACGACGCGGCGATGACCTTCTTCCTCTCCGGGATCTATCTGCTGCCCGAGTCGAAGAAATCCCTCTACCGTCCGCCGAACAACCCCCGTGGCGCATCCGACATCGGATATCTCACCGATGATCACGTCAAGGACACGCTGAAGTACGTGCGCCAGGCATGGCTGGACGGCCATGAGATCGGTACCCACTTCAACGGGCATTTCTGTGCCGGCTCCGGATCCGTGGAGCGCTGGACGCCCGCCCAATGGCACAGCGAGATCAATCAGGCTGTGTCGTTCGTCACGGAATGGCGGACCAACACCGGCTGGGAGAGCGAGGACCCGCTCCCGTTCGACTACCGCAAGGAACTGATCGGCGGCCGCACCCCCTGCCTGCTCGGCCAGGACAATCTCCTGCCGACCGCGAGCAAACTGGGCTGGCGCTACGACGCCAGCTCGCCCGGCGGCCGTCAGGTCTGGCCCGTGAAGCGCGGCGGCGTCTGGGATCTGCCGCTACAGGCGATGCCGTTCCCCGGGCACTCCTTCGAGGTGCTCTCGATGGACTACAACATCCTCGCCAATCAGTCGAAGAATTCGACGAAGGGCATGCCCTCGCGTTATCCGGGCTGGCGCACCCAGGCGGCCGGGGCGTATCTCGCCGGTTTCCGGCGCGCGTACGAGTCGAATCGTGCGCCGTTCTACATCGGCAACCACTTCGAGGAGTGGAACGGCGGCATCTATATGGACGCCGTGGAAGAAGTGATCAAGAAGGTGGCGGACAAGGACGACGTGCGTCTCGTCTCGTTCCGGCAGTACGTCGACTGGCTCGACGTACAGGATCCCGCCGTGCTCGCCAAGCTCCGGACGCTGGACGTCGGTCAGGCGCCCGCCGGAGGTTGGAACTCCTTCTTTAAACAGGCTTGACAAGGGGCTTTACGGGCACCGAGGGGGGCGCGGGGAAGCCCGGAAACTGCCATGCGAAACTTTTCACATGAGCTTTGGCCGCGCGTCCCGACGCCGCTTCACCCTGCTCGCCGCCACCGCCGTGGCCGGTGCCCTGACGCTGTCCGCGTGCGGCGGCGGCAGCAAGGCCGGGGGCGGCGGCAACACCAACTTCGTCACCGGCAGCGGGGGTATCTCCACCGTCGCGAAGGGCGACCGGGTGGCGGCGCCGAAGCTCGACGGCGAGGGTCTGGACGGCAAGCCGCTCGACCTCGCCGACTACAAGGGCAAGGTTGTCGTGCTCAACGTCTGGGGCTCCTGGTGCGGCCCCTGCCGCCTGGAGGCGAAGTACTTCGCGAAGGTCTCCGAGGAGACGGCGGACCAGGGCGTCCAGTTCGTCGGGATAAACACCCGCGACGCCCAGCGGGACGCAGCGATCAACTTCGAGAAGGACTACGGGGTCGAGTACCCGAGCTTCTACGACCCGATCGGCAAGCTCATCCTCCGCTTCCCCAAGGGCACCCTGAACCCGCAGGCCATCCCGTCCACCGTGGTCATCGACCGGGACGGGAAGATCGCGGCCCGCACGCTCCAGGCGCTCGACGCGGACGAACTGCACAAGATGATCGACCCGATCATCGCGGAGAAGTGATCCGGTGATCCCGTTCGCCGCCCACCACGAGACCGTCACGCTGGCCGCGTACAACGACACCGTCCTGAACGGGGCTCTGCTGCTGGCCCTGCCCGTCGCCCTGCTGGCCGGTCTCGTCTCCTTCTTCTCGCCCTGCGTGCTGCCTCTCGTCCCCGGCTATCTGAGTTACGTCACCGGGGTCAGCGGCACCGACCTGGCCGAGGCCCGGCGCGGCCGGGTGGTCGCGGGCGCGTCGCTCTTCGTCCTCGGTTTCACCGTCGTGTTCGCCTCCACCGGCGCGCTCTTCGGGTACTTCGGCAATGAGCTCCAGGCGTACTCCGAGGTGCTCAACAAGGTCCTCGGCGGCCTGATGATCCTCATGGGGATCTTCTTCATGGGACTCCTGCCGGGGGTGACGCAGCGCGAGTTCCGCCTCCACAGACGGCCGGTGACCGGACTGGCCGGCGCACCGCTGCTCGGCGCCCTGTTCGGGATCGGCTGGACACCGTGCATCGGCCCGACGCTCTCGTCGGTGCTGTTCCTCTCCACCGAGAGCGCCACCGCCGGACGCGGCGCGATACTGACCGTCGCGTACTGTCTCGGACTCGGTGTCCCGTTCGTCCTGGCCGCGGTCGCCTTCCGCAAGGCGCTCGGCGCGTTCGGCTGGGTCAAGCGGCACTACGCGTGGGTGATGCGGATCGGCGGCGGCATGATGATCGTGACCGGAATCCTGCTGCTGACCGGTGCGTGGGCCACGCTCATGCAGCACATGCAGAGCTGGTCCAGCGGCTTCGTTGTAGGGATCTGAGTCCAATGAGCAAGGCGAACAGCACGGAGACGCGGCAGCACGAGGACGAGCGCGCGCAGGGCTCCGCCCACGGCGCGGCCGGCGACCGGCTCTCCACCGCCCCCCGCGAGGAGCGCCCCGACACCGGAGCGGGCGTCCCCGCGATGAGCGTGACCGGCTGGGTCCGCTGGTTCTGGCGGCAGCTCACCTCGATGCGGGTGGCGCTGATCCTGCTCTTCCTGCTCTCCCTCGGCGCGATCCCGGGGTCGCTGATCCCGCAGACCAGCGTCGACGACATGAAGGTGCAGGCCTTCAAGGACCAGCACACCACCCTCACCCCGGTCTACGAGAAGCTCCAGCTCTTCGACGTCTACAGCTCGGTGTGGTTCTCCGCGATCTACATCCTGCTGTTCGTCTCGCTCATCGGCTGCATCGTGCCGCGCACCGGCCAGTTCGTCGGCCAGCTGCGCAGCCGCCCGCCGGGCGCGCCGAAGCGGCTGACCCGGCTGCCCGCGTACACCACCTGGCGCACCGACGCGGAGCCCGAGGCGGTCCGTGCGGCGGCTCTCGCCGTGCTGCGCAAGCGGCGCTTCCGGACGGACGAGGCAGGCGACGCGGTCGCCGCCGAGAAGGGCTACCTCCGCGAGGCCGGGAACCTGGTCTTCCACATCGCCCTGATCGTGATGCTGGTGGCCTTCGCCTCCGGGCAGCTCTTCAAGTCCGAGGGCGGCAAGCTGGTCGTCGAGGGCGACGGTTTCTCCAACACGCTCACCCAGTACGACGACTTCCGGTCGGGCTCGCTCTACGACTCCGACTCCCTGGCCCCGTTCAGCTTCGTGCTGGACGACTTCGTCGGTACGTACGAGAAGAGCGGCCCGCAGCGCGGCACCCCGCGCACCTTCGAGGCCCGGGTGACGTACACCGAGGGAGCCGAGGGCGCGGAGCGCAAGGGCGTCATCAAGGTCAACGAACCGCTCGTCGTGGACGGCACCAAGGTCTATCTGATCGCCCACGGCTACGCCCCCGTCGTCACCGTCCGGGACGGCAAGGGCGAGGTCGTCTCGCGGTCCGCCGTCCCGCTGCTGCCGATCGACAACAACATCACCTCGTCCGGCGCCATCAAGGTGATGGACGGCTACAAGGACAAGAAGGGCGTCAAGACCCAGCTGGGCTTCAAGGCGTTCTTCGTGCCGACGTTCGCCGGCCATGGCCAGGGCCAGATGTTCTCGCAGTTCCCCGGCCTGGACTTCCCCGTGCTGGCGCTCAGCGCCTACCACGGCTCGCTCGGCGTCGACTCCGGGCTCGCGCAGAACGTCTACCAGCTCGACACGTCCAAGATGAAGGAGTTCAAGGACAAGGACGGCGAGCTGCTCAAGAAGCTGCTGACGCCGGGCGAGAAGCTGGAACTGTCCGGCGGCGCCGGGTCGATCACCTTCGAGGGCGTCGAGGAGTGGGCCAGCTTCCAGATCTCGCAGCAGCCGGGCAACGGCTGGGCGCTCGGTGGAGCCGTCGCCGCCATCGCCGGTCTCGCCGGATCGCTGTTCATCCAGCGCCGCCGGGTGTGGGTGCGGGCGGTCCGGGGCGCCGACGGCGTCACGGTCGTGGAGATGGCGGGCCTGGGCCGCAGCGAGTCCGCGAAGCTCCCCGAGGAACTGGGCGACCTCTCGGCCGCTCTCGTCACCACGGTCCCGGTGGCCCCCGCCGCCCCGGAGGAGCCGGAAGAGCCGGAATCCCGGGAGAAGCCGGACGCCCCGGAGAAGCCCGACGCGCCGGGCGGGCCCGGCACCACCGATGCCACGAACGAGGCCGGGAGCCGGCCCGTACACCCTGCCGAAGCACCTGCCGAAGGGGCTGAGAAGTGAATCTCGCCGCCGCAACCAACGAGAGCCTGGCGCACACCAGCAATGTGCTGATCTATTCGTCGATGGCCGTCTACACCCTGGCCTTCTTCGCGCACATCGCGGAGTGGGTCCTCGGCAGCCGCAGCAAGGTCGGCCGCACCGCCGCAGCGCTGTCCGCCTCCGGAGCCGGAGCCGGAGCCGCCGCCCCGGCGGTGAAGGCGCGGTCCGGCGGCACCGCCGTGCTGGAGCGGCCCGAGGTCATCACCCGCTCCGCCGCCGGCACACGTGACGTGCCCGACGGCCCGGGTGCGGCCGGCGGCACGTTCAAGGGCGACCTGTGGGGCCGGATCGCGGTCTCGCTGACCGTGGTGGCGTTCCTCGTCGAGGCGAGCGGCGTCGCCACCCGCGCCCTGTCCGTGCAGCGGGCCCCCTGGGCCAACATGTACGAGTTCTCCATCACCTTCTCCACGGTGGCGGTCGGCTCCTACCTGGTGCTGCTCGCGCTGAAGAAGAACGTCCGCTGGATCGGCCTCCCGCTGGTTACCACGGTCCTTCTGGACCTCGGCATCGCGGTCACGACGCTCTACACCGACAGCGACCAGCTGGTGCCCGCGCTGCACTCGTACTGGCTGTGGATCCACGTCTCGACCGCGATCATCTGCGGTGCCGTCTTCTACCTCGGCGCGGTCGGCACGGTCCTCTACCTCTTCCGCGACAGCTACGAGAGCAAGCTCGTCTCCGGCGGTACGCCCGGCAAGTTCGCGGCCTCGGTCATGGAGCGGTTGCCCTCGGCGTCCACGCTGGACAAGTTCGCGTACCGGATCAACGCGGCCGTCTTCCCGCTGTGGACGTTCACGATCATCGCCGGCGCGATCTGGGCCGGCGACGCCTGGGGCCGGTACTGGGGCTGGGACCCCAAGGAGGTCTGGTCCTTCATCACCTGGGTCGCCTACGCCGCCTATCTGCACGCCCGCGCCACCGCCGGCTGGAAGGGCCGCAAGGCCGCCTACCTGGCGCTCGTCGCCTTCGCCTGCTGGCTGTTCAACTACTACGGCGTGAACATCTTCGTCTCCGGCCTGCACTCCTACGCGGGAGTCTGAGCCCGGACACGGATACGCCCCCCCGCACGGATCGCGACGATCCGTACCGGACACGGAAGCGGCCCCCGTACGGATCATCGCGATCCGTACGGGGGCCGTACACGTTCCCCGGGTGAGGTCAGGAGGCGTCAGGAGGCGGGCGGGGCCGTGTCGTCGGGGCCCGCGCTGCGCTCGCGGCGCTTGAGCTCCTCCTCGCGGCGGCGCAGATCCGCCTCCCAGTCCTTCAGGGCCGAAGGGTCCTTCTCGTCGTCCTTCGGCCCCTCCTGCTGGGGGTCCTGCTGGGGGTCCTTCCGCGCGTCGGCCTTCCCCGGCGCGGCCGCGTCGTCGTCGCCGTCGCCGCCGTTCTTCTCGTCGCCCTTGAGGGACTTCAGGAAGTCGGGGTTGTCGTCCGGGGCCACCCACTGCGTACGCCTGCCCCGCTGCCACGAGGAGGCGCCGCCGCCCGCCGCCGCGCCGTGCCGCACCTTGCCCGCCGCGAGCCACACGACCGGGCCGACGATCCAGAACAGCAGGATGATGAAGACCCAGGCGACCTTCGGCAGATGCTTGGTGTCCTCCTCGGAGGTGTTCAGGCAGTCGATGAACGCGTAGATCGTCAGAGCCAGCGGCACGAGAAAGATCAGGGCTCTCATGGTGCGTCCCCCAGGAAGCGGCGGTGGGCGGGATGATTGCCCGGTATCGCGGCCAGGGTACCGGCTCGGCACGCAGGATCCGGGGCCCGGCAACGGGGAGCCCCGGCGAGGCCGCGCGGGCGGGGATGACAAACTGGACCGCATGGCTTACGACGATCTTCGCTCCCTGCTCCGGGCTCTTGAGCGCGATGGTGATCTCAAGCGCGTCAAGGTCGAGGTCGACCCCCATCTGGAGGTCGGTGAGATCGTCGACCGGGTCAACAAGGCCGGCGGCCCGGCCCTGTTGTTCGAGAACGTCAAGGGGTCCTCGATGCCCCTGGCCATGAACGTCTTCGGCACCGACCGGCGCCTCCTGAAGGCCCTGGGACTGAAGGCGTACAGCGACATCAGCGACAAGATCGGCGGGCTCCTCAAGCCGGAACTGCCGCAGGGTTTCGTCGGGGTGCGGGAGGCCTTCGGGAAGCTCGGCTCGATGGTGCACGTGCCGCCGAAGAAGGTGAAGTCCGGTGACGCGCCCGTCCAGGAAGTGGTGCTGACCGGCGACGACGTCGACCTGGAGAAGCTGCCCGCGCTGTTCACCTGGCCCGAGGACGGCGGATCGTTCTTCAACCTGGGTCTCACGCACACCAAGCACCCCGAGAACGGCGTCCGGAACCTGGGCCTCTACCGGCTCCAGCGCCACGACAAGCGCACCATCGGGATGCACTGGCAGATCCACAAGGACAGCGCCAACCACTACCAGGTCGCCGCCCGGCGCGGCGAGCGGCTGCCCGTCGCCATCGCGTTCGGCTGCCCGCCCGCCGTGACGTACGCCTCCACCGCCCCGCTGCCCGGGGACATCGACGAGTACCTCTTCGCCGGGTTCATCCAGGGCAAGCGGATCGAGATGGTCGACTGCAAGACCGTGCCGCTCCAGGTCCCCGCGCAGGCGGAGGTCGTCATCGAGGGCTGGCTGGAGCCGGGCGAGATGCTCCCCGAGGGCCCGTTCGGGGACCACACCGGCTTCTACACCCCGCAGGAACCGTTCCCCGCCCTGACCATCGACTGCATCACGATGCGCAAGCGGCCCCTGCTCCAGTCCATCGTGGTGGGCCGCCCGCCGACCGAGGACGGGCCGCTGGGCCGTGCCACGGAGCGGTTCTTCCTGCCGCTGCTGAAGATCGTCGTGCCGGACATCGTGGACTACCACCTGCCGGAGTCGGCGAGCTTCCACAACTGCGCGATCGTCTCGATCGACAAGAAGTACCCGAAGCACGCCCAGAAGGTGATGAGCGCGATCTGGGGCGCGCACATGATGTCGCTGACCAAGCTGATCGTGGTGGTGGACGCAGACTGCGACGTCCACGATCTGCACGAGGTCGCCTGGCGGGCGCTCGGCAACACCGACTACTCCCGCGATCTCACGGTCGTCGAGGGCCCGGTCGATCACCTCGACCACGCCTCGTACCAGCAGTTCTGGGGCGGTAAGGCGGGCATCGACGCCACCAGGAAGCTGCCCACGGAGGGCTACACCCGGGACGGGGGCTGGCCGGAGATGGTCGTCTCCGACCCGGGGACGGCGGCGAAGGTCGACCGCCGCTGGAAGGAGTACGGGCTGTGAGCAGCGCGGCGGAGGCGGCGGCGTCCGTACCCGGTTCCGCGCCCTCGGGCAGCAAGGTCAAGTCGTTCCTCCGGCTCGTGATGATCGAGCACTCGGTCTTCGCGCTGCCCTTCGCCTACATCGCCGCGCTGACCGCGATGTTCCTGCTGGACGGCACCATCCACTGGGGCACGCTGCTGCTCGTCACGCTGGCGATGGTGGGGCTGCGGACGTTCGCGATGGCCGCCAACCGGATCATCGACCGGGAGATCGACGCCCGGAACCCGCGCACCGCGGGCCGCGAGCTGGTGACCGGCGCGGTGTCGGTGAAGTCCGCGTGGACCGGTGCGCTCGTCGCGCTGGTCGTCTTCCTCGGCGCAGCCGCCCTGCTCAACCCGCTCTGCCTGGTGCTCGCGCCGCTGGCCGTCGTGCCGATGGTGGTCTACCCGTACGGCAAACGGTTCACGAACTTCCCGCACGCCATCCTGGGCCTCGCGCAGGCCATAGGGCCGGTCGGCGCCTGGCTCGCGGTGACCGGCAGCTGGTCCTGGGACGCGGTGGTCCTCGGGCTCGCCGTGGGGATCTGGATCGGCGGCTTCGACCTGATCTTCGCCTGCCAGGACGTCCAGGCCGACCGGGCCCACGGGGTGCTCTCCTTCCCGGCGCGCTTCGGGATCCCGGCCGCGCTATGGGGCGCGCGGGTGTGCCACGCGGTCACGACCGGGCTGCTGGTCTGGTTCGGGCTGGCCACGGACGCCGAGGCCTTCTACTGGATCGGCATGGCCATCGTCGCGGTGGCGTTCGTCTACGAGCACCGCGTCGTGCGGCCGCACGACCTGTCCCGGCTGAACCGGGCGTTCTTCTCGGTGAACGGCTTCATCGGCATCGCGCTGTTCGCCTGCGCGCTGCTGGACCTGCTGGTGCGCGGTCTGGCCCCGTAGGACCCCGAGCCGGCCCCGGTCAGACCGTGACCAGGTTGTCCGGTGCGCGGCGCGGGCGGCGGAAGAAGAAGGCCGCCGCCACACCGCCGGCCAGCCCGAAGAGGTGGCCCTGCCAGCTGACGCCCGACTGGGTGGGCAGGACGCCCCACAGCAGCGAGCCGTAGACCAGGGCGACGCCGATGCCTATGAGGACGTCCCAGGGGCGGCGGTCCACGAAGCCGCGGACCAGCAGATAGCCGAGCAGCCCGAAGACCACGCCGGAGGCGCCGAGCGTCACGGTGTTCGCCGGGGCGGTCAGCCAGACGCCGAGGCCGCTGACCACGATGATCGTCACGACGACGGCGGCGAACCGGCGCAGCCCCGCGAGGGCGGCGATGAAGCCGAGGACCAGCAGCGGGACGCTGTTGGAGGCCACGTGCTCCCAGCCGCTGTGCAGGAACGCGGCGGGGATCACGTCCCGCAGCTCCGCCGGGTCGCGCGGGCTGATGCCGTAGGTGTCCAGGGCGTTGCCCGTGGCCGTGTCGATCCCTTCGAGGGCCCACAGAAGGGCCACCCAGCCCACCATCAGGATCCCGGCGGTCAGGGCCCGCGCGCCCCCGGTGGTGCCGTTGTTCGTGGTGCGGTCGGTGGTCCAGTAGTCGCCCATGGTCTTCCCCTGCCCCCGGGTTGCCCGTCACTCGGTGAACGTGCGGGGCGCTTGCCCGGTTCCGGGTGCCGGGTGCCTGGGCGTGCCGGATAGGCTCGCAGATGTGGAATCCAGGACTTCAGTGACTCATCAGCAGCGGCGGCCTTGGATTGTCGGGGTGTCCGGCGCTTCGGGTACCCCGTTCGCGGCCGCAGTTCTGCGCGGACTCCTGGCGGCCGGTGAGAGCGTGGACCTGGTGGTGAGCCGGGCCTCGCGGCTCACCCTGCTGGACGAGACCGGTATCGCGTTCCGGGACGGGCACTGGCGCGAGGACCTGCGCGGTTGGCTGGATCGCGGTGCGGACGGGAAGCCGGACGCCTTCGCGGTGGGGGACGCGGAGCTGGAGCGCGTACGCCACTGGCCGGCCGGTGATCTGGCCGCCGGGCCGTCCTCCGGGTCGTACCCGGCGAAGGGGATGCTGATCGTGCCGGCCTCGACGGCCTGTGTGGCCGGAGTGGCGCTCGGTCTGTCGAAGGATCTGCTCCAGCGGGCCGCGAGCGTGACGCTCAAGGAGCGCCGCCCGCTCGTGGTCGCGGTGCGCGAGACCCCGCTGAGCGGTCAGACGCTGAAGCAGATGGTGACCCTGGACGAGGCGGGCGCGGTCGTGCTGCCCGCCTCTCCGGCGTTCTACGCGGGTGCGACGCACATCCAGGACCTGGTGGACTTCGTCGCGGGGCGGGTGCTGGACGCGGCAGACGTGCCGCACCGGCTGTACCGCCGCTGGGAAGGAGAGCTCGGTGGCGGCTCCCGCAACCCGCAGGACCGGTAGGTCCCAGTCGGGCAGGTCCCGGTCGGACAGGTTCCGGTCGGACCTGTCCGGGTCAGTGCTTCTTGGGCGCGCGCGGGGAGCGGGTCTTGTCGACGCGGTGCGCGGCGGCGGGCTGGTGGGCACGCGAGCGGTTGGCCAGGTCCTGCAGCTCGCGCATCCGGGCGTAGGCCATCTCGATCGTGTACACGGTGAAGTTCACTCCTGAAGATTCGAAAGCGTTTCTTGGATGTTCTAGAAGATTTGCAGGGTCTCGGCCCCGCATGCCTTAGATTCTACACGTAAACTCGCGGTACTGCTGAACAATGGAAGGTTTCAGTCATATGGACGCGGTGGACAGGCAGCTCATCCAGGCCCTCAGGGAGAACGGCAGGGCCTCGTACGCCGAGCTGGGGCGGCTCGTGGGGCTCTCCGGGCCCAGCGTCACCGACCGCATCAACCGGCTGGAAACCGCCGGGGTCATCACCGGCTACCGCGCCACCGTCGACTCCGCGTCGCTGGGGCTCGGCGTGACCGCGCTGATCGGGATCTCGCTCTCGGACGCGGCCGACCACGAGGACGTGGCGGTCCGGCTGAAGGACCTCGCGGAGATCGAGGACTGCTGGTTCATCGCGGGCGACGACTCCTACATGCTCAAGGTCCGGGTCGGCGACGTGGACGGCCTGGAGAAGACGATCCGGCGCCTGAGCGGCACGAAGGGCGTCTCGCGGACCCGTACGACGATCGTGCTCTCCACCAAGTGGGAGAACCGGGTCGGGGAACTCCCCGAGGAGCCGTAGCGCGGAGCGCCGTAAAGGGGGCCCCTCCTGCCCGGAGGGTGGGGGAGTACGGTTGGTCGGAGTCTGAATGCACGGAGAAATGGGAGGCGGCCTAGTGGACGCGGGACTCAAGCGCGAGCTGGAGGAGAAGGTCCGGGCCGGCGAGCGGCTGACCCGCGAGGACGGGATCGCCCTCTACGAGTCCGACGACCTGGCGTGGCTGGGCGGGCTGGCGCACGAGGTGCGCATGCGCAAGAACGGCGACGTGGTGCACTTCAACGTCAACCGTCACCTCAACATGACCAACGTGTGCACCGCATCGTGCGCGTACTGCTCGTTCCAGCGCAAGCCGGGCGAGAAGGACGCGTACACGATGCGCATCGAGGAGGCCGTCCGCCTCGCCAAGGCGATGGAGGGCGAGAACCTCACCGAGCTGCACATCGTCAACGGACTGCACCCGACCCTCCCGTGGCGCTACTACCCGCGTTCGCTCAGTGCGCTGAAGGAAGCCCTGCCGGACGTCGCGCTGAAGGCGTTCACGGCGACGGAGATCCACCACTTCGAGACGATCTCCGGCCTCTCGGCCTCCGAGATCCTCGACGAGCTGATCGAGGCCGGTCTCGAATCGCTGACCGGCGGCGGCGCGGAGATCTTCGACTGGGAGGTCCGCCAGCACATCGTCGACCACCGCACCCACTGGGAGGACTGGTCGCGCATCCACCGTCTCGCGCACGAGAAGGGGCTCAAGACCCCCGCGACGATGCTGTACGGGCACATCGAGGAGCCCCGTCACCGCGTCGACCACGTGCTGCGGCTGCGGGAGATGCAGGACGAGACCGGCGGCTTCCAGGTCTTCATCCCGCTGCGCTACCAGCACGACTTCGTGGACATGAAGGACGGCAAGGTCCGCAACAAGCTCCAGGCGCGTACCACGATGGCGACCGGCGCGGAGGCGCTGAAGACCTTCGCGGTCTCCCGGCTGCTCTTCGACAACGTGCCGCACGTCAAGGTGTTCTGGGTGATGCACGGCGTGCAGACCGCCCAGCTCGCGTTGCAGCACGGCGCGGACGACATGGACGGCTCGGTCGTCGAGTACAAGATCACGCACGACGCCGACGACTTCGGCACGCCGAACAAGCTCGGCCGTGAGGACCTGCTGGACCTGATCCGCGACGCCGGTTTCCGGCCGGTCGAGCGGAACACCCGGTACGAGATCCTGCGCGAGTACCCGGGCCCGGACGCGGACCGGCGCGAGTCGCCGCAGCCGATGCGCGTCTGACGCGCACCCCGACCGTCCCCGCTCCGAAGGAAAGCCCCGGCCGCCGCCCCGACCGGGGCTTTCCCGCGTCCGGGCCAGCGGGCGGGGTGCCGGGCCGGGTCGCCGGGGCGGGCCGGGTCGCGTCGCCGGGCCGGATCGGGCCGCCGGGTCGCCTTCCGGGCTGTCGCCTGCCCATGCTGCGTAAACGATCCTCCTGCCCGTGCCGCGGAAAGGGGTTGAGCCGAGCAGCATGTAATGGTTAGCCTGCCTCTATGGCACTTACATTCGAGCTGGATCCCGACTTCACCCCCGCCCTGCGCGACGGCGTCACCGCCCTCTGGGCCGATGTCACCAACGCGGGCGGCGCCGTCGGCTTCGTCCCGCCCGTGACGGCCGAGGACGTCCGGCCCGACCTGCTCAAGCACCTCGTCGCCATCGAGCAGGGCCGCACCCGGCTGCTCGTCGGCCGCGACGAGGACGGTGTCGTCGCCGCCACCGCCTTCCTCACCCTCAACGACCACCGGCTGCTGCGGCACTGGCTGTGGCTCTACACCGTCATGGTCCACCCCCGCCACCAGGGCAAGGGGTACGGTCGCGACCTCATGGCCGCCACCGCCGACGCCGCCCGCTCCATCGAGGGCATCGAGGCGATCCGCCTCACCTGCCGGGGCGGCACCGGCGCCGACCGCTTCTACGCCGCCTGCGGATACAAGGAGGTCGGCCGGGTGCCGGACGCGATCCGGGTGGCCGACGGCGACGACCGCGACGACATCGTCATGCTGCTCCCGCTGGGGAGCGCCCACCGGGGATGAGCGGACAGCCCTTGGCCGCCCCCGGGCCCGGCAACCCCCTGAACCGAGAGAATTCGGGCCATGCTTCACTGGACGGGCAGAAGCGTGTCGAGAGTCCATGGGAAGAGAGGGCCAGCCGTGTCCGCTGCCAAGCCGAGCGCCTTGATCCGTTACACGGCGTTGCGCCTGCTGATCTTCGTCGGCTGCTTCCTCGCCGCCGGTGTCGCCGTCCACTTCGGGCTGGTGCCCGCAGGGCTCGGGGGCTCCAACGTCGTCTGGGTGATCCTCCTCGGCCTCCTTCTCTCCGCCCCGCTCAGCTATGTGCTGCTGCGCAGGCAGCGTGACGAGATGTCCGTGCAGATCGTCTCCACCGTCGACCGCACCAAGGCGCGCCTCGACGCCAACCGCACCCGCGAGGACGCGGTCCAGTAGCGCCGGCGGCGCCACCCCGTCCAGCCGACGCGCCGGACGCACCGGTAGGCGCCACGTAAGCTTCCTCACACGCGCACGCCGTGCGCACCCCTTCTCCGCCGGACCCCGGGCGGGAGCCGACCGGCTCCAGCACCGGGGTCCGTGGCGTTTCCCGCTGCTCTCCGGTGCCTTCCACCGCATTTCCGGCCATTCCTGCCCGGCGGAGCCCTGCCCCGGAGCCAAAGGCAGGCTTTGAGGTTCTCAAAGTTCAAGTGTTAACGTATTCGATGTGAAGACAGCTGTGCGCCTCCGTCATGCCGCGAGCATTCCGCTCGTGGCGCGCCTGCATGTCGATCTCTGCCGCTGTATGTCCGCGGTCTGTTGCCGCAAGGTCTGATACGGCATCATGCAGCGGCGCCGCCCCTGACGCGGGCGCCGCGACCCCGTCCCCGTTCCACCGCACGACCGCACGGATTGCCTCCGTGCGTCCCGATGCGTCCTTAACTGGAGTGTGTCCGTGTCCGCGAACCCCGCGTCCGCCGCCCCCGAGGCCGAGCAGCCCACCGGCTCCGGCCCCGGTTTCCGTATACCCAAGGTCCCGTTCTGGGCCCAGATCGTCGCCGGTCTGGTCCTCGGCGTGCTGCTCGGCTGGCTGGCCCGCAGCCAGGACCTCGGCTGGCTCGTCACCACCCTCGACGAGATCGGCTCGCTCTTCGTCCAGCTGCTGAAGCTGGCCGTCGCACCGCTGGTCTTCTTCGCGATCCTCGTGTCGATCACCAACCTGCGCCAGGTCAACAACGCCGCCCGGCTCGCCACCCGCACCCTGCTCTGGTTCATGATCACCTCGCTGATCGCGGTCGCCATCGGCCTCACGATCGGCCTGGTCACCAACCCGGGCTCCGGCACCGGCCTCACGCCGAAGGACGGCAAGCTCTCCGACACCAAGGGCAGCTGGATCGACTTCCTGACCGGCATCGTCCCGGACAACGTGATCACGCCGTTCACCGAGCTGAACGTGCTCCAGATCGTGTTCATGGCCGCCGTCGCCGGTATCGCCGCCCTCAAGCTCGGCGAGAAGGCCAAGCCGATCCTCACCCTCAGCCAGTCGATCCTGGAGCTGCTCCAGAAGGCCCTGTGGTGGGTCATCCGCCTCGCCCCGATCGGCACCGTCGGCCTCATCGGCTACGCCATCGCCGACTACGGCTGGGACCTCATCGGCAAGTACGCGACGTTCACCGCCGACGTCTACATCGGCTGCGCCCTGGTGATGTTCGGTGTCTACCCGCTGCTCCTGGCCACCGTCGCCAAGGTCAGCCCGCTCCAGTTCTTCAAGGGCGCCTGGCCCGCGATCCAGCTGGCCTTCGTCTCCCGCTCCTCGGTCGGCACCATGCCGGTCACCCAGCGGGTCACCGAGCGCCTCGGCGTTCCGAAGGAGTACGCCTCCTTCGCCGTCCCGTTCGGCGCGACCACGAAGATGGACGGCTGCGCCGCGATCTACCCGGCACTGGCGGCGATCTTCATCGCGCAGATCTTCGACGTGCAGCTGGGCATCGGCGACTACCTCCTGATCGCCTTCGTCTCGGTGATCGGCTCGGCGGCCACCGCCGGCCTCACCGGCGCGACGGTCATGCTGACCCTCACCCTGTCCACGCTGGGCCTCCCCCTGGAGGGCGTCGGCCTGCTGATGGCCATCGACCCGATCCTCGACATGATCCGCACCGCCACCAACGTGGCCGGCCAGGCGCTGGTCCCGGTGATCGTCGCGGCCCGGGAGAAGATCCTCGACCACGACGCGTACAACTCGGCCTCGTCCTCCCCGGTCGACGCCTTCGGCGGCACCGACCGGGACGAGGTCGCGGAGCCCAAAGGCGCGGTGCCGGTCACCGCGTAGCGCCCTGCGGCGGCAAGCCGTACACCGAGAGCGCCCCCGGTCCACCACGTACGTTCGAGTACGTGGACCGGGGGCGCTCTCATGTCACCCGGACCCGTTCAGGGGCGCTGGAAGAGGACCTCGCGCCGCGCGGCGTCGTCGGGCTGCGCGTCGACCCGGTCGCAGGCGGCACAGGTGAGGACCCGCCCGTCGGGCAGCTGCGTACCGGTCGACTCGTACGGATGGTCCGCGGACGCCACGACGTAACCCCGGCTCGCCAGTTCCTCCGCGAGCCCGGTCAGAGCGGCCAGAGCGGTCAGGGCGAGCGCCGCGGCGGTCGCGGCGATCCCGGCCGGTCCGGTGCGAAGGGAGATCGGCATGTCCGCAAAGCTGAGGGCTGTCCCGGGCGGGCACATCGGACGCCGGGTGGAGCCGGTGTCGCACCGGGGGAGGACCCTCCTCGTCCGCCGGTCGCGACAGGCCATCGCTCCGCGGGTGATCGCTCCCTGCGACGCCGGGGCCGTCCACCGCCGTACCCTGGGCGGTGAGCAGGGCAGTGGGGGCGGGGAGGAAGCCGGACGTGGGTGCTGTGAAGAGCAAACGGATGCCGCGCGCCGTGCGCGAGCAGCAGATGATGGACGCGGCGGTGCGGATCTTCGGGCAGCGCGGCTACCGGGCTGCCTCGATGGACGAGATCGCGGAGCTGGCGGGCGTCTCCAAGCCGTTGGTCTACCTGTACCTGAATTCCAAGGAAGAGCTGTTCTCCGCCTGTATCCGCCGCGAGGCCAAGGCACTGCTGGAGGCGGTGCGGGCCGGGGTGGAGCCGGGGCTGCCCGCCGACGGCCAACTGTGGGCGGGACTGCGGGCGTTCTTCCTGCACACCGCCGAGAATCCGGACGGCTGGTCGGTCCTGCACCGCCAGGCGCGCTCGCACGGGGAGCCGTTCGTCAGCGAGGTCGGCGGCATGAGGGACGAGATCGTCGCGTTCGTGACGGGCCTGATCGGGGCCGCCGCCCGCGAGGCCCACAGCGACCCCGCCCTGGCGGACCGGGACGTGGCAGGGCTCGCCCAGGCACTGGTGGGGGCCGCGGAGTCGCTGGCGGGCTGGGCCAACGACACCCCGGACGTCTCGGCCAAGGAGGCCGCGGCGACCCTGATGAACTTCGCCTGGGCGGGCCTGGAGAACCTGATGCACGCCCGGCCGTGGACGCCTCCGGCCACCTAGCCCCTCCGGTCGCCTAGCCCCTGCGGTCCACCGACCCCACGAGGTGCGCGCGCCCGTCGGCGCCGCGCAGTTCGAAGACGTTCCCAGGGCCGTCGGCCGCGTACGTCACGGTGGCGGGCAGCAGGACAGGGGCCCTGAACTCCGCCCGTACGCAACGGATTTCTGCCGGATCGCCGACCTCGGCGAGGCAGCGGGCGACGCTCCACATGCCGTGCGCGATGGCCCGGGGGAAGCCGAACGGCCGGGCGGTCAGCGGGTACAGGTGGATCGGGTTGCGGTCGCCGGAGACGGCTCCGTACCGCCGCCCCAGATCCCCGGGCAGCCACCATTCGGCGAGGCCGGGCAGGCTGTCGGCGGCCGGGACGGCCGGCTGGGCGACCGATTGGGCGGCGATGCCCGGGGCGGCGGCTGGGGCGGTGGGCGGAGCGGCTGCCGGGGCGGAAGCCTGTGAAGCCGACGCCTGATCGAGGGTCGCTGCTGCTGCCGTCTGCCGGTGCCGGGACAGATAGCCGCTGCGGGACTCCCACACCAGCTCCCCGCCCACCCGCGCCTCGGTCGCCATCGTGACCTCGGTGCCCCGCCGGTGCGGGGCCAACCCATCTGCGTACACCGTCAGTTCGAGCGGCTCGGTGGGCCGCATGGTCCGGTGCGGGGTGATCTCGATCCAGGTGTGGACGAGCCCGACGACCGGCAGCGGGAAGGCGCGTGCGGTCATCAGCCGCAGGGTGAGCGGGAAGGCCGTCACATGCGGGTACGTGAGCGGAAGAGGCCCGGACTCCGGGAAGCCGCAGACCCTGCCGTACGCCGCGAGGGGGCCGGGCGCGACGGGCGCGGCCGGGCGGGTGAGGCGGCTCGGCGGCAGCGTGACGTCCGGCCGCACGGCGCGCTTGAACGGTGAGGAGAGAGCCCCGCGCACGAGCGAGGCGCTGAGTGAGGTCATCGGCCTCGCGCCCCCAGCGGGCTCTGGCCGCAGACCCGCAGCATCTGGCCGCTGACGTACGCGGACCGGGGGGAGAGGGGCGGGAGGGGTGAGAGGGGGAAGTGGAGGGCGAACTCGGCGGACTGAGGTGTTGCGCCGTCCGGGATCTGCGGGCGCCGGGCGGTGGAGCCGAGGCCGGTCCCCTTGCCCGGCGACCGGGCGAGGCCCTCCAACACCCGCTGGGCAGCGGCCTGATGGTGATCCCCGGAGGAGGGTGGCCTGCCGATGACGACGATCCGGCCAACGGGAGCCGGCGACCGTACAGCGGGATGGAGGGCGTCCAGGACGGCGGGGCGGGGATCGGGATGGGGAGCGTCCGGGGCAACGGCGTGGGGAGCGTCCAGGCGCGGCGTGTGCGGGGGCCGGCGGTGCGGCGCGGCGGGGCGCGGCAGGCCGGCCCGCCGGGTGAGGAAGCGGCCGGGAGTTGTGGCGGTGAGGTGCGGATAGCGATCGGCCATTGTCCTGACTCCCTGCGTGGTCGTAGATTTACTCTTGAGTAAGGTTACTGAAGAGTCAGGAGCTGGTCGAGATGAGCGATCCCGGACCGACCGGACCGGGCCGGCCACCGTGACGCCGTCGCGCCTGCCGCCGTCACCGTGCGCCGCCGGGAGGTGGGCCACGAGGAGGAGAGCCGGTCGTCCGCCACGAGCCGCCCGCGCCTGGCGGCCGCGTGCGAACGAGGCTTCCTGAGCTGCCGGGTGGTTGTCTGCCGGGGACCTGGGCCGCGACCAGAGACCCGCGCCCGGGATCGACGTCCGAGCAACTGGAGGGACTGAAGCCGGTGTTCGTGGCAGCAGGCCCCAACACCGCGATGGCGGCGGGCCATTCGACGCCGCTGATGGACGGACGGCTCCGGCTTCTGCCGGAAGGCCGCCCCCGGCTGCTGCCGGACGGACGAACCGGTGAAACGACCCGCCCGACCCCCGAACCGAGGAGCCGCACGTGTCAACGCCACCTTCCGCCCCCGCACCTTCCACGGCCCACGCACCCGCAGCCCCGCCCGTCCTGGTCGAGCCGGCGAAGAGGCTGGGTCCCGACGGCAGGGTCCAGGAGGTCTCCGTACCGAAGTTCGCGCCGGCCGTGGAGCACGGCTCGCTGGCCGAGATCCCGTTCGACAACGCCCGGGAGGCTCCGGGCGAGCCGGTCCTCAGCCGCAAGGACGCCGAGGGCGGCTGGCGGGACGTGAGCGCCGCCGAGTTCGCCGCCGAGGTGCTGGCGGTGGCCAAGGGCCTGATGGCGGAGGGGCTGCGGGCCGGTGACCGGGTCGCGATCATGGCCCGTACGACGTACGAGTGGACGCTGCTGGACTTCGCGTCCTGGGCGGCGGGCCTGGTGACGGTCCCGATCTACCCCACCTCCTCCGCCTTCCAGGCCCGCTGGATCCTCCAGAATTCGGGCGCGGCGGCGTGCGCGGTGGAGACGAAGGAACAGGGCCGGATGATCAGCCAGGAGCGCAGGCAACTCGCCGGCCTGGCACATCTGTGGCAGTTCGACACGGGAGCCATCGGCCACCTCAAGTCGCTGGGCAAGGACATCCCGGACGCGGCGGTGGCGGCTCGCCGGGCCACCCTGGAACCGGACAGCCCCGCCACCCTCATCTACACCTCGGGCACCACGGGCCGGCCGAAGGGCTGCGTCCTGACCCACGGCAACTTCTTCGCCGAGGTCGACAACGCGATCGAACTGCTCCACCCGGTCTTCAAGTCGGTCTCGAAGGACCCCGCCTCCACGCTCCTCTTCCTCCCCCTCTCGCACGTGTTCGGCCGCATGGTGGCGATCGGCTGCATGCGGGCGAGGGTGCGCCTGGGCCACGCCCCCTCGATCCGGACCGAGGACCTGCTGGCCGACCTGGCGGGCTTCCGCCCCACCTTCCTCCTCGCCATCCCGTACGTCCTGGAGAAGGTCTACAACACGGGCCGCGCGACGGCCGAGAAGATGGGCCGGGCCTCCTCGTTCGACCGGGCGGCCCGCATGGCCCAGCGCTACGGCAAGGCGGTCGAGGCCGCCGAACACGGCACCGGACCGGGCCCCGGCCTCGGCCTGCGCGCGGCCCGCGCCCTGTACGACCCGCTGGTCTACCGCCGTATCCGGGCGGCGCTCGGCGGGAGGGTCCGGTACGTGATCTGCGGCGGCTCCCCGCTGGGCCATCGGCTCGCCGCGTTCTACGAGGGCGCGGGCATCAGCGTCTTCGAGGGCTACGGCCTCACCGAGACCACCGCCGCCCACACGGTGACCCCGCCCCTCAAACCCCGCCTGGGCACGGTCGGCTGGCCGCTTCCGGGGACGTCGGTGCGCATCGCGGACGACGGCGAGGTGCTGCTCAAGGGCGGCCAGGTCTTCCGGGGCTACTGGGACGCCGAACGGGCGGAGGTGGCCCCGGCGCTCCTGCCGGAGGGCTGGTTCCCCACGGGCGACCTGGGCGTGCTGGACGAGGACGGCTATCTGACGATCACGGGCCGCAAGAAGGACATCATCATCACGTCGGGCGGCAAGAACGTCACCCCGGCCCCCCTGGAGGACTGGCTGCGCGCCCACCCCCTGATCAGCCAGTGCATGGTCGTCGGCGACAACCGCTCGTTCATCACCGCCCTGATCACCCTGGAGCCGGACGGCCTCCAGCACTGGCGCCGGATGACCGGGAAACAGGACATCCCGCTGCGGGACCTGGTCCACGACGAGGATCTGCGTACGTCACTCCAGCGGGCGGTCGACGAGGCCAACCGCCTGGTCTCGCGGGCCGAGTCGATCCGGAAGTTCACGGTCCTGCCGGTGGACTTCACGGAGGAGAGCGGCCACCTGACACCGTCGCTGAAGCTGAAACGGGACGCGATCACACGGGACTTCACGGGGGAGATCGAGGCGTTGTACCGGAGGTGAGGGGGCTCCGTCCCCGGTCGGCCGGAGCCCGGCCGACCGGGACCCGGGTCAGGCTGCCCGGAGCACGTCACAGGAGCAGTGGCGGAACTCCAGACCGAGTTCGCGGTCCACGGCCGCGCTCGAACGCGTGGCGGCGTCGGAGACCTTCTCCCAGGAGCCGTACTTCAGGTAGAGCTGGTCGGCTGTCGGGCCGAGGGGGTTGCCGTACTTCTTCTGGTTGCGTGCCTCCAGCTCCGCGACCTGTTCCGGGGTCATGCCGGCGCGGACGACGTCCTTGGCGTCGTTGCGCATCTGGACCAGAGTGCGGGCGATGTCCTCCTCCGAGCGTCCTTCGGCACGCATGGCGCACTCCGTGCGCTCCATGTCCTCAAGGAGGTCGTGATAGCGCATCCGCTGATCGCGGGCGACCTCGCGCTCCTGCGGAGTCTCGCTCCGGATCAGGCACACGACCGGTTCCGGACTGGTGCAGTCACCGTGATCCGGAGCTGCCTGGGAGACGGGCGCGACGATGACCGAACCGCATTCGGCGGACGCCGCGCACGGGGGCGCTGTGTGCTCGGCGGCATAGGCGGTCTGAAGCGGAAGGAAGACAACTTGGGCGACCAGCAGCGTGGGAACCACGCGGCGGGCCAGCGAACGCAGACTGTTCAGTGACATGCGCTCATCGTTCGGCACCCGACCACGAGACCGAAGCATGGCGAGGCCGGGCCACCCCTGCGGGCGGCCGACTCCACTCCGCCGGGTGAAGACGGCCCCGGGCAGGCTGCGGCCGGCTCCACTCCGTCGGGTGAAGCCGCTCTCACAGGTCGTCGGGCAGCAACCGGAATGCCTTGTGCCCGGTCAGCGGCCGGACCATACGGAAGTGGCGGTCCGAGGTGAAGACGACCTCGGTACGGTACGCGGCGGCCAGAGCGACGTTCATCGCGTCCGCCAGCCCGATGCCTTTGCCGCCGTCCGCGTAACCCTCCGCGACGACGATCGCCGCGCTCAGGTGTGGGCCGACGGCGGGGATCTCGAACCTGCGGGTGGCTGCGTTGCGTTCGATGAACCGTGGTGCTGTCAGGGCCTTGTCGGCGCCTGCACTGGTGGTGATCAGGTAGTCCAGTTCGGCAAGGACGAGCGGGGAGATGATCAGGTGGCTGATCGTTGCCGGCGCCTTCTTGTGTGGGGTGCGCGGTTCCTGGCGTCGGGTGCTGTTCGGCCGGGCGCCGGGCCTTGACCGTGGTGCGAGACTTCCGGCATGGACATGGGGCGCGAGTCGCGATGGGAGAAGGACGCGATGACGGTGGAGGTCGTCTTCGCTCTGGTGACCGCGGTCGCCCTTGCTGCGGCGGTCTTTGCCGTCGCGCTGGCCCTCACCCTCGTCTTCGACCTCTCTGGTTCGGCGTCCAAAGGTGTGCTGACAGGGGGAGCCCTGGTCGGGGTGACGGCCGGAGTGTGGCGTCTGGTGCGGGTGCTGTACCGCTTCGACGCGGAGCGCCGCAAAGGCCACTGACGACAGCAGCGGGAGCCCGTTCAGAACTGGAGTGCGCGGATCAGGCGTCGCGCGGTCCTGGCGTCGATCGAGCCCAGGTCCAGGAGGCCACGGGTGTTCTCCCGTACGGATACGGAGAGGGCGCCGCCGCCCGTGGCCTGCGGGAAGACCTGGCCCAGCATGGCCCTCACGATGTCGGGGTCCGGCCGTTCGGTGGTCGGCGGCACCGCACCCAGCAGCCGGGCCAGCCGTGCGGCGTCGTCGACCTGGACGGGCCCCAGGGTGATGCGGCCCTGCCGGACCCGTAGTCCGGGAAGCTCGATGCGGTGAGCCGCGCAGATCTCCCGCAGGGCGCGGGCGGCCTTCAGCGTGCGCTTGGTTCCGGTACGGATCAGGCGGGCCAACTGCCGTGCGTCGGCGGGGCTGAGAGGCGTGATCCGTACGCGGTTCTCCGCCACCGTGTCCGTGGCTCCCGCGCTCAGCCCCGCCTCGCCGAGCGCGGCGCGCAGCTCAGCGGCGGGTGAGGGCGGTGCGGGCATGCGTGTGTCGTTCATCGGTGGCTCCTGAGCGGCTGGTCGGTCGGCGGCAGAGGGAGGGCGGAGACCGGGTACGCCGTCCAGCGCCAGGTCCCGTCGGGGGCGGTCAGTTCGTACGCGTAACCCTGGCCGCGCCGCAGGCTCTCCACGGCTGCCTCGGCACTCCGGTGGTCGCCGAGCCAGGACCAGGCCCGGTGAAAGGTGTCACGGTCGAGTCGCGGCGTCAGCCGTCGCACGGATGCGCGCATCCAGGCCACGGCCTGACCGGGCGCGGTGGTGACCAGGCCGTCCGGAGGCTCTGCGGCCGGCACGGGGTCGACATCTGCGTGACACCAATAGGTGCGCGGCAGAGGCCTGTTCACGTGGCGGGCACGGGTGCCGTGGTGCGGATGTCGGCCCAGACGTCCTTGCCGTCCCGCCGCATCACCGTCCCGCACTGCGCCGCGAGCGCCGCGATCAGGAGCACTCCGCGTCCGCTCTCCTCGCTCCAGCCGGGGTCGCGACGCTCGGGCGGAGCAGTGTCGGAATCGCTGACGGTCACGCGTACGCCGTCCGGCCTGCGCCGCAGGGTGATGGTGCAGAGCGGCGACCCGGTGTGCCGCATGACGTTGGTCAGCAGCTCGTGGGCGCAGAGCGTGGCGGCGTCGCTCAGGTCGCGCAGGTCCCAGAGGTCGAGGTGTGCGCTGACGATGCGGCGCATGATCGCGAGCGTCTCGGGGCGGGCGACGAGTTCCTGGCGGTAGTCGGGCGGGTCCAACTCGATGGTGGGGGTGATGGCCATCGGTTCCTCCAGAACGAAGTGAGTGCCGCGCACACGGTCGACATTCCGTGATCGGGTGGGCGCTGTTGGTTACGGGAAGATAGTGGTGTGCGAAGCATCTCTTAGGCAAGTATTTCTTCACGGCTTCATCCGGGAGGGTGCAATATTCCGAAGTGTGTTGTGCCTGAGCGAACTTGGCCGCCAGGATGACGCCATGGCTCAGAGCGACATGCCCACGATGCGGAGCCGCCGACTCGGCGGTGAACTGCGACAGCTCCGATTGGACGCCGGTCTCAAGGTCCAGGACGCGGCGGAGGCCCTGGAGTGTGGGCAGCCGAAGATCAGCCAGATCGAGAACGGCAAGCGGGGCATTCGCCCGCTCGACCTGACGACCCTCCTCAACCTCTACGGAGTGGAGGACGAGCGGCAGCGGGCCAGCCTGAAGCGGCTGGCGAAGGAGATCCACAAGGTCGACTGGTGGAGCGGGCAGGGGCCGTTTCTCCACGATGTCCTGAAGGACTACCTGATGCTGGAGGCGGACTCGCAAGCGGTCCGCACGTTCGAACCGATGGTCATTCCGGGGCTGCTCCAGACCGAGGCGTACATGCGCCACCTGTACGCGGTGGCGTCACCGGCCGACCAAGTGGAATCCCTCGTCGATACCCGCATGAAGCGCAAGGAGTTGCTCGGCGACAAGCTCGGCTTCAGGCTCCGAGCCGTGATCGACGCCCCCGCACTACACCGCATCGGAGGTGGGCCGGACCTGATTGCCGGGCAGTTGGACCACCTGCTGGAGGCAGGTTCGTCGTCGAATGTCAGCATTCAGGTGCTGCCGCTGAATTCCGCCCTGCCGATGGAGCAGTACGCGCCGTTCACCGTCTTCGGGCTACAGGCCGATCCGCCGGTGGAAGTGGTGTGGTTGGAGCACATCACCGGTGGTACGTTGCTGGAGCAGCGCCCCGATGTGCAGGCGTATATCAAGGCGTGGGACGAATTGACCGCTGCCGCTCTGTCACCCACTGCATCCCGGCAGTACATTCGCGACCTCATCGAGAAAACGAGATCATGATCGAGGAATCGGCTCCCCGAGTTTCGGAGACCGAGCTTGAACGTGCACGCTGGCACAAGAGCACGTACAGCGGGTCGAACAACGGCTGCGTCGAGCACGCCCTTTTGGCCTCCGGCCGTCACGCGATCCGCGACACCAAGGACCGAACCCTCGGCGCGCACACTTTCGCCCCCGCCCAGTGGCAGGCCTTCATCGCCGCCGTACGGGACAGCCTTCTCTGAAAAGCGTTACCAGAGCGTAGAGGTGGACACAGCAGATGGCGCGATACGGCCTGCCCGACAGTGCCTGGGTGAAGTCTTCGTTCAGCGGTGACAACGGGGGGACATGCGTCGAGACCCAACCGACGCCGGACGGCCTCGTCGCCATCGGTGACAGCAAGGACCGCGCCCTTGGCGCGCACATCTTCGGCCCGGAGCAGTGGCAGGCCTTTGTCACCGCCGTACAGGACGGCTCCCTCTAAAGGGCGTTGCGGGCGAGGCTCCAGCCCCGGATCACTCCCCCGGCCGGGGCTTGCGCTGCCTGCCCCGGCCTGCCTTCAGTGGCTGCGCCTGCGGTGCAGTCACCGTCGGCCGTTCCTCGGCGCGCGGGTGCAGGAGGCGTCGGGCCTCGGCGAGGTTGGCCGCCGTGCCGTGTGGCTCCCAGGCGTACCCGTTCCATCGCTGGATGACGCGAGGCGCGTCCGGGTTGAGGTGGGCGCCCTTGGGGCCGTCGCCGGTCACGAGCGGCATGGCGCGGAGCCGGCCGATCTTCGCGTCCCGGCGTTCCGCCCAGTCCGACAGCGGCTCGTCGTCCATCGTGCTTCCTTGCTCTCCGGAGGCTTCGTTCCCGCAGGGTAGTGCGGCCCTGCCTCAGCGGTAGTCGGGTCGGTCGAGCGCGTCCAGCGCGGCCGTGATCAACCTGCGGGCAGCCGTGCCGTAGACGGCGCATTCCGCCAGCTCGGAGAACGTCATCGCGTAGGAGGCGACCTCGCTCGGAGCCGTAACGGTCAGGTAGCCCGACACCAGTTCGACGTTGACCTGCGCGGCGTCGTAGATCCAGAAGCCCTCCACCGGCCAGCGCTCACGGTCCGGAGCGGCCGGGACGATACCGACGCTCACGTTGGGCAGTGAGCCCGCGGCAATGAGTGCCGCCAGTTGCTCGATCATGACCTGTGGTCCGCCCACGCCCGCCCGAAGAACGGATTCCTCTACCAAGAAGGCGAAGCGGCGATCACCCTCGTGCAGAACCCGCTGGCGGGTCATGCGTGCGTCCACGGCCTCGGCGACATCGTCCACGAGGCCGCGCCGTCGTTGTACGGCTCCAAGAACCGCCGTGGTGTAGGAGCGCGTTTGGAGCAGCCCGGGGACGAGCCAGGAAGAGTACGAGCGGAAGCGATGCGTGCGCTCGTACAGAGGCAGGCGGTTCATCTGCGCCTGGCGGAGACCTGAGCGCTCCATCCGCCGCCATTCGATCCACATGCCTTCCGCGGCCCGCAGCGAGGCGATCAGGTCCCCTGCTGTGTCCTGCGCTCCGCACGCACCGCACCAAGCCGTGACGTCATCAGCCGTCGGCGCGGTGCGGGCGTTCTCGATGCGTGAGGATTTCGACGGGTGCCATCCGCATAGGCGGGCGAGCTCACGGCCGGTCAGGCCCGCCTCGCGCCGCAGCTCGGCCAGGCGGTTCGCGAGGGCCAGCCGGGCTTGTTGAGCGTGGGAGTAGGGGGAGAGGGGCATGCGTCCATACTCAGGCCGGCCGGTACTCCTTGTGTGGTATCCCTCGTTGCCATGCGGCGTCGTAGGCACGTGCATACCGCTCCGCCGCCTGCGCGTCGTCGCAGACCTCCATACCGGGGCCCGCCCACTGCCCCTCGCCGCTGAAGTGGTGCAGGATCAGCAGTCGGTCGTCCATGACCCAGCCGTCCAAGGCCGGGAGCAGAAGGTCGCGTGCGGCGGATCGGGGCAGCCAGCGCACGTCCTCGCCTGCCGCGACGTTGGTGAAGGTGCCGTCGTACTCGTACCGCGTGTAGTCGCTGAGAGGTTCTGACACGACGCGCAGCCGACGTATGACGATGCCGCGTGCGGTCGCCTCGGCCACCACGTCGAGCCACGGGCGCCACCAGGATGCCCGGTCGTCGCGGTCGTCGCGGTAGCCCTTTTTCCAACGGAGGAAGTTGGGGTCGTCTCGCATGTAACTGTCCCGCATTTCCAGGTGCTTGGCCGTATGGTGCGCCTTGGCCAGTGCCTCGCGTACTGCCGTTGCCACTACTGGTCCTCGCTGACCTTGTTCGCCGTAGGAGTCCCGTCGGTACCCGGGGAGGGCGGCGTGTGGGCTGGTGCGTTCTCGGTGCGGGGGATGAACTGCAGCATGTTGGCCGGTAGCCGGATCACCGTTTCGTGGTCCGGTACGTCGGTGGAGTGCCCGGGAACCGATCCGACCTCCTGAGCCGCTCGGAGGGTTTCCTGATCTGCCTTCCAGGATTGGATGATCAGGTCGCCTGTCGTCTCCTCCAGCCAGATGGTGGGAGAGCCGTCGTCGGGAGTATTGGGCCAGATGCCCAGAAACCGTAAAGCCATGTCGTGCTCCTTCGAGGGATGTTCGGCTCGATGTGACTGAGCGTCGCCTCTTTGCTCACGCCAGGTCAAGGGCGTCGCCAGCGGTTCAGCACCGACCCGTGAAGTCGGGTGCAATCCTGTGCAACCCGGTGGTCGCCGCGCCCAGCGGCCGCCTAGCTTCAACTCTGGCCGGCCCTGCAAGCCGGTGCGATGCGCCCTGTTTCATCGGACCAGCGGGAGAGCCGTGCCGGTCGTCGAGTACGAAGCGAAGTACCTGGACATCGACCCCGCCGCCATGGCGGGCCGAATTGCTGCCGCTGGTGGTGAGCACAGCGGCGGTCGGCTGATGCGCCGGTATGTCTACGACACTGTGCCCCCGCTGGAGGGACGGTGGGTGAGGCTTCGTGACGACGGGGAGGAGGCGACCCTGTGCGTCAAGGAGATCACCTCCGACGCGATCGACGGGACCAGCGAGACAGAGACCACGGTCGGGAATTTCGAGACAGCACACGCCTTGCTGGGACGCATGGGCATGCGGCATCGCTCGTACCAGGAGAACCACCGGGACTCCTGGGTGCTGGAAGGCGTTCGGTTGGAGATCGACTCCTGGCCGCTCATTCCTCCGTACTTGGAGATCGAGGGCGATACAGCAGAGGACGTCCGAGTCGCTGCTGCACGGCTCTCCATCGATATGTCGGAGTTGACGAGCGAGAACACGACCAAGGTCTTCGCCCGATACGGGATCGATCTGGATGGCATTTCTGACCTGCGGTTCCCCTAGGAGCGATAGGGGTGCGGACAGAAGGTGACCGGCCCTGGGCCGGTCCGTCGTGGAGGTGGACAGATGAAGCAGCACGACCTGCCCGTCCCGGTGACCGTGGTGGCTGACAGCACCCTGAGAATCAAGGTCATCGACGCGTGCGGGCTCGCCTGCACTTTCTGCCACAACGAGGGCACGCCTGTCGCCTCGGACAATCGGTCGCGGTCGGCTCCGGAGTTCACGGGCACGCCTGGTCGAACCGGGCGTGTGTCTCTCTACCTCTCGACGAACGGAGCTGGGTTCCTGCCCGAGGCAATCAAGGCCGACCCGGACTTCGCCCTCGCTCTGGCCGCCATGCGGGGAAGCATGGCCATGGACGAGGTCCATCTGACCGGCGGCGAGCCCACCCTGCACCCTGATCTCCCTGGGCTGGTCAGGATCGCCCGTCGCCTGGGTCTGCGGGTGGGCGTCACGTCCAACGGGGAGAACGGTGCGGACGTGCTGCCCGCGTGCGCGGCGGAAGGCCTCGACCGGATCAACCTCAGCGTGTTCGGTACCACCCCTCAAGAATTGGCCGCTGTCCAGGCCGAGCGGTTGAACTCCGTCGGTCTCGCTCAGCGGAAGCTCGATGCCCTGCGCTCCACCGTCGAGGCCGCTGTGCGCTGCGGCGTGAAGGTATCCGCCAACATCGTGATCCCGGACAGTGCCCACGTGGACCGGGTGCTGCGCATTGTGGAGGACTTCGGAAGGGACGTGATCGTGCGGATGCTGGTGTCGCTGGAGGACGGCGGTCGGTCCCTCGCCGCCATGCAGGAGGTGGTGAACACCTTGGGGGCTGTTCCTGAACGGCGCATCATCACGGCGGGGACTTCCGATCAGCGCACTCGCTATCGGCTTCCCGGAGGACGCGAACTGTATGCGAAGAGCATCCGGCCGGTACGTCTTCCCGAGACCTGCGCCGACTGCCGCTTCAACAATGACCGTGACTGCCAGGAGGGGTATTACGGAGTGCGTCTCTACCGGGCCGCGGCCGGCCCGTTCATGGTGGGCGTATGCATTCGGCGCATGGACCTCTGCGTTTCGCTCGGAAGCTTCGTCATGAGTCAGCTCTGCCGTGAGGTCACCACCTTCCGTGAACAGGAGATGGCGCGCCTCACCGCGCTCTCCACCACTCCCGGTTCGGTGCTGTAGGAGCGCATGGCGCTGTCAGTGGTGGGTGAGAGGGTCCGTGCGACAGGACCGAATCCGTCCGGGGAGCAGACGGTGAACGAGCTGCTGGCGATCGTCAGGGCCGACGAGTGTGCGCCTCTCGTCATCCGGACCGACTACACCGATGACGCCGCGTGGCGGGAGGTCGTCGCCGAGCTGGACCGTGTCGTCGGGGACGAGGGGCGGTCGGAGCCGCCGGCGCACCTGGTCGACGACCGGCGGTGGGCCGGGGCATGTGAGGCAACTGGCCTACGGCGCCCCGTGCCTGCCAGATATCCGAGGGTTGTTCAGGCACGTGAGGGCGCCTCGTGTCGGTGTGAGGCGCCGCAAGCCCCTGCTGCAGAAGCGGACCGGGTTGCCCGCTGACTGTTCAATCTGGTCCGTAGCCCCAGCTCGTGGGTCGGAACAGTGATCGCCGGGCGCCCGGCCAAACGGCGTTGGGGTTTTCGGCCGTACTCGGACCCCGCGCCGCTGGGGCACACTGGCTGATCGTGACCTCGTCAAGCAGCCCTCCCGTACGGTTGCCTCTTCTGGCCGCCATCGGCGTGAACGTCGGATGGCATCTGGCTCTGTTCGCCGCTGCGTTCGCACTCCCTTCGATCGGTTTCGCGGGGCCGGTCCTTGTCAATACGGCTGCCTGCGTCGTCCCGTTGGCGGTGGTGGCGCTGTTTCGATGGTGGCGGTCCCCGTGGTTGGCGACTCTGTGGCCGCGCCGCCCATGGCTACTGGTACCGGCGTACCTCGTGGTCTGCCTGGAGCTGACACGGGGCGTCGTCGGCCCGGCGAGTGCCCTGGCGGCGAGTGCGCTGCTGATGCTGTCGGTCGGGATCAGCGAGGAGCTGTATGCACGCGGCGTCATGCAGGAACTTCTGCGTGCACTGTCACCGTGGCGGCTCACCATCTGGGTCGGCCTGCTGTTCGGCCTGGGACACGTCCTCTCCGGACTTGTCTTCGGCCGGTCGCCGGAGTACATGGCGTTCCAGGTCCTACACGCGTCCGTCTTCGGATTCGTGCTGGCGGCGCTTCGCCTCCACACCGTCTCGATCTGGCCGCTGGCGCTTCTGCATGCTGTGAGCAACTGGATCAATTCCAACAGCCCGGGCGAGCTTCCGGTCTGGTGGGAGGCCCTCCGCCTTCTCGCGCTCACCGGCTACGGCGTGGCACTGGTCCGGATATGCGCGCAGGAGGGTCGCTACGGGGAGAGCGGTCAGCCGGAGGCCAAGCAGAAGAGGTGACCGGCAGGGTCCAGGCGCACCCGCCACCGCTCGCCGCCGGGTTGGGGGTCGGGCTCGACCGCACCGAGCCGCAGTGCGAGTTGCTCCGCCGCGTCGAGGTCCTCGTCGCCGAGGTCCAGGTGGACCGCTGCGGCACCTCCTGACCGGGCCGCCGCGGGGCCCGGTACGGGCGCGAGCATCCGGCCGTGGTTCGACCGAAACGTTTCCGACTACCTGCCTTACCTGCCTGAACAGCCGATCACGCCTCTGACTTGCACAGAGTGCCGCTCGGCACTGGACAACCCACGAGGTCGCCGCCGATCCGAACGTGGTCGTACGAGGTCAGTGAGGTGCGGCCCGGCCCGGGGGCTGCCGTAGTTCGGCGGCTACCTCAGGTCCAGCATCCTGGTGGGCTGTCCGGTGGTGCGGGCGATGGTCTCGAAGTCGCGGTCGTGGTGGAGCAGCGTCAGGCCCGACTGCTCCGCAGTCGCAGCCAGCAATAGATCCACGGGGCCGGCGCTTCGGTGCTCTCCCTTGGTGGTGAGTTGTTCCTGTACGGTGCGGGCGCGCCGGAACACGCCGTCCGGCGTCGGGCACCAGGTGAACATGGCCAGACGCTCCCTGACCTTCTCGCGGTCCTCGGCGGAGCGGGCGGAGTAGAGCAGCTCCAGTTCGGTCAGGTCGCATAGGGCGACGAGGCCCGCACCGATACGACGGTCCCACTCCTCGGTGCTCTGGCGCAGGAGGATGCGGGCGAGTGCCGAAGTGTCGATGAGGTAGTCGGCGACACTCACGCTGCGGAGCCTCCTCGATAACGGTGCTTGTCAAGGAGAACGTCCATGTCCAGGCCGCCCTCCTGAGCGATGTCCTGCAGCTCGTGCAGGGCGCGCAGACGGCGGTTGCGCTCGACGATCTCGCGCAGCGCGGTGTTGATCGTCTCGCGCTTCGTCGTGGTTCCCAGCTCTATTGCGGCGGCCGCAAGCGCTTCGTCGTCGAGGTCGATGACTGTTCGGCTCATGCTTCACTCCTCGATATATACATTCGCATGTACCAATGTACCTGATCGAATGTATACAGAGGATTTCGGGCGGCTGTAGTTACGCGCGCCCCCGACCCCGTCCAGCCGCGCCCGCACCTCCGGCGTGAGCACGATGTCCCCGGCCGCCGTGTTCGTACATGTGGGCCGTGTCGATCAGGGTGATGCCCAGCTCCACCGCGCGGCGGGCCACGGTGATGGCCGCCTTCCGGTCCTCGGGCCGTTCGGTGGGCAGGTACATCGCACCGAACCCCAGCCGTCCCACGGTCAGGTCTCCGCCGATGCGGAACGTCGTCGATCGCATACCCTCTGAACTTCCCCTCGTTCGAATGCTCTTGATAATCCAGGGGGTGTCCAGGGGAGGCGTCAGGGCGTTTCCGGGCCCTGGAGGATCTGGAGGTAGTTGCCCACCGGGTCCACGACCGTGGAGAAGAACCAGCCGCCGCCGACCTCCTCGACCGGGCGCACCCACGTCACCCCGAGGGAGCCGAGGTGCCGCTCGGCCGCCCGGATGTCGCGCACGGTGACGTTGATCAGGTGCCGGCCCGGTTCGGCGGCCTTGTCCGCCACGTCGTCCCGCCGGTCGAATCCGATGATCGCGCCGGGGCCGACGAGCAGCATGTGTTCCGCCCAGCGTGCGCCGAGCGGCTCCAGCGCGGCCCGATACCAGGCGATCAGAGCGTCGGGGTCCGTGCTGCCGATGACGACTCCGAGGCCGGTGACGGTGTCGGTGTTTCCGGTGTTGTCGCTGGTGGGGGCTGCCATGGTGGTTCCTCGCTCGATCGGTGCTCGTGCGCCCGGGTGGGCCTGGGGTCGGGACGACCCGGTCGCTCGATGCGCCCCACCACTCATGACCGTCCGCGCCCGCGAAACTCATCGGTGCCCACGGCCGGGCCCGCCCCGCCGCAGCCCCGCCCCGCCGCAGCCTCGGCCCCCTCAGTGCGGCCAGATCGGCGGATCGGTGACGAAGTGGCCGCCGAGGCGGGCGTGCGCCGGGTCGGTCGGGTCCGGCTCGCCCTGTTCGGCGATGAGCTTCGCCGCGTACGGTTCCGAGTCGTCCTGCGGCGCGTAGCCCAGGGCGCGCGCCGAGGTCAGGTCCCACCACAGGCGGGTGTTGGCGGAGGAGCCGTACACGACGGTGTGTCCGACGTCCTCGGCGGTGAGGGCGGCGTGGAAGAGGCGGGCTCCGTCGCCGGGGCTCATCCACAGGGACAGCATGCGCACCGAGGTGGGCTCCGGGAAGCAGCTCCCGATCCGCACCGAGACGGTCTCGACGCCGTGCTTGTCCCAGTAGAGCTGGGCCAGGTCCTCGCCGAAGCACTTCGACAGGCCGTAGAAGGTGTCGGGGCGGTGCGGGGCGTCGACCGGGATCGGCGGGTCCCCGGGGAGCGGGCGGGGGGTGTGGCCAATGGCGTGGTTGGAGGAGGCGGAGACGATGCGCCGGACGCCCTCCTCGCGGGCGGCCTCGTAGAGGTGGTAGGTGCCCTCGATGTTGGCGCGGAGGATCTTGTCGAAGGTGGACTCCAGCGAGATGCCCGCCAGGTGGATGACCACGTCCACCCCGCGCACGGCCTCGCGCAGCGCCTCCCGGTCGTTCAGGTCGGCGGTGATCGCCTCGGGCGCGCCGTCCACCGGGACCAGGTCGAACAGCCGCAGGTCGTAGCCGTACGCGGGCAGCAGCTCCCGCATCACCGTGCCGAGGCCGCCTGCGGCACCGGTGAGCAGGACGGTGCGGGGAGCGGTCATCGGAGATCTCCTCGGGGCGATGCGATGCGATGCAGGGTGGAGTGGTGCGGAGTGGAGTGGTGCTGTGCTGTGCGGCGTGGTGCTGTGCGGCGTGGCGAGGCACGTCGCGTGGCGTGGCACCGGGCGTGCGGTCGGGCGTCGTGACGCCCTCGGTCTTCAAGGCCGTGGACCGCATTCGCATACGTGGACAAGCTAAGAAGTCCGTGAGGTTACGTCAAGTGCCCGGCGGACCCGGAAAGTTGTTCTGTCCGAAGCGTTGACGAAGCCTTCCGGGCGGCTCTAGCTTCATCGGGTCGTACTTCGTACGTCATATATGAGACGCGATATGCGAGATGTGAGAGCCCGTCACCCATGACCTTTGCGCCCGCCCCGAACCCGTCCCGGACCCAGTACGTGCTGGAGGCCATCAAGCACGCCATCCTCACCGCGCGGCTCCAACCGGGGCAGGCGCTGGTGGAGACGGAACTGGCCGCGCAGTTCGGGGTGTCCAAGACGCCCGTGCGCGAGGCGCTGAAGACGCTCGCGGGCACGGGGCTCGTGGTGATGAACCAGTACAAGGGCGTCACCGTGCGGCTCGTCGACGCGACGATGGCCCGGGAGGTGTACGACGTACGCCTGCTCCTGGAGCCGGAGGCGCTACGCCGGTCCATCCGCCGGGGCGCCTCGCTGGAGGCGGCCCAGGACGCGCTGGAACGGGCCGACTCGGCGCTCGACAAGGCCGACAGGTCGCTGGCCAACCGGGACTTCCACCGGGCCCTGTACCTGCCCTGCGGCAACCCGCTGCTCTCCCGGATGCTCGACGAGGTCCGCGACCAGGCGGCCCTCGTCTCGACGGTGGCCTGGTCGGCCGTCCCGTCCTGGGACCGGGAGGCGGCCGAGCACCGCGAGATCCTGCGGCTCGCCCTCGCCGAGGACGCGGAGGCCGCCGCGGGGGCTCTCCACCACCACATCGCCTCCTTCGTGCGCCGCGCCTTCCCCGACGACGAGGACGGGGGTGGGGCGGCGTGAACCGTCCGCCGGCCGCGCACCACCAGCACCCAGACGAAAGGCCGGTCCGCATGGACATCCGCACGGACATCCGCATGGACATCCTCCCGCTGAAGGCGGCCCTCGCGGACGTGGTGGCGATCCCCGTCACCCCGTTCGCCGAGGACGGGAGCATCGACGCTGTGACGTACCGCGCCCTGGTGCGCCGGCTGTTCGACGGCGGCGTCCGCGTCGTCACCCCGAACGGCAACACCGGGGAGTTCTACGCGCTCACCCCCGGCGAGCGGCGCACCGTCACGGAGCTGACCGCGCAGGAGGCCCGCGGCCGTGCCACGGTCCTGGTGGGGGTCGGCCACGACGTGCCCACCGCCGTGGCCGACGCCGAGCACGCCAGGGACGCCGGGGCCGGCATGGTGATGGTTCACCAGCCGGTGCACCCCTATGTCGCCCAGGAGGGCTGGGTCGACTACCACCGGGCGATCGCCGAGGCCGTCCCGGAGCTCGGAGTCGTCCCGTACATCCGTAACCCGCTGCTCGCCGGCGACCGGCTCGCCGCACTCGCCGACAGCTGCCCCAACGTCATCGGCGTGAAGTACGCGGTGCCCGACGCGGCGCGCTTCGGGGCCTTCGCCCGCGACGCCGGGCTGGAGCGGTTCGTCTGGGTCGCGGGCCTCGCCGAGCTGTACGCCCCCTCCTACTTCGCCACCGGCGCCACCGGGTTCACCTCGGGCCTCGTCAACGTCGCCCCCGGCGTCTCCCTCGCCATGCTGGAGGCCCTGCGGGCCGGCGACTACGGCGCGGCGATGAAGGTGTGGGAGCGGATCCGCCCCTTCGAGGAGTTCCGCGCCGAGGCGCAGTCCGCCAACAACGTCACGGTCGTCAAGGAGGCCCTGTCCGTGCTCGGACTCTGCCGCCGCGAGGTACGCGCGCCGAGCCGGGTCCTTCCGGAGGCCCGGCGGGCCGAGGTCGCCGCGCAGATAGCCGGGTGGTCCCTGTGACCGACGACCCGAGAGCGGTGCCCGTCGCCCCCGGGGAACTGCGCAGTCACCAGTGGTACGGCACCGAGGGCCTGCGTTCCTTCAGCCACCGGGCCCGCACCCGCCAGCTCGGCTACCTCCCCGAGGAACACCTCGGCAAGCCGGTCATCGCGGTCCTCAACACCTGGTCCGACATCAACCCCTGCCACGCCCACCTGCGCGAGAGGGCGCAGGCCGTGAAGCGGGGCGTCTGGCAGGCGGGCGGATTCCCGCTCGAATTCCCGGTCTCCACCCTCTCGGAGACCTTCCAGAAGCCGACCCCCATGCTCTACCGCAACCTGCTGGCGATGGAGACGGAGGAGCTGCTCCGCTCGTACCCCGTCGACGGCGCCGTACTGCTGGGCGGCTGCGACAAGTCGACGCCCGCGCTGCTGATGGGCGCGGCGTCCGTGGACCTGCCGACCGTCTTCGTGCCGGCCGGGCCGATGCTGCCGGGCCACTGGCGCAACGAGGTCCTCGGCTCCGGCACGGACATGTGGAAGTACTGGGACGACCGGCGGGCCGGGCTGATCGGCGACTGCGAGATGGGCGAGCTGGAGAACGGCCTCGCCCGTTCGGCCGGCCACTGCATGACGATGGGGACCGCCTCCACGCTGACGGCCGCCGCCGAGGTGCTGGGCGTGACCATGCCCGGGGCCTCCTCCATCCCGGCCGTCGACTCCGGGCACGACCGGATGGCCGCCGCGTCCGGCCTGCGGATCGTCGAACTCGTCCGGCAGCGCACGAAGTTGTCGCACATCCTCACCGCCGACGCCTACCAGGACGCCGTCGCCACCGTCCTGGCGCTCGGCGGCTCCACCAACGCCGTCATCCACCTGACCGCCATGGCGGGCCGCTCCGGCGTCAAGCTCACGCTGGACGACTTCGACCGCATCGCCCGCACCGTGCCGGTCCTCGCCGACCTCCGGCCCGGCGGGCGGTATCTGATGGAGGACTTCCACTTCGCCGGCGGGCTGCCCGGATTCCTGACCCGGCTCACCGACGTCCTGCACCTGGACCGGCCCACGGTCGCGCACGCCACCCTGCGCGAACAGCTCGACGGGGCGGCCGTCCACAACAGCGCCGTCATCCGCGAGCGCACCGATCCGCTGGCCGAGGAGGGCGGGGTGGCGGTCCTGCGCGGCAACCTCTGCCCCGACGGCGCGGTCATCAAGCACGTGGCCGCCGAGCCGCACCTGCTGCGCCACACCGGGCCCGCCGTCGTCTTCGACGACTACCGGGAGCTCCAGCGCACCATCAACGACCCGGCCCTGGCGCTCACCCCGGACCACGTCCTGGTGCTGCGCAACGCCGGGCCCAAGGGCGGGCCCGGCATGCCCGAGTACGGCATGCTGCCGATCCCGGACTACCTGCTGAAGCGGGGCGTACGGGACATGGTGCGGCTCTCCGACGCCCGGATGAGCGGCACCAGTTACGGGGCGTGCGTCCTGCACATCGCACCCGAGTCGTTCGTCGGCGGGCCCCTCGCCCTGGTCCGCACCGGGGACCTCATCACCCTGGACGTCGAGGCCCGCCTGCTCCACCTCGGCGTCGACGACGACGAGCTGGCACGCCGCCGTGCCGCGTGGAGCCCGCCGCCCGAGCGTTACGGGCGCGGCTACGGGGCGCTGTACCAGGATCAGATCACCCAGGCCGACACCGGATGCGACTTCGGGTTCCTGGCCCGGCAAGGAGAAGTGCCCGACCCGTACGTGGGGTGAGCCGGCCGGCCGGGGGCTCCGCGCGACGGGGCGGCCGGCCGGCCCAGCCATCAGGAGCAAGCGCTTGCTGTCGTGTGTGGCAGTCAGGCTCGCACCTCCGTACGGCAGCGGGTCCGCACCGCGTACGGCAGCGGGTCCGCACCGCGTACGGCAGCGGTCCGCACCCGCGTACGCACAGCAGGCCCGCACCTGTGTACGACAGCAGGCCCGTACGCACAGCAGGTCCGCATATCCAGCAGGTCCGCACATCCAGCGCATCGAGCGCGTACCGAGATCGGAGACGTGTCATGGCCCAACCCGCCGCCGTGGCCACCCCGCCCCCCAAGGCGCCCCGGCGCCGTACGGCGACACCCCGCCGCCTGCCGTATCTGCTGATCGCGCCCGCGGGCCTGCTGATGCTGGGCTTCATCGCCTACCCGGTCATCAGCGTCTTCTACTACAGCTTGCAGAACTACAACGTCACCAAGCCGTGGCGGAACGGTTTCGCCGGACTCGACAACTTCCGGCGGATCTTCACCGAGGACGACCAGTTCTGGTCGACGCTCGGCTTCAGCGCCCAGTGGGTCTTCACCCAGGTCTCCCTGCAACTCGTGCTCGGCCTCGCGCTGGCGCTGATCGTCAACCAGACCTTCATCGGCCGGGGCATCTCCCGGGCCCTGGTCTTCTCGCCCTGGGCCGTCTCCGGTGTGCTGACCAGCACCATCTGGATCCTGCTCTACAACTCCTCCACGGGCTTCAGCCGTTACCTCGCCGACGCCGGGATCGGGGACTACGGCACCTCGGTGCTCTCGGACACCGGAACCGTCTTCTGGGCGGCCACGGTCACCGAACTCTGGCGCGGCGTGCCCTTCTTCGCCATCCTCATCCTCGCCGACCTCCAGTCCGTCTCCAAGGAGCTGTACGAGGCGGCGTCGGTCGACGGCGCGGGCAGGCTCCGGCAGTTCTTCCACATCACCCTGCCGCACCTGCGCGACGCGATCATCCTGGCCACCCTGCTGCGCGGGGTCTGGGAGTTCAACAACGTCGACCTGCTCTACACCCTCACCGGCGGCGGCCCGGCAGGCGAGACCACCACGCTGCCGCTCTACGTCGCCAACACCGGCATCGAGGGACACGACTTCGGGTACGCCTCCGCGCTCACCACCGTCGCCTTCGTGATCCTCCTCTTCTGCTCGATCGTCTATCTGCGCCTGAGCAAGTTCGGAGGCGACAACAAGTGACCGCCGTACTGACCGAGAAGAACGGCACCGCCCGGCCGGCCGCCCGCCTCGGCGGCACATCGCCCCCCGCACGCCGGCGCACCGGAGGGGAGCGCGCCTACGACGACGTACCGCGCTGGCAGATCTATCTGCCGCTCGGCCTCTACCTGCTGTTCACGATCGTCCCGTTCTACTGGATGCTGCTGTTCGCCCTGCGGCCCGCCGGCTCCACCGCACTGGTGCCCTGGCCGATGACCGGCGAGCACTTCTCCAAGGTCTGGAACGAGCGCAGCTTCGCCGTCTTCTTCCAGAACAGCATGATCGTCGGCGTCGCCACCCTGATCGCCACCACCCTGGTCGCCCTGGCCGGCGGGTACGCCCTGGCCCGGTTCGACTTCAAGATCAAGGGCGCGTTCATGCTGGCGCTGCTCTGCTCGCAGTTCATTCCCGGCGCGCTGATGCTCGTGCCGCTCTTCGAGATCTTCCGGAACCTCCAGATGATCAACTCCCTGTGGAGCGTCGTCATCGCGGAGACCGTCTTCCAGCTCCCCCTGTCGATCATCCTGATCAGCGGGTTCATCAAGAACGTCCCGGTCACCCTGGAGGAGGCCGCCTGGGTCGACGGGTGTTCGCGCTTCACCGCCTTCCGCGCGGTCGTCCTGCCGCTGCTGCGCCCCGGCCTGATCGCCGTCGGCTCCTTCGCCTTCGTCCACAGCTGGAACCACTTCCTGTTCGCGCTGATGTTCCTCAGCGAACAGGACAAGCAGACGATCCCGGTCGGCCTCAACACCCTGATCGGCGCGGACAGCGTCGACCTCGGCGCGCTCGCGGCGGGCGGGGTCATCGCCGCGGTGCCCGTCGTGATCGTCTTCGCGTTCATCCAGAAGTGGCTCGTCACGGGCTTCAGCGCGGGGGCGGTGAAGGGATGACCGAGCCGACCGCCTCCGCTGCCGACGCCTTGACCGCCGCCTCCGCCGCCGACGCGCCTCTCCCCGCCACCGCCACCGCCGCCGCCTCGACCGCCCCCGCCGCCCCCGCGCCCCTCCCCGTCGTGCTGGCCGGTGCCCGGGGTCACGGCCGCTGGCACCTGGCCAACCTCCGCCGGCTCCAGGACCAGGGCCGGGTGCGGCTGGCCGGGATCTGCGAGCTGGAGCCGCTGACCGCGGACGAACTGGCGGCCTTCGGCCTCCTGGGCGGCGACACACCCGAACAGTCCGCCGACTTCGGGGCGCTCCTGGACTCCACCGGAGCCCGTGCCGCCGTCGTCTGCACCCCCATCCCGACCCACCCCGGCCTGGCCCTGACCGCCGCGTCCCGGGGCGTCCACCTGCTGCTGGAGAAGCCGCCCGCCGCGAGCTGGGCCGACTACGCGCGGATGGCCGACGGCGTCCGGCGGGCGGGCATCGCCTGTCAGGTGGGCTTCCAGTCGTTCGGCTCGCACGCCGTGCCCGCCATCCAGGACCTGGTCCGCTCCGGGGCGATCGGGAAGCTCACGGGGATCGGCGCCGCCGGGGCCTGGGTCCGCGACGACGCCTACTTCCGCCGGGCTCCCTGGTCCGGCCGGCGCAGGCTCGGCGCCACCGACGTGGTGGACGGCGTGCTCACCAATCCGCTGGCGCACGCCGTGGCCACCGCGCTCGAACTCGCGGACCGGGGCACGGCCGAGGACGTCCTGTCCGTCGAGACCGAGTTGTTCCGGGCCCACGACATCGAGGCGGACGACACCAGCTGCGTCCGCGTCACCACCACCGGCGGCCTGCCCGTCACCGTCGCCGCCACCCTCTGCGCGGCGCGCGCGGGGGAGCCCTATGTGATCGTCCACGGCGACCGGGGCCGGATCACCTTCTGGTACAAGCAGGACCGCGTCCTGCTCCAGCGCGCCGGTCACGGCCCCGAGGAGAACGTCCACGGCCGGACCGACCTCCTGGAGAGCCTGGTCGACCATCTGGAGCACGGTTCGGCGCTCCTGGTGCCGCCGGAGCGCACGGGAGCGTTCATGCGGGTCGTCGAGGCCGTACGGACGGCCCCCGAACCCGTCGCCCTGCCCGCCGACGCCTGGGAGACCCGCTACGACGCCCCCGGCGGGGGTGCGCGGCGTACGGTGCACGGCATCGACGACCTGGTCGCCGCCGGGGCCGAATCCCTCGCCCTCTTCTCGGAACTGGGCGCGCTCTGGGCCCGGAGCAGCGAGGCGGCGACCTCATGAACCGACCCGTCGCGGCCCCGTCCGCCACCCCGCCCGCGCTCCCCGGACTCCTCGACTGCGCCGGACGCACGGTCGCCCACTACGGCTACGGGTCCGCCGCGGACGGCCGGCCCCGCCTGCACCCCGTCACCACGCTCGCCGGCCGCACCGTCACCGAGGAGCGCCCCGCCGACCACCCGCACCACCTGGGCGTCTCCATCGCCGTGCCCGACGTGGCCGGCCGTAACTTCTGGGGCGGGCGTACCTATGTCCGGGGGCAGGGGCCCACCGCGCTCGACAACCACGGCGTCCAGCGCTGCCTCGGCCGGGAGCGGCACGGCCCCGGCGGGTTCACGCAGTCGCTTGCCTGGGAGGCGGACGGCGTCGAGCTGCTGCGGGAGCACCGCACGGTCAACGCCGTCGAACTCTCCGGTACCGCATGGGTGTTGGACCTCTCCTTCGCGCTCACCAACCACTCGGCCGACGGCCTGTCCATCGGCAGCCCCGCGACCAACGGCCGCCCCGGAGCCGGTTACGGCGGTTTCTTCTGGCGTGCCCCCAAGGAGGCCGCACCGCCGGACGTGTTCACCGCCGACCGTGAGGGCGAGGAGGCGGTGCACGGCCGGCCCGCCGACTGGCTCGCCCTCGCCGGGGACGGCTGGACCCTCGTCTTCGCCGGGGCGGACGAGGAGACCCGGCGCGACCCGTGGTTCGTGCGGACAGCCGAGTACCCGGGCGTCGGCTCCTCCCTCGCGGCGGACGTACGGCTGGCCGTGCCCGCCGGAGCCACCGTCGTACGCCGGATCGTCACCGTCGTCGCGGACGGCAGGCCGGACCGGGAGACCGCCGCCGGGTACGTCCGACGGGCGGTGACCGCGTGAACCGGCCCTGGACCGCCGACCTCGGCAACGGCACCTACCGCAACCCGGTGCTGAACGCCGACTGGTCCGACCCGGACGTCGTCCGCGTCGGCGAGGACCACTACCTCACCGCGTCCAGCTTCGGCCGGTCCCCGGGGCTGCCGCTCCTGCACTCCCGCGACCTGGTCAACTGGACGCTCATCGGGCACGCCCTGGACCGCGTCGGACCCGCCGACGACCTCGCCCGGCCCTGCCACGACGCCGGAGTGTGGGCGCCCTCCCTGCGGCACCACGCGGGCCGGTTCTGGATCTTCTGGGGCGACCCCGACCACGGCGTCCAGCAGGTCAACGCCGAGCACATCGAAGGACCCTGGAGCGCCCCGCACCTGCTCAAGCCCGGCCGGGGGCTCATCGACGCGTGCCCCCTGTGGGACGAGGAGACCGGCGAGGCCTACCTCGTCCACGCCTGGGCCAAGTCCCGCTCCGGGATCAAGAACCGCCTCACCGGCCACCGCATGAGCGCCGACGGACGCGCACTCCTCGACGAGGGCCGGACCCTGGTCGACGCCGACCGGATACCCGGCTGGTTCACCCTGGAGGGCCCCAAGCTCCACCGCCACGACGGGTACTTCTGGATCTTCGCCCCGGCCGGCGGGGTGGAGACCGGCTGGCAGGGCGCGTTCCGGTCGCGGGACTTCTCCGGACCGTACGAGGAACGCGTCGTGCTGTCCCAGGGGCGCACCGACGTCAACGGCCCACACCAGGGCGGCTGGGTGCGGACCGCCGCCGGCGAGGACTGGTTCCTGCACTTCCAGGCACGCGGGGCGTACGGGCGGGTCGTCCACCTCCAGCCCATGTGCTGGGACGCGGAGGGCTGGCCCGTCATCGGCGACGCGGGCGAACCCGTCTCCACGCACTCCAAACCGGCCGCCCCCGAACAGCCCGTGACAGCGCCCGCCGTCGACGACGACTTCCCCGGCGGCGCCCACGGCAAGCAGTGGCAGTGGACGGCCGGCCCCCGCCCCGACGCGTGGACCGGGCACTCCGAGCACGCCGCCGACGGACTGCGGCTCACTTGCGTACGTACGACGGACGCGCATGACCTGCGGCTGCTGCCCAACGTTCTGGTCCAGCGACTGCCCGCCGAGGAGTTCACCGTCGAGGTGGACCTCGTGCTGCACAGCGCCGAGCCGGGCGCCAAGGCGGGCCTGGCGGTGCTCGGGGGTGCGTTCTGCTGGATCGGCCTGGAGGCCGGGGAGGACGGGACGCCCCGGCTCGTGCACCGGTACGCCGAGGGCGTCGCGGAAAGCGAACGCGACGCGGCCGGGGCCCGCGCCTCGCCCGACGGCCGGGCCCGGCTGCGCATCGAGGTCACGGCCGGGGCCCGCTGCCGCTTCTCCGCCGACACGGGCGACGGGTTCCGGCCATCGGGGCAGGTCTTCGCCGCCACCCCGTGGCGCTGGGTCGCCGCTCTCCTCGGCCTCTTCGCCACCGCCCCGCCGGCCGGACCGGGCACCGGGACGGGCCCCGCAGGCACCGCGCTGTTCACCGCCTTCCGCGCCACCCACCGACCCCCGCAGCAGCAGTACGCAGCCACCCCGACCGATCCGACAGGAAAGAGCCGACCATGAACACCTCGAAGACCCGGCGGGGGCGTACCGCATCCGCCGTCTCCCTCGTAGCAGCCCTCGCGCTGACGGCCGCCGCGTGCGGCGACGACGGCAGCGGAGCCGGCACGGAAGGAAGCGGCACGGGCGAGATCACCTTCTGGGACAACAACGGCGGGCCGCGCACCGCCATCTGGACCGAGATCATCAAGGACTTCGAGAAGCAGCACCCGGACATCAAGGTGAAGTACGTCCCGATCCCCATCGCCGACGTCCAGTCCAAGTACGACACCGCGATCGCCGGCGGCGGACTGCCCGACGTGGGCGGGGTCGGCACCGCCTACCTCGCCAACATGGTCTCGCAGGAGGCCCTGGAGCCGGTCAACAAGCGGCTGAAGGGCTCCGCCCTGGAGGGAAAGCTCGTCGACTCCATGGTCGAGAGCGTCAGGTCGGCCGCCGGCCGGGGCGAGGACATCTACTCCGTCCCGACCTCCGCGAACAACGGCGTGCTCTGGTACCGCACCGACCTGTTCGAGCAGGCGGGGCTGAACGCCCCCGACACCTGGGCCGACTTCTACACCGCGGCCGAGAAGCTCACCGACGCCGAGAACAACGAGTTCGGCTACACCATCCGCGGCGGCGCCGGCTCCATCGCCCAGGCACTGGACGCCACCTACGGCCAGTCCGGCATCACCGAGTTCTGGGACGGTGACAGGACGACGCTCAACGACCCGAGGAACGTCGTCGCGCTGGAGAAGTACGCGGGCCTCTTCAAGAGGACCACCCCCGCGGCCGACGTCAACAACGACTTCACCAAGATGGTCGCGCAGTGGGACACCGGCACCATCGGCATGCTGAGCCACAACCTCGGCTCCTACCAGGACCACGCGAAGGCCCTGGGCGACGGCAAGTTCGCCGGCATCCCGGCCCCCATCGGGGACAGCGGCACCCGTGTGCAGGTCTCCAACCCCGTCGACGGACTCGGCCTCTTCCGGTCGAGCGACAACAAGACCGCGGCGTGGAAGTTCATCGAGTTCGCCGCCTCCCACGCGTCCAACAGCAAGTGGAACGAGTCGGCGGGCGCCATCCCGGCCAACGCCGAAGCGGCGAAGGACCCGTGGATCAACGAGACCGAGCCGACCGCGCTGGCCGCGAAGGCGCTGACGGACGGCTCCACCAAGGTCGTCGACCTGCCCTACTACCTGCCCGACTGGAACAACATCAGCAAGGCGGACAACGAGCCGGAGTTCCAGAAGCTGCTCCTCGGCAAGATCACGGCCAAGCAGTTCCTGGACACGATGGCCGAGGAGCTGAACGCCGCCAACAAGGAGTGGGCGGAGCTGGGCAACGGCTGAGCCCGAGCCGCCTTTCGAGCTCCCTTCCCCCCTCCCCCCTCCTCCCTTCCCCTCTTCCCTCCTTTCCCCCGTAAGCGAGTACGCCCTTCGAGAGAGGCAGCCCTCCCGTGTCACTCACCCGCAGACAGACGGTCACCGCACTGCTCACCCTTCCTCTTCCCCTCGCCCTCACCGCCACGCCGGCGTCCGCCCACGGCAGCGGACCCGGCAGAGCCCGCCCCCGTACGCTCCACATCGCCGGTGACTCCACGGCCGCCGCGAAATCCGCCGAAGCCGCGCCCGAGACGGGCTGGGGCATGGCGCTCCCCTTCTTCCTCTCCCGCCACTTCCGGGTCGCCAACCACGCGGTGAACGGCCGCAGTTCCAAGAGCTTCATCGACGAGGGCCGCCTCGACGCACTCCTGGGCGGCGTCCGCCCCGGCGATCTGCTCCTCGTCCAGTTCGGGCACAACGACGAGAAGACCGGGGACCCGGACCGCGGCACCGACCCCTACACCACCTACCAGGAACACCTGCGCCAGTACGTGCGGGGAGCCCGCGCACGACAGGCCCGGCCCGTGCTCCTCACCTCCGTCGAGCGGCGCCGGTTCGCCCCCGACGGCACCGCCCGGCCCACCCACGGCGAGTATCCGGCCGCGATGCGCGCCCTGGCGGCCGAGGAGGGCGTCCCGCTGCTCGACCTCCAGGCGCTGTCGCTCGCCCGCTGGCAGCAGCTGGGTCCGGACGGCACCCTGCCGCTCTTCCTGTGGCTGAAGCCGGGGGAGTCGCCCAACCACCCGGACGGCAAGGAGGACAACACGCACTTCAGGCCGCCGGGCGCGGTCGACGTGGCCCGGATGACGGCACGCGCGCTGCTGGACGAAGGCGTACTCGCGGCCCGCGACCTCCGCCGCCTCAAGGACCCGATCCCGGACGAGTGGATCACCTGGGGCCGGCCGGACTGACCGGCGGAGCCCCTCTCGCTTCTCCGCCACCCGGCTCCCTGAGCCACCCCGCTCCCTTCGCCACTCCCTCTTCTCCACCCCCCCCGTCTTCACTCCCTTTCTCCGCTCCTCCGACGACAGAGAAGGTTTCGCCATGCCCGCACGCACGCGTCACACCCGGGCCGTAGCCGTCACCCTGGGCTGCGCCTCGCTGGCCCTCGTGCTGAGCGTTCCCGCCCAGGCAACCCCCCGGCCGGGCCCCCACGGCACGGGCATCGAGCGCGCCGTACTGCCCGCCGGGGACGGCTGGGCCGCCGCCGATGGCTCCACCACGGGAGGTGCGGCCGCCGCACCCGAGCACGTCTACACGGTGACCGACCGGGCCGAACTCATCGCCGCCTTCGAGGAGGCGGGCGACGCGCCGAAGATCGTCAGGGTCGCCGGCACCATCCACGGAAACTCCGACGCCGACGGCACCCCGATCGGCTGCGAGCAGTACGAGACCGACGGATACACCCTGGAGAAGTACCTCGCCGCCTACGACCCGGAGGTCTGGGGCACCGACCGGTCGCCCGAGGGCCCGCTGGAGGACGCCCGCGCGGCCTCCGCGAAGCTCCAGCGGGCCGCCGTCAACGTCCGGGTCCCGTCCAACACCACCCTGGTCGGAGTCGGCGAGAACCCCGGGATCATCGGCGCCAGTCTCCAGGTCCGGGACGTCTCCAACGTCATCGTCCGCAACATCTCCTTCGAGGACACCTACGACTGCTTTCCCCAGTGGGACCCCACGGACGGCGAGGCGGGCGCCTGGAACTCGGAGTACGACAACCTCGTCGTGTACGGCTCCCGGCACGTCTGGGTCGACCACAACACCTTCAGCGACGGCGACCGCCCCGACTCCGAGCAGCCCCACTACTTCGGCCAGGTGTACCAGCAGCACGACGGTCTCTTCGACATCGTGCGCGGCGCCGACCTGGTCACCGTGTCGTGGAACGTCCTCAAGGACCACGACAAGACGATGCTCATCGGCAACAGCGACGGCGCCGGCGCGACCGACCGGGGCAAGCTCCGCGTGACGCTGCACCACAACCTGTTCAAGGACGTCAAGGAGCGCGCGCCCCGCGTCCGCTTCGGCAAGGTCGACTCGTACAACAACCACTTCGTCGCCACGCACGGCGGTTCCTACGGATACACCTACGGCATCGGCGCAGAGTCCCGCCTGGTCGCCGAGCACAACGCGTTCACCCTGGCCGGCGGGGTGGACAGGGCCACTGTCCTGAAGAAGTGGTCCGAGGCCCCGCTCACCGCTGAGAACAACTACGTCAACGGGCGCAGGACCGACCTGATCGCCGTGCACAACGCGGGCGTTCCCGACGAGCAGCTCGCCGAGGGCGCCGGCTGGACCCCCGAACTGCGCACGACGGTCCACCACCCCTGGGCCGTCCCCGTGCTGGTCGGCCTCAAGGCCGGGGCGGGCAAGGCGTCCGGCCGCCGATGACCGGCGCGTACCCCCCGACCCCCGGCCACCCCCGTTCCCGAAGCGGCTCGCGCCCCACCGCGCGTTCCGCCTGCCCGCGTCCCTGAGAAAGAACCGGCCGGAGCGGCACCGCATGCTTTCCACCACCCCGGAGAGCGCCGCTCCGGCCCCCGCCGTCAGCCCGGAGGAGTACCGCCATGCCCACCCGACGCACCGCCCTCTCCCTGATCGCCGGCGCGGGCGCCACGCTCGCCCTCGGCACACCGGCCGCCCACGCCCGGCCCGCGCACCCCCGCCCCTTCGGCCGCTACGGCTCTCCGGCCCGTCGCCGCGACCCCCGCACGCTGTACGTCGACGCGCACGGCCGGGGCGACCACACCGACGTCCAGTCCGCCGTCGACGCGGCCACCGGAACCGGCCGCACCATCGTGATCGCCGCCGGCGTCCACCGGGCCACGCTCGTCGTCGGCGCCGGACACCGCGACCTCACGCTGATCGGCGCGAGCCCCGACGCCCGCGACACGGTCCTGGTGTACGGCAACGCGGCGGGCACGCCCAAGTCCGACGGCTCCGGCACCCTGGGCACCAGCGGCTCGGCCTCCGTCACGGTCAAGGCCGCGGGCTTCACCGCCCGCGACCTGACCTTCGCCAACGACTGGCTGCGCTCCGACAACCCCGAGTACACCGGCACCCAGGCGGTGGCGATCAAGGTCCAGGGCGACCGGTCGGCGTTCCACGGCTGCCGGTTCCTCGGCCACCAGGACACGCTGTACGCCGACTCGCCCTCCCTCGCCGTGTTCGCCCGGCAGTACTACCGCGACTGCTATGTGGAGGGTGACGTGGACTTCGTCTTCGGCCGCGCCTCCGCCGTCTTCGACAGCTGCCACTTCCGCACCCTCACCCGTACCGACCGGGCGTCCGCCCCCTACGGCTTCGTCTTCGCGCCCAGCACCGCCGGGGCCAACCCGCACGGCTACCTGGTCGTGCGCTCCTGTGTGACCAGCACGGCCCCCGACGGCTACTACAAGCTGGCACGCCCCTGGGTGCCGTCCTCCGACCCCACCGCGCACCCGATGCTCACCGTCCGCGAGAGCCTCCTGGGTGCGGGCATCGACGCGCCGGAGCCGTACGGCACCATGTCCTCCGGCTTTCCGTGGCAGGACCAGCGCTTCGCCGAGCACCGCAACACCGGGCCCGGCGCCCGGATCACCGTCCCGGCGAACCGGCCCCAGCTCAGCGCCTTTGAGGCCCGCGCCCACCTCCCGGCCCACTGGCTGGGCGACTGGCGTCCGCGTGGGTGATCCCGGGCGGCACGGGGCGGACAGGGCCCGCACCTCCCTTCGTACGGAGGTGCGGGCCCTGTCCGGATCGCGGGGCGGGTGCCGCTCGTGCGGCGGCCGGGCGAAGCCCGACAGGAGGCAGGAGGAGCGTCAGCTCGCGTAGGTCTCGTACTCGGCGATCCTCGGGGTGCCGGTCGAGCTGACGATCTCGAAGGTGATCTTGCGCAGCGTGGTCCGGGGGAAGGAGATGGTCCCCGCCCCGTCGCCGGAGTTCAGGACGGCCCCGGTGTCGGCGTCCAGGAGCCGCCAGGCCCCGATGGCGCCGGCGGAGCCCGCCGCCTCCCGGATGACGACCGCGGACACGGCGGTGGGGGAGTCCCACTTGATCGAGGCGTGACCGGTCGGACCGGCGGGCGACCAGTAGGTGCTCAGGTCACCGTCGCGCAGGTTGCCGTAGCTCGTCCCGGAGGCCTTGCTCGACCCGTCGGAACCGGCGCCGATGCTGAGGTTGGTCCCGCTCGGCGGCGTGGGGTCGGTCGGGCCGGGCGTCGGATCGGTCGGGCCGGGTGTCGGTTCGGTCGGCGGCTGCGCCGAGCAGTTGCCGTCCGACACCTTCAGCCCCTTGCCCGCGCCCGCTGTCCGGCTCACGACGTCCGGCACGCAGCCGGCCGCGTCGGCGGCGTAGGAGTAGGGGATGCCGACCGTGGTGGTGGACTTCATGTCCGGCCCGGCGGGCTGGTTGTCGCCGCCGGGGCTCGACCAGGTCACGCTGTCCAGCGTGTTGCCGCTGACCTGCCAGTAGCCGGCCGCGTCGGTGTAGAAGGTGCCCAGGACGTCCTTGGAGTCCTCGAAGTAGTTGTTCTCCACCTTGGCGCGGGCGCCGGCGCGGGAGTTGATGCCGGAGCTGTTGAGCCTCACGTAGTGGTTGTTGTACATGTGGGCGATGCCGCCCCGCAGCAGAGGTGCGCGGGAGTCGATGTTCTCGTACAGATTGTGGTGGTACGTGACGAACCCGTTGGAGACGTCGCTCTCGCTGGACCCCACCAGGCCGCCGCGCCCCGAGTCGCGCAGGACGCTGTAGGAGAGGGTCACGTACCGGGTGTCGGCCTTCATGTCGAAGAGGCCGTCGTACCCTTCGGACTCGCCGCCCGACGCCTCCAGTGTCGTGTGATCGACCCAGACGTTGCGGACGCCGGACTCCATGCCGATGGCGTCACCGCCGTTGGAGGTGGGGGAACCCGACTTCTTGACGTTCCGGACGGTCACGTTCTGGATGACGATGTTGCTGGACTCGCGGATGTGGATGCCGATCTGGTCGAAGACGGCGCCACCGCCGACGCCCACGATCGTGACGTTGCTGATCTGCTTCAGCTCGATCACGCCGTCGGCCGTGTTGCAGCTGTCGCCGGACACCTTGCTGGTGTTGCCGTGGTTGATGGTGCCTTCGACCTCGATGACGATCGGAGTGCTGTCGGCGGCGCGGCCGCACAGGGCCGCGTGGATCGCGGTGCCGGTGGTGGCCCGCACGGTCCGTCCGCCGGCGCCGCCGGTGGTTCCGCCGTTCTGGGTGGCGTAGCCGGTGGCGCTGCCGGTCGCCGCCGACGCCTCGGGCGCCGACAGCACCACGCCGGTGGCGGCCGCGAGGGCCAGGGTGGCCACGGCGGCCTGCAGCCGCCGTGCGAGTGGTCGTCTCATGTTCGTCTCCCCATGCGTCTTCGGATGGTGGGTGATGGAGATGGGAGGGCGGGCTGTGCTCGACATGTCAGGTCCATGACATATAGGAGCGCTCCAACGCGCGGTCGCGCGACGGGGGCCGGGGATGGGGCCGTGGGGTAGAAAGCGCTTTCTCGCGTGAAGATAGAAGAGGGCGGGCGGCTCTGGCAAGGTGCGTGCAGTGTCTGGACCCGTTCGGCCACTCGATGCGCCCCTTGAGGCAAGTCCTGCTGCGAGCCGCTTGGTTGAGATGTCGGCGGCGGGATGCGCGCCGGTCGCAGCTGTGGCCCCGGGCCGGTAGGCGCGGGGCCACAGCACATCCGCAGGAGCGGCTCAGTCCGCGACCGGCTGGGGCGGCGTCCCCGTCAGTGCGGCCAGGTACGCCTGGGCCGACAGTGCGGGCCGGGTGAGCGGAGCGGCCTGGCCGGCCCAGAGGGCGGCGAGGTCCGGGCGGCCCTGGGCGGCCGCCGCGACCCGGACCGGCTGCATGAGGAGGCTCTGGAGCGGGTACGCCGGCACCGCCCCCTCGTGCGCGGCCATCTCCCGTACGAACCTGTTCGGGATGCCCCGGGCCGGGCGGCCCGAGTAGAGCCGGGTGAGCACCGTCGAACGTGCCTCGGCGCTGTGCAGCGCCCGCTTGTGGACGGCCGGTGCGCCGGACTCCTCGGTGGCGAGGAACCCCGTACCCACCTGTACGGCGTCGGCCCCCAGCGCCAGCGCGGCGGCCACACCCCTGGCGTCGGCGATGCCGCCCGCCGCGACCACCGGCACCGAAACCGCGTCGGTGACCTGTGGAACCAGCGAGAACGTCCCCACCAGCGACTCCGCCACCGGCCGCAGGAACGCCCCGCGGTGCCCGCCCGCGTCGCTGCCCGAGGCGACGACCACATCGACGCCCGCTCGCTCCAGCGCCACGGCCTCGTCCACTGTGGTCGCCGTACCGATCAGCACGATGCCGCGTCGCCGCGCCTCCTCGATCACGCGTGCGGGCGGTACGCCCATCACGAAGCTGATCACCGGTGGCGCCGCCGCGAGCAGGGCATCGGCCTGGTCGTCGAAGGCGGGGTGTTCCACCGTGCCCACGGCGTCGGAGTGCGACGGTGGCAGAGGGAGACCCAGTTCATCGGCGTACGGGCGCAGCCGCTCGCCGTGAGCCGCCAGCTCGGCCGTTCGGAAGGAGGACCGCTCTCCCTCCTGCGGGACCCAGAGGTTCACTGCGAACGGCCGCTCCGTCGCGGCCCGTAGCTTCCCGACCACCTCTGTGATCGCGGCGGGGGCCATGATGTGCGCCCCGTACGAGCCGAGACCGCCCGCCTCGCTGACCGCCGCCGCCAGCGCTACGGTCGACAGCCCGCCGCCGAACGGCCCCTGGATGACCGGCTGCTGGAGCCCCAGCAGCTCTCCGAGCCGCCCGGCGCTCATGCCGAGGCCAGATGCGAGGCGGCGGGATGTGCGGTGGCCTCCCGGCCGTGGGCGAAATGGAGTGCGGTGCGCGCCACCCGGCTGCCGAGGTGATGGGCCGTACGGAGGTCGGAGTCGCCGGGTGCCTCGTCGGGGCCGAGGTCGGAGGGGGACTGGGCCATGGCGCCGAGGAAACCTCCCAGGCGGTTGAGTTCGTCCGGGGTGCCGGTCGAGGTGTAGGCCCAGCCGGGCAGCAGTCCGAGGGAGATCCAGTGCATGCCGTGCTGCCCGGCCAGGACGGCCATGGAGAGCAGCGCGTTGTCCTTGTTCCCGTTGAGGCCGGCGGAGTTGGTGAAGCCGGCCGCGAGCTTGTCCTGCCAGCCGCGAGCCGCCCAGACCGTACTGCTGGCTTCGGCGAACTGCTGGAAGGCGGCGGAGGTGGCGCCCATGTAGGTCGGTGAGCCGAAGACGATCGCGTCGGCCGCCTCCAGGGCCGCCCAGAGGTCAGGGTCGAGCGTGGTCACGTCCCGTAGATCGGCCGCCGCCCCGGCCACCGAGTCGACGCCCGCCGCGACCGCCGCCGCCTGGCGGGCCGTGTGCCCGTAGCCGCTGTGGAAGGCGATGGCGACGGAGGCGGTGGGCGGCCGGATGTCATCGGGGGCGGCGGTGTCCGTGGACGCGGGCGCGGGGTGTCCGGGCATGAGGTCTCCAAGATCGACGGCGGGCTGGTCCCGCCACCGTGAATGACTCTAGACGACCGGTCAACTAAAAGCATCCGCAGATGCCTGACCCCTTTAGTTGACCGGACGTATACTCGCCACCATGGGACGTACCAGCACCGCGAAGGAACGACTGGTCGGCGCGGCGGAGGAGCTGATGCGCGGCCGTGGCTACGGCAGCCTCGGCGTCGCCGAGATCTGCGCCAGGGCGGATGTCAGGAAGGGCAGCTTCTACCATTTCTTCGCGTCCAAGCAGGCTCTGACGGTGGCAGTGGTCGACGGCTACTGGGAGTCTCAACGCGCCTGCTGGCGTGGGGAGTTGGGCGGAGAAGGTCCCGCTCTGGAGCGGCTGGAGCGGTTGCTGGCCGCTATGACAGGGGTCCAGTGGCGGACGAAGGAGCAGTCGGGGGCCGTCGAGGGCTGCATGCTGGGCAACCTCGCCCTGGAGCTGAGCACCCAGGAACCGGACGTACGGGCCCGGCTGGAGGAGGTCTTCGACGAGCAGATCCGCCTCGTGGAGGGCGCGCTCGCCGACGCGGCGGCCGAGGGGGCCATTCCCGGCGGCCGCGCCACCACGCAGACGGCCCAGGCGGTCATCTCCCAGCTGGAGGGACTGGTCCTCCTCGCCAAGCTCAAGAACGACCCGGCGGTCCTGGACGGGCTGTGGCCGCACACGTTGCTGCTGCTTCAGGCGGCGGCCCCGGCGTAGGGCTCTGAACGCGGGGCCGGCCGGGTCCGGTGCACCGGGCCGGTCTCGGCGTCGGTGTCGAGGCGCGGCTTGATGTCCGCGTGCCGCAGCGGCGGCCGTCTCGGCGTCGGAGAGGATCTCCTTCGCGGCGGTCCTCGCCTCCTCGGAGGCGTCCTCGGGCAGGGCGTCGAGCGCGGTCTGAGCGTCGGCGTCGTCGTACGCCTTCTGTGCCTCTACCGCCGCCTTTTCGAGCTCCTTGACGGCCGGTTTGGCCTGCGTTCTGCGCGGCGGGCTTGGTGTCGGCGAACGCGGGGGTGCCGGAGAGCGTGACGGAAGGCGTCGTCACGGCGACGGCGACGGCCGTTGGCCAATGCCGTGGGAAGCCTTCCCCGCCTCTTGTCTGATGGGTCGTCAGGTACGACGATGGCGGCCGTCACCCGGAGCGGCACCGCCCCGGGCCGGAGGGGAAGGAGGCCGCCGTGCCGATATCGCCCAGCGGGCCGCTGTCGTACGGGATGCAGCTGCCGGTCCAGTCGCAGAGCGCCATCTACGCGGAACCCTGGGAGGCGGCGGCGACCCCCGCCGATCTCGTCCGCGTCGCCCGCGCCGCCGATCACGGCGGCTTCGCCTACATCGCCTGCTGCGACCATGTCGCCATCCCCCGGCGGCTCGCCGAGGGCATGAGCACCGTCTGGTACGACCCCGTCGCCACGCTCTCGTTCCTCGCCGGGGTCACCGGGCGGGTCCTCCTGATGAGCCATGTCGCCGTCATCGGCCTGCGCCACCCGCTCGTCACCGCCAAGCAGTACGCCACCCTCGACCACCTCAGCGGCGGGCGGCTGATCCTCGGGGTCGGGGCCGGGCACGTACGGGAGGAGTTCGAGGCGGTCGGGGCGGACTTCGACGGGCGCGGGGGTGTCCTCGACGAGAGCATCGACGCGCTGCGCGCCGCGCTCGGGCCGGAGGAGTACCCGGAGTTCGCGGGCGAGCGGTTCTCGTTCGGCGGGCTCGGCCAGCTGCCCCGGCCGGCCCAGGAGCGGGTGCCGGTCTGGGTGGGCGGCTCCTCGCCCGCCGCCACGCGCCGGGCCGCCGTGCGCGGGGACGGGTGGCTGCCGCAGGGCGACCCCCGGGAGCGGCTGCCCGAGCGGATCGCCCGGGTGCACGCCCTGCGGGCCCAGGCGGGCGTCGAGGAGCCGATCGTCATCGGCGCGATCACCGAACCGCTGTACGTGGGTGAGCCGGCGTGGCCCGTCGGGCGGCGGACGCTCAGAGGGGAGCCCGAAGCGCTCGCGGAGTCGCTGCGGGAGTACGCGGCGATCGGCGTGCACCAGATCCAGGTGCGCTTCCGCAGCCGGAGTGTGGACGAACTGACCGATCAGATGGCGGCGTTCGGTGCGGACGTGGCCCCTCATCTCGACAGCTAGGGGAAAGCGTCATGGGCAAGCTGGACGGGCGGGTCGTCCTCGTCACCGGGGCGGCGCGCGGGCAGGGCGAGCAGGAGGCGCGGCTCTTCGCGTCCGAGGGCGCGCGGGTCGTCGTCGCCGATGTGCTGGTCGAGCAAGGGGAGGCGCTGGTCGAGGAGTTGGGCGAGGAGTTCGGCGGGGGCACCGCTCGGTTCGTCCGGCTGGACGTCGGGCGCGAGGAGGACTGGGCCGCCGCCGTCGCCGTGGCCAAGGACGCCTTCGGGAAGATCGACGGGCTCGTCAACAACGCGGGCATCCTGCGCTTCAACGAGCTGGTCGACACCCCGCTGGCGGAGTTCCAGCAGGTGGTCCAGGTCAACCTCACGGGCGCGTTCCTCGGGATCCGGGCCGTCGCGCCGGAGATCGGGGCCGCGGGCGGCGGGACGATCGTCAACACGTCCTCGTACACCGGTCTGACCGGCATGCCCCTGGTCGGCGCGTACGCCGCGACCAAGCACGCGGTGCTCGGGCTGACCAAGGTCGCCGCCATGGAGCTGGCGGCGAAGGGGATCCGGGTCAACGCCGTCTGCCCGGGGGCCGTCGACACCGCGATGAGCAACCCGGCCCTGCTGGACGCGGGCGCCGACCCGACGGCGTCGAGCGCCGCCCTGGACGCGTACTACCGCAAGCTCGTGCCGCTGGGGCGGATCGGCCGGCCCGCGGAGGTCGCCGCGCTGGTCCTGTTCCTGACCTCGGAGGACTCCTCGTACATCACCGGGCAGCCGTTCGTCATCGACGGGGGATGGCTGGCCGGGGTCAGCCCCTTCTGAAGTGCTCCGAAGCTCTCTGGAGGCACCTCGCCTGACGTCGCGTCAGGTATTGACGGGCCGCGGTGGCGGTGGAACAGTCGGTCGCATCGCAATCTGACGATGCGTCAGAAAACTCAGGAGAACTTGAGGACGGTGAACCTCCGTGGAATTCGGGCTCTTTGTCCAGGGGTACGTGCCCGCCGCGCGTGCCAAGGTGGACCCCGAGGCAGAGCACAAGGCGCTGATCGAGGAGACCGAGTACGTCATCCAGGCGGACAGGTCCGGCTTCAAGTACGCCTGGGCCTCCGAGCACCACTTCCTGGAGGAGTACTCGCACCTCTCCGCCAACGACGTGTACCTCGGCTATCTGGCACACGCCACCGAGCGCATCCACCTCGGCTCCGGCATCTTCAACCCGCTCGCGCCCGTCAACCACCCGGTGAAGGTCGCCGAGAAGGTCGCGATGCTCGACCATCTCTCCGAGGGACGCTTCGAGTTCGGCACCGGGCGGGGGGCGGGCAGCCACGAGATCCTCGGGTTCATGCCGGGCATCACCGACATGAACCACACGAAGGAGCTGTGGGAGGAGACGATCGCCGAGTTCCCCAAGATGTGGCTCCAGGACGAGTACGCCGGCTTCCAGGGCAAGCACTGGTCGCTCCCGCCGCGCAAGATCCTGCCGAAGCCGTACGGGAAGTCCCACCCGGCCATGTGGTACGCGGCCGGGTCGCCGTCCTCGTACGCCATGGCGGGCCGGAAGGGGCTCGGCGTGCTGGGCTTCAGCGTGCAGAAGGTCTCCGACATGGAGTGGGTCGTCGAGTCCTACAAGAACGCGGTCAAGGACGCGGATCCGGTGGGGGCGTTCGTCAATGACAACGTGATGGTGACGTCCACCGCGATCTGTGCCGAGACGCACGCCAAGGCCGTGGAGATCGCGGTGGGCGGCGGGCTGCACTACCTCCAGTCGCTGCTGTTCCGCTACCACGACACGTTTCCGCGGCCGGAGGGGATTCCGGAGTGGCCGCAACTGCTGCCGGAGTACACGGAGGAGATCGTCGAACTGCTCATCGCGGAGGAGCTGATGATCTGCGGCGACCCGGACGAGGTGCTGAAGCAGTGCCGGCGGTGGGACCGGGCGGGGGCGGACCAGCTGAGCTTCGGGCTGCCGATCGGGATCAGTCCCGAGGACACGATGAACACGATCCGGCTGATCGGGGAGCACGTGATTCCGCAGATCGACACGGATCCCGTGCACAGGACCTCGCGGTTCCGGGCCGCCACGGGCTGAGGCTCCCGGGGCTCTGCCCCGGACCCCGCTCCTCAATCGCCGGAGGGGCTGAAAACGCTCCTCAAGCCCCCCGCCGGCAAGCCGGGCGGCGTCTTCCCGGACCGTCGCCCTGTGAGCCGGGGTACGTACCGCGGCCCGAGCGTGCGTACCCCGGCTGTCCCACCGCAGCCCCGGCCGGAGAAGGACCCACGGAGAAGGGAACCGTCATGCTCGACCACCTCATCCGCCGCGCGACCGTCGTGGACGGCACCGGCGGCCCCGCCCGTACCGCCGACGTCGGCATCCGCGACGGCAGGATCGCCGTCATCGCCGAGCCGGGGACGGTCACCGAAGAGGCCGTCACCGGTGAGGACGCCGACGGGCTCGTCCTCGCCCCCGGGTTCGTCGACCCGCACACCCACTACGACGCCCAGCTCTTCTGGGACCCCTACGCCACCCCCTCCATGAACCACGGCGTCACCACCGTCGCCGGCGGCAACTGCGGGTTCACCCTCGCGCCCCTGAACCCCGACCGGCCCGAGGACGCCGACTACACCCGGCGGATGATGTCGCGGGTCGAAGGCATGGCGCTCGCAGCCCTGGAGGAGGGCGTCGACTGGACCTGGTCGACCTTCCGCGAGTACCTCGACGCCCTCGAAGGACGCATCGCCGTCAACGCCGGGTTCATGGTCGGGCACTGCGCCCTGCGCCGGCACGTCATGGGCGCGGACGCGGTCGGCGGGCAGCCCACCCCCGCGCAGCTGGACGCCATGCTCGCGCTCCTCCACGACGCGATGGACGCCGGGGCCTGGGGGCTCTCCACCACCCAGTCCGCCACCCACTCCGACGGCGACGGCGAGCCCGTCGCCTCCCGGCACGCCCGGCCCGAGGAGTTGCTCGCCCTCTCCCGCGCGGTCGGGGAGCACGAGGGGACCCAGCTGGAGGCGATCGTCGCCGGGTGCCTGGACCAGTTCTCGGACGAGGAGATCGACCTCTTCGTCGACATGACGGCCGCCGCCGGGCGCCCGCTCAACTGGAACGTCCTCACCATCGACGCCGCCGTCCCCGAACGCGTACCGCGCCAGCTGATCCCCAGCGAACGGGCCCGCCGCGCGGGCGGCCGGATCGTCGCGCTGACCATGCCGATCCTCACGCCGATGAACATGTCGCTCGGCACGTTCTGCGCCCTCAACCTCATCCCCGGCTGGGGCGAGATCCTGGCCCTCCCCGTGCCCGAGCGGATCGAACGCCTCCGGGACCCCGCCATCCGCGCCGAGCTGCTGCGCCGCGCCGACAGCAAGGAGGCCGGGGTCTTCCGGCGGCTCGCGAACTTCGGCCGGTACGTCATCGGGGACACCTACAGCGCCGCCAACGAGGGGCTCGGCGGACGCGTCGTCGACGACATCGCGGCCGAGCGCGGCCAGGACCCCTTCCACTGCCTGGTCGAGATCTGCGCCGCCGACGACCTGCGTACGGTGCTGTGGCCGATGCCCACCGACAACGACCCGGACTCCTGGGCGCTGCGGCAGCGGACCTGGCAGCACGAGGACGTCCTGCTCGGCGGCTCCGACGCGGGCGCGCACCTGGACCGGATGTGCGGGGCCCCGTACACCACCCGCTTCCTCGGCGACTGTCTGCGCGGGCGCAGGCTCGTCCCGCTGACCGCCGCCGTCAAGATGCTCACCGACGACCCCGCCCGGCTCTTCGGGCTGCGCGAACGCGGCCGGATCGAGGAGGGCTTCCACGCCGACCTCGTCCTCTTCGACCCCGGGCGCATCGACGCCGGACCCGCCACGCTCGTCCACGACCTGCCCGGGGACAGCCCGCGCCTGGACTCCAAGGCCATCGGGATCGTCTCCGTACGCGTCAACGGCGTCGAGACCCTGCGCGACGACAAGGTGACGGGGGCGGTGCCGGGGACGGTGCTGCGCTCGGGCCGCGACACCCGGACGGTGAGTACGGCGTGAACCGCGAACCGCAGCGGCTGTTCATCGGCGGTGGGTGGGCCGAGCCCGCCGACGGCCACTACGAAGTGATCGACCCGGCCACCGAGGAGGTCGTCGGCCTCGCCCCCGAGGCGAGCCGCGCCCAGGTGTACGAGGCAGCCGCGGCCGCCAAGGACGCCTTCGGCCCCTGGTCGCGGACCCGCCCCGAGGAGCGCGCCGCGATCCTGGACCGGGCGGCGGACCTCGTCCAGCGCGACTTCCCCGCCCACGCCGAGATCGCCCGCGCGGAGAGCGGAGCCACCACCGCCACCGCCCGGGGGATGCAGGTCGCGGTGGGCGTCGCGCGCTTCCGGCGGTACGCGAAGGGGGCCCTGGAGCCCGTCGAGGAGGCCGTCGCCCCGCAGATCAACGAGGCCGGGCCGATGGGGCGGGCCGGGGTCTTCGGGGCGCTGGCCGTCCGCCAGCCGGTCGGCGTGGTCACCTGCATCACCTCGTACAACAACCCCTGGGCCAACCCGGCGGGCAAGATCGCGCCCGCGCTCGCGATGGGCAACACGGTCGTGGTGAAGCCCGCCCCGCAGGACCCGCTCTCCGTCTACCGGATGGCCGCAGCGCTCGCGGAGGCGGGCGTTCCGCCGGGTGTCGTGAACGTCGTGACCGGCTCGGGCGCGGAGGCGGGGGAGGCCGCCGTCGACTCCCCGGACGTCGACATGGTCAGCTTCACCGGCTCCACCGCCGTCGGGCAGCGCATCGCGGAGGTGTGCGGGCGCGGCATGAAACGGCAGCTGATGGAGCTGGGCGGAAAAGGGGCCGCGCTCGTCCTCGAAGACGCTGATCTCAGCTCCGCGGTCGCGGGGATCGGCACGACGTTCTCGTTCTACAGCGGACAGATCTGTACGGCTCCGACCCGCGTCCTGGTCCACCGGTCCCGCCAGGACGAGCTGATCGCCGCGCTGGCCGCGTACGCGAACCGCCTCACCGTCGGGGACCCCGCCGACCGGGCCACCGTGGTCGGCCCGGTCATCTCCGCCGCCCACCGCGACCGCGTCGAGGCGTACGTCGAGCTGGGCCGGAAGGAGGGGGCGCGGGTCGTCACGGGCGGCGTCCGGCCCGGCCGTCCGGACCGGGGCTTCTACGTGGCCCCCACCCTCCTCGCCGACTGCACCCAGGACATGCGGGTCGTCCGCGAGGAGATCTTCGGGCCGGTCGTCGTGGTCGTCCCCTTCGACGACGAGGAGGAGGCCGTCGCGCTGGCCAACGACAGCGACTACGGCCTCATCGACTACGTGTGGTCCGGCGATGTGGCCCGCGCCTTCCGCCTCGCCCGGCAACTGCGCGCGGGCGGGGTGGGTGTCAACACGGTCGGGCGGAACATGGAGGCCCCGTTCGGCGGGTTCAAGAAGAGCGGGGTGGGCCGGGACGTGGGCTCGTACGCGCTGCACGCCTACAGCGAGACGCAGGCGATCGTCTGGCCGGGCTGAGGTCACGTCCACCCGGCGCGGGAAAATTTTGAACCGTCACAAAACGGACAGTGCTGCGATTACCGTACGTCGCCCCGTTCGGCTGGGTGGCATGCATTTCAAGGCTCTTCATCAACATGACCTTGAATTGATGATGAATTCAGGGGGAGTTGGTCGATGCATCCAAGGGCGAGACGTTGGAGTCTCGCGCTCCGGATGTGGATATCGCAGCGCATAGCGTCCTTCTCATGACTCAGCTGGACGCGCGGCCACAGGCCGGAGACACGGTACGGGGCGGCACCCCGGCCGACGGCGGTGACGGCCGTGGTGGCGTACGGGGCAAGGGGCTCGGCGGGAACTCCGTCGGCCTCATGGGCAGTGCCGTCATCGGCGTCTCCACCGTCGCCCCCGTCTACTGCCTGACCTCCACCCTCGGCTCCACCGCCGGAGAGGTCGGCGTGCAGATGCCCGCCGTCTTCCTGGCCGGGTTCCTGCCGATGCTGCTGGTGGCCTTCGCCTACCGCGAGCTGAACCGGGCGATGCCGGACTGTGGCACCTCCTTCACCTGGACGGTGAAGGCGTTCGGCCCGCGCGTCGGCTGGATGTGCGGCTGGGGCCTGGTCATCGCGACGATCATCGTCCTGTCCAACCTGGCGGGCGTCGCCACCTCGTTCTTCTGGCTGCTGGCGGGTGAGGTCACGGGCAGCCCCTCGGTCGCCGCCCTGGACGACAACAAGCTGATACACATCGGCACCTGCCTCGTCCTCGTCGCCGTCGCCACCGCCATCAGCTACCGGGGGATGACCGCCACCAAGGGCATCCAGTACACCCTGGTCGGGCTGCAACTCGCCGTGCTCGCGCTGTTCGTGGCGATGGCCCTGAGCAAGTCGGGCAGCGGCGGCGCGGACTTCGCCACCTCGCTCGACTTCTCCTGGTCCTGGCTGAACCCGTTCGCCGTCCAGTCCTTCGCGGCCTTCACGGCCGGTCTCTCCCTCTCCATCTTCATGTTCTGGGGCTGGGACGCCTGCCTGACCGCCAACGAGGAGACCACCGGCAGCGAGAAGACCCCCGGCCGCGCCGCGCTCGTCGCCATGATCGTCCTGGTCGGCGCCTACCTGGCCACCGCTGTCGCCGCCCAGATGGCCGTCGGCTCCGGCACCACCGGGCTCGGCCTCGCCAACCCGGAGACCGGCGAGAACGTCTTCGCCGCCCTCGCCGGACCGGTCATGGGCTCCGGGCTCGGCGTGCTGCTCTTCGTCGCCGTCCTCGCCTCGGCCGCCGCCAGCCTCCAGACCACGTTCATCCCGGTGGCCCGCACGGTCCTCGCGATGTCGACGTACGAGGCGATGCCCGCCTCGTACGCGAAGGTCCACCCCCGCTTCAGGACGCCCGGTCGGGCGACGGTCGTGGCGGGCATCGGGACCGGCGTCTTCTACACCGTGATGACGCTGGTCAGCGAGCATGTGCTGATCGACACCATCTACGCGCTCGGCCTCATGATCTGCTTCTACTACGCGCTGACCGCCTTCGCCTGCGCCTGGTACTTCCGTGCCGAACTGACCCGCTCCGGCCGCGACCTGGTCTTCAAGGGCCTCTTCCCGGTCGTCGGCGGCATCCTGCTCGCCGCCGTCTTCGCCAAGACCCTCTACGACATGTGGGACCCGGCGTACGGATCCGGCTCCTCGGTCCTCGGCGTCGGCTCGGTCTTCGTCATCGGGGTGGGGCTGCTGCTTCTGGGCGTGGTGCTGATGGCCGCGATGGAGCGCCGCAGCCCGGCGTTCTTCCGGGGCGAGGTCCTGACGAAGGAGACCCCGGCCCTCGTGGTCGAGGACTGAGGTCTCCGGTACGGCGGTCCTTCACCGGCTACGGGCGCCAGTAACCCAGCGCGTTCACCCGGTCCTTGGGCAGGCCCAGCTCCTTGCGGAGGTACGCCGACAGGGTCCGGGTGGTCGACGTGTCGCAGGCGACCCAGACGTACGCGTCCGAATGGTCCGCGCCCAGCAGCTCCGGCAGGGCCGCCTTCACCTCGGAGACCAGATGAGCGCCCGCCTCGCGGCGCTCCACGTGGTGCAGGGTGTGGTGGGCCTCGTCGAGCCGGAACGGCAGTTTCCGGTCGTCCTCGTGGGACGTCTCGAACCAGATGGTCGCCGGGGTCTCCGGGATCGCCTCCAGCAGGGAGTTGATCGCCGGGAGCGCGGCCGCGTCACCGATCAGGAAGAGCCGTGAGGGTGCCGGGTCGGGCAGGGTGAAACCGGTGCCCTGAAGCGTCGCGTCGATCGTGTCGCCGGCCTTCGCCTCCCGCGCCCAGGTGCACGCGGCCCCTTCGTGCAGGGCGAATTCCAGACTGAAGGTGCCGGCCTCCGGGTCCGGGTCGACCAGGGTGTAGCCGCGCTGATGCGGCTTGCCGTTGTTCTCGAACCACAGCCGCACCCACATCGTCGGGTGGGCCCCGCCGGTCGCGGCGAGCAGCCCGCCATCGGTCATGTGCACCCGACGGAAGCGGTCGGTCACCTGTTCCGCGCCGGTCACCGTGAACGTGAAGTCACGCCCCCGGAACAGTTTGAGAACGACGCCTTCCCAGCCATGCCCCACGGTATCTCCTGCCTCGCCCGGTGCCCCGGCCCACTGCCCAAAGGATCGATTTGGTTAGGCTAACCTAAATTTCAAGGACAGGGGAGTGGCCGAAAAGCACCGGAAGTGGGGATGGGCCAGCGATGACCGCCGATGTCGACCGTGAGACTCGGGACGAGAGGCCTGACGAGGGGCATGCAGGAGGCGCGGACGGTAGTCCGGCACCGGCGCAGGAGCAGGCACCGGACCCGGATCCGGCATCGGACCCGGCATCGGACCCGGCACCGGACCCGGTACAAGGCCCCGCGTCGGGTGACGGCTTCGAGCTGTTCCGGGACGGCTGGGGGATTCCCCACCTGCGGGCCGCCGACGCCCTCACGCTGGCGCGCGCCCAGGGTCACACCACCGCCCTCGACCGGGCCTGGCAACTGGAGACCGAGCGGCACCGGGTGCTCGGCACCTCCGCGTCCCACCTCGGTGCGGAAGCCGTCGACTGGGACCGGTTCGTCCGGCGGGCCCGGATCGCCGACACCGCCCGCCGCTGCTTCGACCGCCTCGCGCCGGAGACCGCCGACTGGGTGCGCGCGTACGTCGAAGGCGTCAACGAGGGCCTCCCCGAAGGGGCCGCCCACGCGCCGGAGTTCGCCTCGGTGGGCCTCGCCCCCGGCCGCTGGGAGCCCTGGACCCCGCTCGGCGTCTGGCTCACCACGCACATCCTGTTCGCGGGGTTCCCGACCAAACTCTGGCGCGAAGAGGTCGCCCGCCGGCTCGGCGAGGACCGGATGACCCTCTTCGCGACCGACGGCCCCGGCACCTCGGGCAGCAACGGCTGGCTGCTCACCGGCGTCCGTACGGCCGGCGGCGCCCCGCTCCTCGCGGGCGACCCGCACCGCTTCATCGAGGATCCCGGCGTCTACCAGCAGATCCGGCTGGCCTGCCCCGAGTACGACGTCGTCGGCCTCGCGGTCCCCGGCGTCCCCGGCATCGCCCACTTCGGGCACACCGGCGGCGTCGCCTGGGCGATCACCAACGCCATGGCCGACTACCAGGACCTGTACCGGGAACAGGTGCGCCGCACCCCGGACGGCGGGGTGGAGGCGCTCGGCCCGGACGGCTGGTACCGGGCCCATGCCCACACCGAGACGATCGAGGTGGCGGGCGCGGCCCCGGAGACGGTCGAGGTGATCGAGACCGACCGGGGGCCGGTGATCATCGGTGGGGCGGCCGGAGCGGAGGAGGGCGCCGAGGCCGCCTCCGACGCCCCCGTCATCAGCCTGCGCCACCCGGCCCGCGTCACCGGCGAGCTCGGGTTCGAGGCGCTGCCCGCGCTGCTCCGGGCCCGTACGGTCGCCGACCTCGACACCGTCCTCGACCGCTGGGTCGAGCCCGTCAACGTGGTCCTGGCCGCCGACACCGCCGGGGGCACGCTGCACCGGGTCGCCGGACACGTCCCGGTGCGCCCGTACGTCAACCGGCTGCGGGTCGTCCCGGCCGAGGACCCCGCGTACGCCTGGCGCGAGGACGAGGCGGCCCCCCTGCCCCGTACCGAGGTGGACGGCCCCGGCGGGATCGCCGTGATGGCCAACGAGCGTGGCCTCGCCGCTCCGCTCGGCGTGGAGTTCGCACCCCCGCACCGGGCCCACCGGATACGGGAGCTGCTCGGCGCCCGCACGGACTGGTCGCCCGACGCCATGGCCGGCGTCCACACCGACACCCGCCTCGCCTCGTCCCGCCCGCTGCTGTCCCTGCTGGCCCGGTCCCCCGGCCTGGGGCCCGCCGCGGGACGCCTCCGGGACCGGCTGCTGCGCTGGGACCGCCACATGGACGCGGACAGCACCGACGCGACCCTCTACGCCCGCCTCCGCGCCGACGTCGTCCACCGGCTGGCCGGCCACCCCGCGCTGAAGGGCGTCACAGGGGCGGACGACCCGTGGCGCTCGGCCGCCTACCCGGCACTCTTCCGCCCCTGGCTCGCCGCCGTCCCCCGCATCGGCTACGCCCTGGAGAGCCTGCTCACCGTCGGACTCCTGCCGTACGAGGACCGGTTGGCGCTGGTCGCGGCCTCGGCCGAAGCCGTCGCCGCAGGGGCCGATGAGACCCCGCCGGGCCCGTGGGGCGAGCTGCACCGGCTGTCCCCCTGGCAGGCCCTGCCGGACCTCGCGCCGGACGAGGACGCGATCCGGCCGGGGCTCGCGGGCGACCACGACTGCGTGCTGTCCACCTCCAGCGTCCCCGGGGTCACCGACCTGTTCGCCCGGGGCCCGGCCGCCCGGTACGTCTGGGACCTGGCCCGCCGCGAGGACAGCCGGTGGGTGGTCCCGTTCGGCGCGTCCGGAGTCCCCGGATCCGCCCACCACCGCGACCAGACGCCCCTGTGGGCCCAGGGGGCGCTGGCCCAGGTCGTCACCGACTGGAATCTGCTGCACCGCACGACCCGCCACCCGGAGGAGAACCCCGCCATGCCCACCGCCGAACCCGCCGTATCCGCCACCGCGCCTGCCGCGCCGGCCGCCGAGCCCAACCTGTCCGCCGCCGAGCCGGCCGCCGAATCCGCGCCGGCCCTCCGCGCCGCCGTCCACGAGCAGAAGATCGAGGGCTTCGGGACGGTGCGGCTGGTGCCCGTCGACCCCGCGGCCGACCTGGACCTGCTGCACGGCTGGGTCACCGAGGAGCGGGCCCGCTTCTGGGGCATGAGCGGCCACACCCGTGAACAGGTCCTGGAGATCTACGAGTTCGTCGACTCGCTCCCCACCCACCACGCCTACCTCGCCCTGCGCGACGGCGTCCCGGCCGCGCTCTTCCAGACGTACGAGCCGGACGCCGACCCGGTCGGCGAGTGCTACGACGTACAGCCCGGCGACTTCGGCATCCACCTGCTGATCGCGCCCGCCGACGGGGCGGTGAAGGGGTACACGGACGCCCTCCTCACCGCGTTCGTCGGCCATGTCTTCAGCGACCCGGCCCACCTGCGGGTCGTCGTCGAGCCCGACGCCCGCAACGAGAAGGCCCTCGCCCGGATGGTCCGGGTCGGCTTCGAGCTGGGCCCGGAGATCGTGAAGCCGGAGAAGACGGCCCGGCTCGCGTTCCTGACGAGGGCGGCCGCGCTCGCACTCGTGTGACGGCGCACCGCCCGGGAGGCGGGCGGACGGCCCTGCGGGGGAGGGGCCGCCCCGCCGGGTGCGCAGGCGTCACGGCTGCGGGCCCGGCCCGTCCGGGTGCAGTGCGCCGCCCGGCCGGAACAGCCGCTTGGCCACCGCGTGGCCGCCCTCCGCCGCCATCCGGAACCACGGCTCCGCCTCCGCCAGCCCCTCGCGCTGCTCGACCAGGCGGCCCAGCTCCCACATCGACTCCACGTCGCCGGCCTTCACCGCCTGCCGCAGCAGCCGCTCGGCCGTGTCGGGGCGCCCCTGGGCCCGCGCGGTCAGAGCGAGCGCCCGCAGCCCCCGCACGGCCCGCGCGTCCCCGGCGGCGGCCGCCGCCGCGAGCCGCCGGGGATCGGCGGGGCGGCGGGAACGGTTCCGGAACAGCAGAAGGATCCCGAGCACCCACATGATCCAGCTCAGGCTGATCAGCGTGCCGTTGCCGGTGATGACCCCGGTCAGACTCAGTGCGCCGCCCGCGGGCAGCAGGAAGTGCCCCAGCCCCAGCCCCGAGCCCAGCCCCGAGCCCGGTCCTGATCCCGGTCCCATCGCGGTTCCTCTCCGTCCGGATTCCGTTACGCGTGCATCGTCCCTGGTGTCGCTCCGTGACCGTGTCACCGGAGCGCGGGTCGCACGGGAGAGTACCGGCCTGTGGCGACGGTCTCGGATTTCGTTGTCGCGCGGCATACCTTCGAACCCACCGGCTACGAGGGCGGGTTCGGCTCCGTACAGGCGGGCGAGGCGGAGGTCCCGCGGACGCTGGACGCGTACGCCGCGTACCTCTGACGCCTTCCGGTCAGTAGGCGGGTGTCTTGATCAAGGCGTCCCGGCCGTCCGTGATCTCGGGGCGGTAGACCTGTTCGTCCCAGAGCTCGGGGGCGACGGGGTGCAGAGCGATGGAGACGACGCCTTCGTCGCAGCCGAAGGCTTCCTGGACCGCCGCCGTCAGCGCCTCGGCCAGCCGGGCCCGCTGGTCGGGTGCGAGGGACTTCGGGAAGTGCTTGATGGACAGGTGCGGCATATCAGTTCCTTGTCTGTCGGGTGGTCTCGCGCAGGACGGCCTTGGCGAGTTCGTCGACGCCCGGGTCCCGGAGCACCTCGTAGTGGTCCGCTTCCAGGCGGACCACCACGGGGGCGGTGGACACCTGGGCGGGAGCGCGTTCGATGAAGGAGGGGGCGTCGCCACGGGCCGTGAAGACCGTCACGGGCGCTCGCAGGGGGCGTCGGCCGGGACCGGTGACGTCGTCCGGGAGGCCGTGGGTGAGGCACACCACCGCGATCACCCGGCGGATCAGTCCCGGGTCGAGCTGTGGAAACCGGCGGATCACGAACTCCGTGAAACTCCGCGCGTCGTGGGTGGCCCGCAGGCAGGCGTCCAGGAGCGGGCCGCCGGTGGTGCCGGCGAAGACGGAGAGGAGGAGGGTGACGAAGTCCGGGCGGGTGAAGTCGGCGGCCCGGGGCCGGGTGTTCCCGCCGGGGAGGCGCGGCGACCCCGGCGCCAGCAGGAACAGCTGTTCCACCCGGGCGCCCGACCGCTCCAGCTGCCGGGCCGCCTCGAAGGCGACACGGGCGCCGAAGGAGTAACCCCACAGCGTGTAGGGGCCGTTGGGCTGGACCCGGCGCAGTTCCTCGATGTCGGCGCGGGCCATCTCCTCGATGCCGGGGTACGGCGTCTCGCCGCTGTTGATCCCGTGGGACTGGACGCCGTGGAACGGGCGGTCCCCGGCGGTCCGGTCCGCCAGCAGGCGAAGGTTCATCGGGTAGCCGCCCAGCCCCGGCCAGCAGAAGACCGGCGGTGCGGAGCCTTCGCTGCTCAGCGGGATCAGCCGGGACGAGACGGTGACGCCGGTGGCGTCGAGGCGTTCGGCCAGCTGTTCCACCGTCGGGGCTTCGAAGATCACCTGGAGCGGGAGGGAGCGGCCGAACGCGCGGTTGATCCGGTGCACCAGGGTGACCGCGATGAGGGAGTTGCCCCCGCAGGCGAAGAAGTCGTCCCGGACGGAGACGACATCGCGTTTCATCGCCGCCTTCCACAGGTCGCAGATCCTTGATTCGGTCTTCGTGCGCGGGGGGACGACCCGGCGGCTGCCCGTGCTCGCGGTCCGGTCGACGTGCGCTTCCAGGGCCTTGTGGTCGATCTTTCCGTTGGCGGTGTGCGGCAGCCGGTCCATGACCAGGATCCTGTTGGGCAGCATGAACTCGGGCAGGAGGCCCGCCAGGTCCTCCTTGACCAGCTCCGCCGGACCCTTCATATGGACGGTGTCCTCGTTCATGCCCTCGTGGGCGAGCTGTTCGTCGCTCACCGCGCCGCCCACGAAGAAGTACGAGGGTCCGGCCGGCCGTCCGGCGGTGCGGAGGATGTCGGTCATCCGCCGGGCCGCCGGGAGGTCGTTGCCGGTACGTGAGCTGTAACCGGACGACATGAAGCCGAGGTTGCCCGTGTTCAGCATCAGGTGCTGGAGCCTTCGGCCCAGGTCCAGGTAGCTGCGGTGCTCCTGGCCGGTCCGGCTGATGACCGTGATGCCGAACCCGGCCCGCTCGTACACCGCCTGGTTGATGGCGATGACATGGCGTTTGAGGACCAGTTCGTCACTGACCCGCTCCAGCCGTCCGTCCACGTACAGGTACTGACCGGCGGGGAGGTCGGCCCCGCCGCCCGGGTGGAACTGGACGTAGATGTCGGCCGCGTCCTCACGGGGCCCGGGTTCCGCGTTCCGGGGGGCCAGGGCGAAGCTGCCCAGGTAGTAGTCGTCGGGCGCGCACTTCAGCTGTTCCCGCAGGCCGGGATCGTGGGCCGCGGGGACGGCGGCGAGGCCGTGGGCGGGCAGGAGTTCGTCGAACAGGCCGACCATGTGGCCGGCTTCGATCTCCAGGACCTCGCGGATGTTGTTCCGGTAGACGGGCTCGATCGCCCGTCTGCGGCCGATGAAGTGCAGGCGGATGCCGGGCGGTGCCCCGGCCTCGGCCGCCCGGACCGGATACAGCTCGTGGTGGACGGGGTGGTAGTAGTAGGACCCCGGGGGAAGGCCGTCGATTCCCACGGCCTCCAGGTGGAGCTGTGCCGCGTAGAGCGATCCGGGTGATGCGTAGGCGTACTTCGGCAGCAGCCGCTCGTGGCTGTGGAACTGGCCGAAGTCGCGGAGCAGCCGGCCGAGTTCGTCGAGTGTGATCTCTTCGGGGGCGCGCGGTGCGGCGCCTTCCACGCGGCGTCCCAGGGCCGCCAGCAGGTCCTTCGAGCCGACGCGTCCGCCGTCGTAGAAGCGGTACGTCTTCCGGGCGAAGGCGCGGCGGCGCTGCTGCGGTGTGGCCGTGGCGCCGGGGAGGGCGATGGCCGCCCCGGCCGCCTCCGTGAGGTCCCGGACCCCGGGGCTCGACAGCTGGGCCCTGACCTGGACCTTGGACTCCTTGGACAGGTGATGCGCGTCGTGGTTGCCCTGGTCCATCAACGCCGCTTCGCGGGGGCTGAGTTCGATGCAGGCGACGAGGTTCTGGAATCCGGTGTGCGGGTCGTCGCGGACCAGGACCGCCGCGTTCTTCACCCAGTCGTGGGCCTCGATGGCCAGGCGTATCTCGTCCAGCTCGATGCGGAAGCCGCGCAGCTTGACCTGGTTGTCCGCCCGTCCCGCGAACTGCAGGGTGCCGTCCGGGTTCCCGTACGCCAGGTCGCCCGTGCGGTAGAGCCGGTCGTGGGGGGCGGGGTCCCCGAAGGGGCTGGTCACGAAGCGGTCCGCCGTGAGCTCCGGGCGGTGCAGGTAACCGCGGGCCAGCTGGATGCCGCTGATGTACAGCTCGCCCGTCTCACCGGGCTTCACGGGCCGGCGGTGGGCGTCCAGGACGTGGTGTCGCAGCCCGGCCACGGGGGTGCCGATGGGAACGGACAGCGGGCCGTCACCGAGGGCCGCCGGATCGACGGTGTGGGCCGAGGTGTTGATGGTGCACTCGGTCGGTCCGTAGATATTGACGACGGTACAGTCCGGCAGGATTTCCGTGCACTGCCGTGCGAGACTGCGGGAAAGGGCTTCGCCGCCGCTGAACACATGCGTCAGCGATCCGCACCGGTGCAGTTCGTCGGTGTCGACGAGTGCTTGCAGCAATGTGGGGACGCACTGGACCGTGGTGATCTGTTCGCGGATCACGGTCTGGACGAGCAGATGCGGATCGCGGTGGATTCCCGGTGCTCCGAAGATGACCGTGCTGCCGCAGGAAGGGGCCAGGATCTCCCACTGTGCCGCGTCGAAACTCATCGGGGTCTTCTGGAGCACGACGCTCGTGGAGTCGAGGTGGTAGGTGTGCTGGAGCCATTTCATCTGGTGCGCGATGCTGCGGTGCTCGATCATCACGCCCTTGGGTTTTCCGGTGGATCCCGAGGTGTAGATGATGTAGGCGAGGTTCTGCGGATCAGGATTCTCAAGAGGAGCGTTCTGTGTTGCGCCGGAGTTGGCCTTACGGTATTCCGCCGCATCCTCCGGTGTCGTGATCACCACATGAGGGGGAGCTATATCCTCAAGGCGGCTCCGCAGTGATTCCTGACAGAAGACGACCCTGACTCCGGCGTCCTCCAGCATGTACCGGAGGCGTTCATCCGGATAATCGGGCGACAGCGGAAGATAGGCGGATCCGGCGAAGAGCACACCCCAGATGCCTATCGCGAGATCGAGTGACGGATCGACCAGGACACCCACACGGTCGTCCGTCTCCGTCCCGAGATGCCTGAGATGGTGGGCCAGATCAACGCTGTCGGCGACCATTTCGCGGTAAGTCAGGCTGTCGTCCCCGTGCCGGACGGCGATGTCGTCCGGCCGCTTCCTCGCCTGTTCGATCAGCAGGTCCGTCAGGCATCTCTCCACGATAATCGGGCCTTCCATCGTGTTTCCCCCCATGGCCATGCGTCTGCCCGCTGCCGTAATGCTGGAGAGTATGCGATCAGGAATCTGCATTTGGCAACAGGGGTAGCTGTTTGATGGATCGGGCACCTGGTCCTGTGCTTGCGACCGCCCCGGCATTCGATCGCCGGCCCTCGATATCTGCGCCGGTATGCACCGTTTTGTCGCTGTATCTCGACCCCTGAATTATGTGCAGTGCGGTGACCCGAGCCATGAAAGTCATGGCGGAGCGGCGGGCTGTCCGGGCAAAATCGAGGGGAGCGGAATATCCGGGGAGAGGGTCCAAAAATGCTGGAAAGACATCCGGCGTCAGAAGCGACGATCGAAGACCTTCGGGCACAGCTCGACGCGATCGACGAGCGCCTCCTTCAGGAACTACGTGCCCGTATTGAACTGTGCGTGGAGATCGGCCACTTCAAGCGAGAGCACCATGTCCCGATGATGCAGCCGCATCGCATCGGCATCGTCCAGGAGCGCGCAGCCCGGTTCGGCGATCAGCACGGGATCAGTCAGGAATTCCTCCGGCGGCTGTACGAGCTGATCATCGAGGAGACCTGTCGTGTCGAGGATCTCGTCATGGGGGACCCCGCATGAGAACCCTGCTGATCGACAACTACGACTCCTTCACCTACAACCTCTACCAGCTTCTCGGCGAGGTGAACGGCCGCCCGCCGGTGGTCGTCCGCAACGGGGCCGACTGGTCGGACCTCCGCTTCGAGGAATTCGACGCGGTCGTCATCTCGCCCGGCCCCGGCCGGCCCGACCGGGAACGTGACTTCGGGATCAGCGCCCGAGCCATCCTGGACAGCGGGCTGCCGGTGCTCGGCGTCTGCCTCGGCCACCAGGGCATCACCCACCTCTTCGGGGGCCGGGTCGGGCTCGCCCCCGAGCCGGTCCACGGCAGGGTCTCCCAGGCGTTCCACACGGGTGAGGGCATCTTCGCGGGCCTGCCCTCCCCGTACGAGGTGGTGCGCTACCACTCGCTGGCCGCCACCGAGGTCCCCGACGAACTGGAAGTCACCGCCCGCACGGAGGAGGGCGTCGTCATGGGGGTGCGGCACCGCTCCCGCCCCATCTGGGGCGTGCAGTTCCACCCCGAGTCCATCAGCAGCCAGTACGGCCGCGAACTGCTCGCCAACTTCCGGGACCTGGCCCTCGCCCACGGCCGGACCCGGGAGCGGAGGACCGCCTACACCGTGCACGTACGCAAGGTCTCCGTACGGCCCGACACGGAGGCCGCCTACCGGGAGCTGTTCGCCGCCGCCGACCACAGCTTCTGGCTGGACAGCTCGAACGTCATCGAGGGCCTGTCCCGGTTCTCCTTCCTCGGCGACGGATCCGGCCCGCTGGCCGAGTACCTCACCTACCGGACCAGCGACGGCGTCGTCACGGTCACCGCCCCCGGCCGGGCCGGCCGGAGCGAGGAGATCGTCGAGCAGAGCTTCTTCGACTACCTCGACGCACAGCTGAGGGCGCGTGAGGTGCCGGTCCCCGAAGGCCTGCCCTTCGAGTTCAACCTCGGCTATGTCGGCTACCTCGGTTACGAGATGAAGGCCGAGACCGGCTGCGGTGCCGTGCACAAGTCCGAGACCCCCGACGCCGCCTTCCTGTTCGCGGACCGGATGCTGGTCGTCGACCACGTCGAGGGCGACAGCTACCTCCTCGCGCTCTCCCTGGGCGACGACACCGAGGCCCAGCGGTGGATGACGGAGACCGAGGCCCGGCTGCTGCGCCTGCCGCCGGCCGAGGAGCCCGAGCCGCTGCCGTTCGCCGGCGTGGGCATGACCGATCCCGCCGCCGAGGGAACCGTCGTGCCGCGCCACGGCAAGGACGCCTACCTGGAGCGGATCGCCGAGAGCCTGGAGGAGATCCGGCAGGGCGAGACGTACGAGGTGTGCCTGACCAACTCGGTCACGCTCAAGGCCCGGATCGACCCGCTGCGCACCTACTCCCGGCTGCGCCGCATCAGCCCCGTCCCCTACGCGGCGCTGCTCGACTACCCGGGGGTGGCGGTCCTCAGCGCCTCGCCCGAGCGGTTCCTCACCGTGGGCACGGACGGGGTCGCCGAATCCAAGCCGATCAAAGGCACCCGGCCGCGGGGCGCGACGCCCGCCGAGGACGAGGCGCTGCGCCAGGACCTCCTCGGCCACGAGAAGGACCGCGCCGAGAACCTGATGATCGTGGACCTGATCCGCAACGACCTCAACACGGTCTGCGAGGTCGGCTCGGTGCATGTGCCGCGGCTCTTCCACGTCGAGACCTACGCGCCCGTGCACCAGTTGGTGTCCACGATCCGCGGCACCCTGCGGCCCGAGGAGTCGGCGGTCTCCTGCGTCCGCGCGGCGTTCCCCGGCGGGTCCATGACCGGTGCCCCCAAGCTGCGTACGACGGAGATCATCGACCGGCTCGAAGAGGGGCCGCGCGGGGTCTACTCCGGGTCGATCGGCTGGTTCTCGCTCAGCGGCGCGACGGACCTGAACATCGTCATCCGCACCCTGGTCGCCACCGAGGACCAGCTCAGCTTCGGCGTCGGCGGCGCGATCATCGCCCTGTCGGACCCCGAGGAGGAGTTCGAGGAGACGGTCGTGAAGTCCCGGGCGGTGGTGACGGCGGTCCTCGCGACGGCGCTGACCTCCGCGACGCCCCCGGACGGGCGGGGAGGCGACCGGTGATCCGGCGTGCTGTCGTCGTCGGCGGGGCGGGCGCGGTCGGCGCCCTGTTCACCGAACGGCTCCTGGAGAGCGGGGTGGCGGTCACCGTCGTGGACCGTGCCGCCGCCACCCCGTCCGACGAGCGGGTCCGCCGGATCCACGGGGATGTGACGGACATCGGCCCGGGGCTCGCCGCCGAGCTGGAGCGGGCCGACGCCGTCGTGCTCGCCCTGCCGGACGCGGTGGCCCTGGCGGCGGTCCCCGGGCTGGCCGGCGCGTTGCGCCCCGGCACCCTGCTCGTGGACACCCTGTCGGTCAAACAGCCCATCGCCGAAGCCGTCCGCACCCACGCGCCGGGGGTCCAGGCCGTGAGCGTGAACCCCATGTTCGCGCCCTCCCTCGGCTTCCCGGGGCGGCCCGTGGCGGCCGTCACGGTCAACGACGGCCCGCGCGTGGCGGAGTTCCTGCTCCTCGTCGAGGACTGGGGCTCCTCGGTCGTACGGGTCGGCGCGGCCGAGCACGACCGGCTGGTCGGCGCCGCACAGGTGCTGCCCCACGCCGCCGTCCTCGGCTTCGGGCTGGCCCTCGCGGGACTCGGCGTCCCCGCCGCCGGGCTGCGCGAGATCGCCCCGCCGCCGATGAACACCCTGCTGGCCGTGCTCGCCCGGATCGCCTCCGGAACCCCGGAGGTCTACTGGGACGTGCAGGCCGCCAATCCCGAGGCGCCGGCGGCGCGCAAGGCGCTCGCCGAAGGCCTCCACCGGCTCGCCGCGGTGGTCGAGGCGGACTCCGAGGCCGGGTTCGCCGAGGTCCTCACCGAACTGCGCGACTACCTGGGCGACGACCTCGCCCACCACCGGGACACCTGCGCCCGGCTCTTCACCCATATCTGAGCCGGCCCAGCCCCGGCTTCATCACCCATGCGTGCTTTGGAAGGTGTACACGTGACCAGTTTTGCCCCCAGCGTCCTGACCCCGCAGCAGCGGACGGATCTCGCCGCCGACGCCACCGTGGGCGGCGGCAACCTGCTGCGCTCCGCGACAGCCGTCAACCCGCGGCCCGACGAGCGGTTCATCCACTCCTCCCGCCCCATCGCGACGGCCACCGGTGAGCTCTGCCAGGACTTCAGCCTGCGGGAGTTCGACGCCCTCGCCCAGGCGTGGTCGGCCTGGTACCTGGCGCAGGGAGTGCAGACCCGCGACCGGGTGGCGGTCTGGTTCGAGGACTCGATCGCCTACTCCCTGCACTTCCACGCGCTCGCCCAGATCGGCGCCGTCGCGGTGCTGATCAACTCCAACGCCCCGCGGGCGATCGCCACGTCGCTGATCGAGCAGACCACCCCGGTCGGCCTCTACGCCGACCGGGCACGGCTGGACGTCCTGGGCGACACCGGTGAACTGCCGCTGCGCTGGGTGCAGTCGCTGGAGGAGCTGCCCGCCCCGCCCGCCGCCACGCTGGAGGAGTCCTCGTACTGGAACCACCACGACGAGGACCCGGTCGTCATCCTGCACTCCTCCGGCACCACCGGCCGCCCGAAGCCGACGCTGCACACCCACCAGTCGATCGTGGCCGGACCGAAGTTCCGCCTGGTCGACCACACGGAGCAGCCCGGCGCCCTGATGATGACCGCCCTGCCGCAGTCCCACCTGGGCTGCGTCGCGTACACCGTGTACGCCGTCCTCGGCGGCACCCCGATCGTCGCCCTGAGCGACAGCAGCGGCACCGCACTGGCCGCCGCCGTCGAGAAGTACCGGCCCACCGCGGTGATGTCCTTCGCGCACGGTTACGCCGAGCTCGCCAACCTCGACCTGCCCGTCGGCTCGCTCGACTCGGTCCAGGTGTGGACCTCCATCGGCGACGCCGTCCACCAGTCGCACATCACCAAGGTCCTCGCGCTGCGCAGCCCGGAGCTGAAGCCCTCCGCGTTCTTCGACCGGCTGGGCACCACCGAGCTGGGCTGGGGCGTGCTGCTCAAGGTCCGCACGCTGGAGACCGAGCGCAACGACCGCTGCGCGGGCAAGCCCGTCGGCGTGGCCGAGGTCGCCATCCTGCGCAAGGACGGCAGCCTCGCCGACGACAACGAGGTCGGCTTCCTCGCCGCGAAGGGCCCGGCCATCACCCCCGGGTACTGGGCGGACTCCGACACCACCTACCGCTACAAGCTGGCCGGCTACTGGCTGCCGGGCGACATGGCCTACCGGGACTCCGCGGGCGACCACTACCTGGTCGACCGGGCCGCCGACGCCATCGTGACCGAAGCGGGCACCGGCTACACGGTGTTCATGGAGGAGGTCATCCTCAACGAGGTGCCCGAGGTCGGCGACGTCGCCGTGATCGCCGGCCGCCGCGGCGAGAAGGTCCTGCCGGTCGCCGTGGTCACCGTCGCACAGGGCTCGGGCGAACCCGCGAAGCTGCTGCTGCGGGCCAACGAGGCGCTGCACGCGGCCGGTCACCCGAAGCTCGCCGTCCTGGAGATCGCCCGTACCGAGGCGGACTTCCCGGTCGGCGTCACCGGCAAGGTCCTCAAGCGCGAACTGCGCGAGAAGTACGCGGACCTCGCCTCCTACGTCCAGCAGGCCGACAGCGCGTACCTGGAGGCCACGGCGGAGGCCGGCGCGTGAGCACCGGCACCACCGCTCCCGCCCGGGTCGACTTCTACTTCGACCCGGCCTGCCCGTTCGCCTGGATCACCTCGCGGTGGATCCTGGAAGTCCAGCAGCACCGCGAACTGGACCTGCGCTTCCGGCTGATGAGCCTGTACGTGCTCAACGAGAACCGTGAGCTGCCGGAGTGGTACCGCACGCTGGTGGACAACTCGCTCGCGTTGAACCGCATCTGCACCGCAGCCGCGGAGCAGCACGGCGAGAAGGTCCTGGGCGGCCTCTACACCGCCCTCGGGACCAGGATCCACCCCGGGGGGAACAAGGACTACCGGGCCGTCGCCGCCGAGGCGCTCGACGAGGTGGGCCTGCCGGCCGAACTGCTGGGCGCGGCCGACTCGGAGCAGTACGACGAGGAGCTGCGACGCAGCCACCACGAGGGCATGGACCCGGTCGGCGAGGACGTGGGCACGCCCACGATCCACATCGACGGGGTGGCCTTCTTCGGGCCCGTACTCAACTCGATCCCCCGGGGTGAGGAGGCCGCGCGCATCTTCGACGGTGCGCGGGCCCTCGCGAGCTATCCGGACTTCTTCGAGCTGAAGAGAACCCGGACAGGGAAGCTCAACTTCGGCTGAGCCCCCGCGACCCGGTGGCCGCCTTCCGACTGCTCGCACGGTCGGAGAGCGGCCACCGGGCCTCACCGCACGGCTGGACGGCCGGATCAGCGAACCGACGAGGAAACCAAGGACGACATGAACACAACGCCTTCAGCCGCGGTGACGGCCTCCTCCCCGGAACGACCGGACGCGTTCCTGCTCACCGGCTCGTTCCTCGTGGTGTGCCGCGCGCCCCGGTACCTGTCGGAGCTGTCCCGCCGAGGCCTGAAAATCCTGCTGATCACGCCGTCCGCCTGGCGCGAGGAAGCCCTTCGGGCGATGAAGGACCCGGCCCATCCCGCCTTCGCCATCGACGACATCGCCTTCGTCGACGGCGATGTCGCCCGGGAGAACTCCTACCTGCCCGGTGCCGTCTCGGCGGGCCGTCACTGGCGTGCGGCGTACACCATCGTCGGGGCCTACGCGGTGGGCGAGACCCAGGTCGAGCCGACCGGGCTGCTGGCCGACGCGCTCGGCCTGCCGAGCCCGGGGCTGCGCGCCACCCGTGCCTGCCGGAGCAAGTACCTCCAGCGCTGGTACCTGCCGGAGTTCAGCCCTTCCTGGCTGGTCGTCGCGGGCGGGGACAGCGACGGCGTCGACGCGCGGACCGTGCCGTACCCGGCCGTCGTCAAGCCCGCGGGCCGCCACTCCAGCTCGGGCGTGGTGACCGTCGGGGGCCCCGACGAGCTGCGGTCCGCGCTCGCCGCCTACCCGCCGTACGAGACCGTGCTGATCGAGGAGAAGATCGTCGGCCAGGAGTACTCGGTGGAGAGCCTGGTCCAGGACGGCTCCGTCGTCTTCGCCTCCGCCACCCGCAAGGACACCACGGACTCCCACGCGCACACCTTCGTCGAGCTGGCCCACACCGTGCCCAGCGACCGCCCCGAGGCCGACGCGGTGCTCCTGGACGCGAACGCGCGGATGCTGGAGCTCCTGGGGTTCCGGGACGGCATCGCGCACGCCGAGTGGCGCATCGACTCCGCCGGGCGCGCCCACCTCATGGAGGTCGCCGCCCGTACGCCGGGGGACGGACTGTGCGTCCTGTACGAACTGGTCACCGGCGCCCCGCTGGAACCCGAGATCCTCAAGACCGCCCTCGGCGAGCCCGCCGCCTATCCGGCCCCGCGCCGGGTGGCCCGTCAGGTGTATCCGGAGCACGTCCCCGGTGTCCTGAAGGACGTCGTGCTGGACGGCTTCGCCGTCGAGCCCGCCTGGGTCGGCGACGGCGGACTGTGGCCGCGTATCGAGCCGGGCGCGCACGACGACCCGCCCACGCTGCGGGCCGTGTTCGTCCACAAGGACCGCGGCGCCCGGCTCGGCCCGCTGCGCAGCTCCGAGGACCGGGCGGTCTCGTTCTTCATCGACGCGCCGACCGCCGAGGAGCTCGACGCGCTGGAGGAGCGGGTGCGCGGGGCGCTGACCATCGAGACCGTCCCCACGGCGCCGGACACCGTCACCCATGTCCTGGTCGGCTACAGCCCGGTGATGCTCGCCAAGCTCGACGGGCGGCTGCCCGCGGACTCGGTGCTGGTCCTGGAGGAGCCGGCGGTCATCGCGGCCCGGGACCTCGCGGACCTCGCCGACCGGCATGCCTGCGTCGGCGCGCTGCTGGCCGCGCCCAGCCAGGACGAGTCGCGCCCCGACCGGATCGTCGCCCACGTGCCCCGGCCGCCACGGGTGAAGGCCGTCGTCCCCGTCGTGGAGTACGCGGTGGTGGCCGCCGCCGCGCTGGCCGAGGCGTGGGGGCTGCCCGGAGCCGGTCCCAAGGCCGCCGGGGTCCTGCGGGACAAGGGCCTGCTGCGGGCCGCCCTGACCGGCGCCCCGATCGCCCAGCCCGCCTGGCAGGTCGCCCGGAGCGCCTCGGACGTCGCCGCGTTCCGGGCCGCCCAGGGCGGGCGGTGTGTGCTGAAGCCGGCCAACCGGCAGGCCGGTCTGGGCGTCCAGCTGCTCGGCCCGGACGACGACGTGAACGCCGCCTGGTCGCACAGCGTCACCGCCGACGAGCCGACGCTGCGCGCCCCCAAGGAGCCGGGCACCGACCGCTTCCTGGTGGAGCGGCTGCTGTCCGGACCGGAGGTGAGCGTCGAGGCCGTGGTGCACGAGGGCGTCGTCGGCTTCACCAACATCACCGCCAAGACCGTCCAGGATTCCCGCTACCCCGTCGAGACGGGCCACACCGTGCCCGCCGACCTGCCCGAGGAGACCGCCAACGCGCTGCGCGGGGCGCTCGTCACGCTGGCCGGCGCCGTGGACTTCCGCTCCGGGGTGCTGCACTCGGAATGGATAGTGCAGGACGGCCGGCCGCATCTGGTCGAGTGCGCCGGCCGGCTCCCGGGCGGCGGCATCACCGTGCTGATCGACCTCGTCCACGGCACCGACATCCTGGACGACCTGCTGTACGTCCTGGAGGGCAGGGGCCAGGTGGAGGCGGTGCCCGCACGGCAGGGCGCGGCCGTACGGTTCCTCACCGCGGCCCCCGGACAGGTCCGGGAGATCACCGGCGTGGCGGAGGCCCGAGCCGCCGACGGGGTGCACGCCGTCCACCTCGCGGTCGCCCCCGGTGCGACCGTCCTGCCCACCGTCAGCTCCTGGGAGCGGGCCGGGTTCGTCATCGCCACCGGTGCGGACGGCGCGGCGGCCGGACGGAACGCGGAGCGGGCCGCCGCGCTGATCGCCGTCACCACGGAACCGGGGACGGGGGAGTCCCGGTGATGCGGGTGACCTGGCGGGACTATGTGCCCGCGACGCCGGAGGGCCGCTCCTTCACCGTCATCTCCATGATCAACGCGATCGGGAGCGGGCTGTTCCTCGCCGCCTCCGCGGTGTTCTTCGTCCGCTCGGTGGGCCTGACGCCCGTCGAGGTGGGCACCGGACTGGCCATCGCCGGCATCGTCGGCTTCCTGACGACGGTGCCGATCGGTACGGCGGCCGACCGGTTCGGCGCCCGGCGCACCCTGATCGTTCTCCAGCTCTGGCGGGCCGGCGGATTCGCCGCGCTGTGCCTGGTGCACGGTCCGGTCGGCTTCACGGTCGTCTCGTGCTGCCTGGCCGCGGCGGAGGCCGCGACCCAGCCGATGACGCAGGCCGTGGCCTCCGCGACGGTGGCCGGCAGCGACCGCACGCGCACCATGGCGATCATCCGTACGGTGCGCAACGTCGGCTTCTCCGTGGGCGCGCTGCTCGCGGCGCCGCTGCTGGCGGCCGACAGCATCTGGGCCTACCGGAGCATCGTCCTCACCACGGCCGTCGTCTTCGTCGCCTCCGCGCTGATGCTCACCCGGCTGCGCGTCGGCGGTGCCGACGCGGTCCAGCGCAAGGTCGGTCCGCTGGCGGCGCTCAAGGACTTCCGGGACTGGCGGTATCTGCTGCTGACCGGGCTGAACGGCGTGCTCAACCTGCATGTGACGATCCTGGCGGTGGGCATCCCGCTCTGGGCCATCGGCTCGACCTCGATGCCGGCGGGACTGCTGCCCGCCCTGATCCTGATCAACACCCTGATGTCGATCGCGCTCCAGGTCCCCATCGCGCGGGCGGCCGAGACCGTGGGCGGCGCGGCCCGCGCGCTGCGTCTGGGCGGCCTCGCGATGGTCCTGTGCTGCGTCGCGCTCGCGGCCGCCGAGGGGCCGGCCTCCGCGTGGGCGGCGGCCGGGGTCCTGGTCGTGGCCTGCCTGCTGCTGACGTTCGGCGAGATGTGGCAGGCCACGGGCGGCTGGGAGCTCTCCTACGCCTACGCCCCCGAGGACCGCAAGGGCGTCTACCTCTCGGTCTTCAGCCTGGGCGGCACCGGCCAGCGCATCGTCGGCCCCGCGCTCGTCACCTCCGTGGTGATCGCGGCGGGCCCGGCGGGCTGGCTGGGCCTCGCGGTCGTGTTCGGCCTGGCCGCCGTTCTGGTCACTCCCGTGACCCGCGCGCTGCGGGCCACCCCCCTGGTGGAAGAAGGACTCAGCTCATGAACGACCCCAGGGAGCTGCTGCTCGTCGGCATCGGCACGATGGGCCGCCCCTACCTCGAAGCGGCGGCCGGGCTCGGACTGCGGGTGAGCGCCGTGGAGTCGGCCGCCGCCTGGGAGAGCCGGCCGACCGGTCTCGCCGAGCGCTTCCACCGCGTCGAGGGCGGCCAGGACGAATCCTGGGCCAGGGGTGTGTCCGAGGCCGTCGCCGAGCGGCGGCCGGACGGTCTGGTGGCCTTCGCCGAGCCCCATGTGATCTCGGCGGCGCTCGCCCAGGACCGCCTGGGTCTGCGCGGCCCCTCCCTCCACGCGGCGGTGATCTCCCGCAACAAGGCGTTGCAGCGGGCGACGTTCGGCGCGTACGGAGTGCCGCAGCCGGAGTATCTCCAGGTCCCCTCCGTCGACCGGGCCCGCGCGTGGATGCGTGAACGGCTGCCCGTCGTCGTGAAGCCGCTGACGCTGGCCGGCAGCGAGGGCGTCGAGCTGGTCCGTACCGAGGCGGCGGTCGAGGATGTCATCGCGCGCCGCTCCGGCGCGGGCGCGGTGCTCGTCGAAGAGGCCGTCGAGGGACCGGAGTACAGCTGGGAGGCGCTGGTCCGGGACGGCGAGGTGCTCTTCGAGAACGTCACCGCGAAGGAGACCACCGCCCCGCCGTACTTCGTGGAGCTGTGCCACCGCGTCGGCCATGTCTTCGAGCCGGAGCTCGCGGACCGGGTCGCCTCCCTCACCAGGTCCGTGCTCGACGCGATCGGGATGCGCACGGGCCTGGTCCACCTGGAGTTCAAGGTGGGTGCGCGCGGCCCGGTGCTGATCGAGATCGCGGTGCGCACGCCCGGCGACTACCTGCCGGACGCGATCGGTCTGGCGTACGGCTTCGACCTGTACGAGGCCGTACTCCGGCTGTCCCTGGGGATGCCCCTGGACGGAGTGCTGAACAGCCGCCCGGCGTCCTGGTCCGCCACCGTCTTCCCGACGGCCCCGCCCGGCACGATCACGGAGATCACCGGGGTCCCGGAGGTGCTCGGACACCCGGACGTCGTACGGGTCCGGCTGCGCAAGGGGGTCGGCGACACCGTGCTGCCGCTGACCTCCTCGTCCCAGCGGATGGGCCACGTCCTGATCAACGCCTCCTCGCCGGAAGAGCGCGAGAAGGCCCTGTCGCATGTGCGTGACGCCCTGCTGATCCATGTCGCGCAGAACTGATTTCGGAGGAAAACGTGGCGAACTCATCGGCCGTCGGCGTCGCCCGGTCGGCGGCGGACCTCATCGGTGACACCCCGCTCCTGAAGCTGCGCCTCGACGGACTGCCCGCCGACACCGACGTACTGGCGAAGCTGGAGGCGGCCAACCCGCTCTCCAGCATCAAGGACCGGGTCGCGCTGTTCATGATGCGGGCCGCCGAGGAATCCGGTGCGCTGCGGCCCGGCGCGACCGTCATCGAGTCGACGTCGGGCAACACGGGGATCGCGCTCGCCTCGCTGGCCGCCGCACGCGGCTACCCGTGCCGGATCGTGCTGCCCGACAACGCCTCCACCGAGCGTGTCCTGACCCTGCGGATGCTGGGCGCCGAGGTCGAGTTCACCGACCACGCCCTCGGCTTCGCCGGGTGTGTGGAGCGTGCGGCGCAGCTGCACGCGGGGACACCGGGGTCCTGGTACGCACGGCAGCACGAGAACCCCGACAACGTGCGGGCCCACTACGAGTCCACCGGACCCGAGATCTGGCGGGACACCGGCGGCCGTGTCGACCACCTGGTGTGCACCGTGGGCACCGGCGGCACCCTCACCGGCATCGCCCGCTTCCTGCGCGAGCGCAATCCGGACCTCAAGGTCGTCGCCGTCGAGCCGGAGGGCTCGGCGCTGCTGTCGGGAGGCCCGCCGGGCCCGCACCGCATCCCCGGCCTCAACGGCGGCTTCATCAGCCCGGTCACCGACACCAGCCTCATCGACGAGGTCATCATGGTCTCCGACAAGGACGCCGCTGCCGCCACCCGTGCCATCGCCGCCACCAGCGGTCTCCTCGTCGGCGTCTCCTCGGGCGCGGCGGCGTACGGCTGCGCCGAACTGGCCCGCCGCCACGACCTGTCGGGCGCCACCGTCGTGACGGTCTTCCCCGACACCGGTGAGCGGTACCTCAGTTGGTGGCCGACCGAGGCCGAGCCGGCCGGATGAGCAGCGCGCGAGGACTGCGCCGCCGGGCGCGCGAGACGCTGGACGTCGTCGTCGCCCGTGATCCCTCGATCCGCTCCCGGAGCGAGGCGCTGCTGCATCCCACCCCGATGGCGCTCGTCGGGCACCGTACGGGCAACTACCTCTACCGGCACCGCCATTACCGTTCCGCGCGGCTGGTCTGCCTGGTGACCAGGGTGCTCACCGGCGGTATCGAGATCCACCCGGGCGCGCAGATCGGACGCCGCTTCTTCATCGATCACGGCTGTGGCGTGGTGATCGGGGAGACGGCCGTCATCGGCGACGACGTATCACTGTTCCACCAGGTCACGCTCGGCTCCACCGGCTGGTGGCAGGACCGCGAGCGGGACCCGGCGGGCACCGGCAGGCGTCATCCCCGGCTCGGCAACGGCGTGACGGTGGGCGCCGGGGCCACGCTGCTGGGGCCGATCACCATCGGCGACGACGCCCTGATCGGCGCGCTGTCGCTGGTTCTGGACGACGTGCCCAAAGGCGCACGCGTACGGGTCTCGGGAGCCCGGACCGCCACCGCCACCCACCCCCCTGCACCCCTTCCCGAGAATGGAACGGACCGATGAACCCCGAACGGACCCTGTTGCTCGTCGGCGCCACCGACGAGACCGTCACCAAGGCCAAGGCGCTCGGCCTGCACGTCCTGCTGCTCCAGCACCCCACCAAGATCACCCCGGAGCAGGAGCGGCTGGCCGATCTCGTGCGGATCGTGGACTACACGCGCTGGGACCTGGTGGAGCCCGTCGCCCGCGAACTGCACGAGGCGCCCGGCTTCGCCGCCGCGCTCTCCCTCACCGAGCCGGGCCTCGAAGGGGCCGCTTCGGTCAACGACCTGTTCGGCCTCGGCGGCACCGGACACGAAGTCGCCCTGAGATTCCGCGACAAGGGAGTGATGCGCCGTCACTTCGCCGCCCTGGAACCCGATGCGGTCCGCTCGGCGCCGCTGCGCGACCACGAGGACCTGGCCCTGTTCGGCGGCCGCCACGGCTACCCGTTCATCGTCAAGCCGACCGACGCCACCGCGAGCATCGGGGTGCGCCGGGTCGAGGGTCCCGCGGACATCGACCGGGTGTGGGACGAGGTGCGCAAGCTCTCCGGCACCCGGACCGACCGGGTCACGACGCTCTTCGTCCTGAAGGACTTCCTCATGGAGGAGTACCTGGACGGACCCGAGTACAGCGTGGAGTCCTTCAGTTTCGCGGGCCGCCATGTCGTCGTGGCGATCACCGAGAAGTTCACCGACCCCGCCCACTGCGCCGAACTGGGCCACGCGGTGCCCGCCCGGCTGCGTGAGGACACGCAGGAGACGGTACGGGAGAGCGTGAGCCGCTTCCTCGACCTGATCGGCTACCGGGACGGCGTCTCCCACACCGAGATACGGATCGGCGAGAAGGGCCCCCGGGTGATCGAGAGCCACAACCGGATCGCGGGCGACGCCATTCCGGACCTCGTCAGCAGCGCGTACGGCATCGACCTGACGACCCTCGCCCTCGGGTGGCCGTTCGGGCTGGCCGACGAACTGCCCGACCGGCCGGTGGCGCGGGCCGGGGCCAGTGTGCGGGTCCTGGTGGGGGAGCCCGGACGGGTGGAGTCGGTCGACGGCGTGGCGGAGGCGCTGCGCCAGGACGGGGTGATCGACGTACGGATCAGTGCCCGGCCCGGTGACACCGTCCGTCCCGTCCGGGACAACTGGGACCGGCTCGGCCTGGTGGCGGTGGCGGGCCCCGACACGGCCGCGGCCGTACGGCGGGGGGCGGAGGTCATCTCCGACACGATCAGGGTGCGGGTGCTGGGCGATGACGGCCGGCCGGGCCTGGCCGAGGTGGCGCGGGTGACGGAGCGGACGGTGGAGTCGGCATGAGCGTCCTCATTCTGCACCGCAACCCGTTCGGGCCGTTCCCCTACCGGGACTGGCTCGCCGGCCGCACCGGCGACGTGGTCGTCCTGGCGGCCCGCGACAAGATCGAGCTGTCCGGCGAGGACGTGCCGGAGGGCGACCTCGGCTACACCCACCTGGAGATATTCGACGACTTCGACGACGCGGCCGTCATGACCCGGGCGCTGGCACTGGCCGGGAAGTACGGCACCACCCACGTCGTCGCCCTGCACGAGGCGGATGTGGTGCGCGCCGCCGAACTCCGCGAACGCCTCGGCCTGGAGGGGGCCTGGACCGCGGACGTCCGGCCGTTCCGGGACAAGGCCCTGATGAAGGAGCGCGCGCTGCGGGCCGGCCTGGAGGTCGCCCCGCACATCGTGGCGCGCACCGCGGGGGACGTCCATGACTTCGCCGGCCGGCACGGGTTCCCGCTGGTGTTCAAGGAGCGGGCCGGGTTCAACTCCGTAGGACTGCGCATTCTCGGGGACGAGGACGAACTCGCGGGCTGCGTCCGGGAGGAGTTCTCGGGGCCGCCGCGCGAGGACGTGCTGCTGGAGGCGTTCGTCCCGGGCCGGATGTGCCACATCGACGGGCTGGTGGTCGGCGGCCGGGTCGTGGCGGCCTGGCCCTCGCAGTACCAGTACGACCTGTCCTCGTTCGCGGCCGATCCCGGACCGCGCGTCGACGTGACGCTCGACACCGACGACCCGCTCACCCCCCGGCTGCTGGCGCTGACGGACACGGTCCTGGCGGCGTTGAAGCCGCAGGACTCCCGGCTGCGCGACCACGCGTTCCACGCGGAGGTCTTCCACACCCCGGACGGGCGGCTCGTCCTGTGCGAGATCGCCTGCCGGTCCGGCGGCGCGAAGATCCGGGAGGTGTTCCTGACGCTGTTCGGCATCCACCTCGCCGAGTACGTGACCCGCGCGGAAGCGGGCCTGCCGCTTCCCGGGTACGAGGACGGCGCGGGCGACGGGCCGCCGCTGCGGCCGCGGTGCATGTCCGGCCAGGTGCTCACGATGAAGCGGCCCGGCCTCGTGCGCTCGCTGCCCGCGGTGCCCGAGGACTCCTGGGTGGAGGGCTTCTGGCTCTTCGCCGAGCCGGGACAGGTGATCGCCCCCGCCTCGGGGTCGGCGGACTTCCTGACCGCGGCGGTGGTCTCGGCGCCCACCCGGGTCGAGTGCGAGCGCAGACTGCGTGAACTCGGCGCCCGCGTGCAGGCCGGGACGGACATCGTGGGTGCCCCGTGAGGAAGCCTTCGAGTCACGTCAGGTACATGGTCGGGATGGTGGTCGACGCCACCGGCAGCGGCATGTACCTCCCGCTGTCGCTGCTGTACTTCCACCACGTCACCGGGCTGCCGATCACCCAGGTCGGCGTCATCATGACCTCCGCCGCGGTGGTCGCCCTGGTGAGCAACCCGGCCGCCGGGATGCTCATCGACCGGTTCGGCGCCCGTACCGTCGTCATCGGCGGGTACGTGGTGCGCGCCGCCGGGTTCTGCGTCTACCCGTTCGTGGACAACGCGACGGTCATGTTCGCGGCGGTTCTGCTGGTCGGGCTGGGGGACATGTCCTTCCCGCCGGCCATCCAGTCCTTCGTGGCCGAGATCGCCCACGGCACCGACCGGGACAAGCTGCTCGCCGCACAGCGCAGCCTGCGCAACGCCGGCATGGGCGTGGGCGGACTCCTCGCGGGTGCGGCGCTGGCGCTGCGCAGCGACTCCGCGTACTACCTGATCGTCCTCTCCGTGGCCGTCGGCTATCTGGTGGCCGCCGCGCTCATCCGGACGATCCCCACCGACCGGGCGGCCCCGCCGGCTGGTGCCCGGATCACCCGCAAGGGCGGCTACCGGCTGGTGGCGCGCAACCGCCCGTTCATGGCCCTGTCCCTGCTGAACGTGCCGACCGCCTTCGGGTACATGGTGCTTTCGGTGAGCCTCCCGGTCTACCTCACCCAGGAACTGGGCGCGTCGAAGTCCCTGGTGGGCGTTCTGTACGCGGTGAACACGGTGGGCATCGCGCTCCTGCAGATCCCGGTCACCCGGAGACTGGGCGGGTACCGCAGGACCCGGGCCGTGGCGCTGGGCGGGGCGGTCTTCGCCGTCTCCTTCGCCGCCTTCGCGGTGCTCGGCGCCTTCCCCACCGGGACCGCCGTGATCGTCGGCGTCTTCGCCGCCACCATGGTCTTCACCGCGGGGGAACTGCTCCACGGAGCCACCGCGTCGGCCCTGGTGGCGCACACGGCACCGGAGGCGACCCGCGGTCGTCATCTGGCGGTCTACCAACTCTCCTGGGCGGTCCCGATCGCCCTCGCCCCGGCGGTCCTGACCGCCCTGATGGCCGTGTCCGCGATCGGCATGTGGCTGCTCCTGGCGGCCGGTGTTGCCGTGTCCGCGCTGGGCGTGCTCCGCCTGGAACGGCACCTGCCGGAGGCTGCGGTGGATCCGCGGCCGAAGGCCGAGCCGACCGGGGAACGGTCCCCGGTGGAGTCCTGAACCGCAGGGTTCACCGGCGGGCCGGTCCTCGACGGGCGGCCCCCGCAGATGTGTTCACCTCGAAGGCCGCCCGGTGGGCAACCGGTGGCGGCGATAGGCACGGAAAGGTTGCGTGAGCCCGATGGGAGTTTCCAGTTGGCTGGTCCTGGGGGACGAGGACCCGGAGTACGCCCTGGCCGATGCGGCCGGGCAGAGCGGTCTGGTCAGCCAGTTGCGCCCGCTGATCGCCGAGCTGAGCGCCCCCGGCGACCTGGTCTTCGACCCGTTCGCCGGATGGGGGACGACGCTGGTGGCGTGCGCGGCCGAGGGCCGGCGGGGGGTCGGGCTGGAGATCAACGAGTCCCGCGCCGAGGAGGCCCGCCGGCGGGTCGAGTCCTTCCCCGGGCAGCGGATGCTCTGCGGGGACGCCCGCAAGCCGCCGCTGGACAGCGGCTCGGTGGACCTGGTGCTGTGTGATCTCCCCTACTTCGGCACCGACTTGGACGTCGAGGCCGCCGGGACGGGCCAGATGTACGCCCTGCGCGACTACGACGACTACCTGAGCGCACTCGACGAGACCTTCGCCGCCATCGCCGAGGTGATGCGGCCGGGTGCGTACGCGGTGATCGCCGTCCAGAACCGCCGGGTGGCGGGCACCTTCGTGCCGCTGGCCTGGGACGCCTCGCGGGTGCTGGGCCGTCATCTGACGCTCGGTGACGAGCGCGTCCACCTCTACGAGCGGAAGGTGGGCGGCGACGATCCGATGCTGTCGAACCGGTCGCACGAGTACCTGCTGATGGCCGTGAAGCCCACTCCGTAGCAACGGACCGGCCCCGGCCCCGGCCGAGGGGCCGGGGCCGCTGTCCGAGGTGCCCGAGGTGACCGAGGTTCCGCCAGGAGTGGTGTGTCAGGCCCGGGAGCCGGCGAAGCGGGCGGCGACGTCCAGCACGATGTCGTTGGCCTCGGGCTCGCCGATGGTGACCCGGGCCCCCTCGCCGGGGAAGGCCCGGACCCCCACCCCCGCCGCCGCGCAGGCTTCTGCGAAGTCCTCGGTGTCCGCGCCCAGCGGCAGCCACACGAAGTTGGCCTGCGAAGGCGGGACGGAGAGCCCGGCCGCGCGCAGCCCGTCCTGCACGCGGTCGCGCTCCTTGACCAGCTCCTCCACCCTCTCCAGAAGTTCCGCCTCGGCGGCGAGCGAGGCCACGGCCGCGCTCTGCGCCAGGGCGCTGACGCCGAAGGGAACGGACGACTTCCGGATGCGGGCCGCGACCGGCTCGTGGCAGACCGCGAAACCGACCCGCAGGCCGGCCAGGCCGTACGCCTTGGAGAAGGTGCGCAGCACGATCAGCCGGGGGCGGTCCCGGTAGAGCGAGATGCCGTCCGGGGCGGCCTGCGCGTCACGGACGAACTCCTGGTAGGCCTCGTCCAGGACGACGAGCACATGCTCGGGGAGCCGGTCCAGGAAGTGCTCCAGCTCCGCGCGGTCGACGACGGTGCTCGTGGGGTTGTTGGGGTTGCAGACGATCACCAGCCGGGTCCGGTCGGACACCGCGCGGGCCATCGCGTCCAGGTCGTGCCGGTGTCCCGACCGGAGCGGCACCTGCACGGCGGTGCCCCCGTACAGCTGCGTGAGGTGCGGGTACGCCTCGAACGAGGGCCAGGCGTACACGACTTCACCGCCCGCCTCGCCCAGGACGGAGTGCAGGAGGTGGGCGGTGACCCCCACCGAACCGGCACCGACGGCGAGGTGGGCGGCGGGTACCGAGAGGCGCTCGGACAGCGCGCCGGTCAGCTCGGTGACGAAGCGGTCGGGGTAGCGGTTGATCCGGCCGCTCTCCTTCCGGACCAGTTCCCGGACCGAGGGCAGGGGCGGAAAGGGGTTCTCATTGGCCGACAGGGAAAAGGGCAGCACGCGACACCTTCCGACACCGAAGGGCGCGGAACCGGAATCCGGTTCCGCGCGCTTCGGTGTATGCGTGGGTATGAGGAATGCGCGCCTGCATCCGAGGAGTTGACATCTCGGGGGCGTCGCTGCGGCAATCATACGAGTCGTCTGTGCGGCCCGCAAGATTCTCCCGTCAAAGCGCCGCGGCTTCGTGCGGGCGGCGGGCCCCGGTGGCGCCGGTCAGAGAGGAGGGCTGGTCGCGACGGGTGTTCCGGTTATCTCGGCACGTGCCATCAGGTAGCCGAGCTGGAGTCTGTGCTGTGCGGAGTAGGAGTCCTTGAGCCGTGCGATATGGGACTGCAGTGTCCGCAGGCTGAGCCCCAGGCGGCGGGCGATCTCCCGGTCGGAGCGCCCCTCTATGAGCAATTTGCATATGGCCTCCCGCATATCGGGAATTACTTCCGTGGCGGCGTCGGCGGCCCGGACCGGAAGGAAGGGGTAGGGCTCGGCCCGGTCCCAGGCCCGCTCGAACATATCGGTCAGGAACCTCACGACGGCGGGCTCCGTGACGACCACCACCACGGTGCGGTCGGCGCTGGCGGGGATGAAGGCCGTGCGCTGGTCGACGACGATCAGGCGGTCGAAGAACTCCGCGAGCGTCCTGACCTGCCCGCCGTATCCGGCGACCGTCCGCACGTACTCCTTGGTCGGCTCGTCGAACCGGGTGCTGTGCTGGTAGAGAGTGCGCATGGACACCCCCCCGTCGATCTGCCTGCGTACGCCGTCCAGTGCCTTGTCCAGGACGGCACTGGGGCGCGGCCCGTCCGGCTGAGCCGTGAGGATCTCCTTCCTCGCCCCGTCCACGACACCCTGGATCGCCGCGCCGATCTCCGGCAGTCCGCGGACGTAGGTGAACCCGGGATCGGCGTGCGCCCCGGGCGGCGGGAGCTGCCAGGCCGGCGGGGGGCCGGACAGGGCCGTGGACGTGAGAGCGCGGGAGAGTTCGGTGAGTGTCTCGGCGAGACGCAGCATCGTTTTCCCATGGCTGGATGTCAACGCGGCGCCGGACTCGTCGCCGGATGCGCGGACGAGGTGCCCCGCAGCCTCGGAGACGACGTCCGGCAGTCCTCTTGTGGTGCCCTTTGGTCCCATTTGAATCCCCCGTTTCATGGCATTGCACTGACCCGAAGTATCCGTGATCCCGCCTCGACACTCCAGGGGTGTCAGGCTTGATGCGGGGATCGTACGACTGCGGCAGCCTGGCTGGAAAGAGACATTCTCGGATGTAGTCCCTCGCTGCGCCCGCTTCGTCGCCGGTCGCCATCAAGCGGCATCAAGCGGTATCCAGTGTTCCGTTTCGGCAATTCACGCAGCGTTCACTCTCCGCCCGCGCCGACTATGGCGCGGTCGGCTGAGCGGAATGAAGAGCAAACCTATGTCCCGGGGGGGATTTCATGTTGGTTCGGTCGATATCTGTGCGATGGGTGCACGGAGCACTCATTGCGGCAATCACCTTGGCCGTCGGCGGCTTCATCGTCGTGGCGGCCGATGCCGGTGGTATCGAAGGGAAAGCGGTTCACGCGTCAGCCACCGGCGACATCGGGTGGAACGTGATCCAGCCCTGAGGGCGGTCCCGCGCTTCCTTGCGGGCGCGCGACGAACGCTACGGCGCCTCGCAGGGGTGCCGGAACGTTCGCGTACCTCCCCGTAAGGGCTTTCCCGTCGTCCCCGGCGGGCGCGCGACGACAGCTACGGCACCTCGCAGGGGTGCCGGAACGTTCGCGCGCATTCCCTGGGTGAGCGTCCCTCCGCTTGCGACGCACCGCGTCCGACGCCAGGGGCTGTCCCGCTGATCCGAGGAACAGCGGGCAGCGGGAGAGCCCTTGGCGGGTGCCGTCCTGGAGGGTGCCGTCCCTGGCGGGTGCCGCGCATCCGCCCGCGCCGTTCGGGTCCTGTCCGTACATCCGTCCCACGTCACGCGGAGATCGATACGTGAACACCAGAGCTGTGGAACTCTCCATCGTCGGGGCCGGGCCCCGCGGTGTGTCCGTACTGGAGCGGCTGTGCGCCCAGGAGCGGAAGTCACCGTCATGCGAACGGCTGACCGTCCATGTCGTCGACCCCGAGGCGCCCGGCGCCGGAGCGGTCTGGCGTACCGGGCAGTCCCGGCACCTGCTGATGAACACCGTCGCCTCCCAGGTCACCGTCTTCACCGACGCCAGCGTGACCATGGCGGGCCCGATCGAGGAGGGGCCGAGTCTCTACGAGTGGGCCCAGCGCCTGCTGTCCGGGAGCGAGGTGCTGTCCGGCGGACCGGACGGCACCGCCCTGGCCGAGGCCCGCGCCCTGGGCCCCGACACGTATCCGACCCGCGCCTTCTACGGCCGCTACCTGGAATGGGTCTTCCAGCACCTGGTCGCCACCGCACCCGCCCATGTCACCGTCCGGGTGCACACCTCGCGCGCCGTCGCCCTCCACGGGGAGCCGGACGCCCGGGGCGCGCAGGAGGTTCTGCTCGCCGACGGCACCCGGCTGACCGGGCTGGACGCGGTGGTGCTCGCCCAGGGCCATGTGGCCGCCCTGCCGACCCGCGCCGAGGCCGAACTGGCCCGCTTCGCGGCCGGCCACGCGCTGACCTACCTGCCCCCCGCCAACCCGGCGGACGTCGACCTCGGCGCCATCCGGCCCGGCCGGCCCGTCGTGATGCGGGGGATGGGGCTCAACTTCTTCGACTACATGGCCCTGTTCACGCTCGGCCGCGGCGGCTCCTTCGTCCGCGACGGGGACCGGCTGGTGTACCGGCCGTCCGGTGAGGAGCCGCTGCTGTACGCCGGTTCCCGGCGCGGCATCCCGTACCACGCCCGCGGCGAGAACGAGAAGGGCGCGCACGGCCGGTACTTCCCGCGGCTGCTGACCGCCGAGCGGGTGCTCGCGCTGCGCGGGCGGGCCCGCGACGGCGACCGGGTGTACTTCGGCGCCGACCTGTGGCCGCTGATCTCCAAGGAAGTGGCGAGCGTCTACTACGCGGCGCTCCTCACCGCACGCGGTGAGGACGGGGCCGCCTTCGCCGACCGCTACCTGTTCGCCGAGCCCGGCCCCGAGGAGGAGCGGCTCCTGTCCGGCGCCGGCATCGACCCTGCCGACCGGTGGTCCTGGGAGCGGGTGGAACGGCCGTACGCCACCCGGACGTTCACGGACCACGCCGACTACCGCGACTGGCTCCTGGACTACCTGCGCGCCGACGTGGCCCACGCCCGCCTCGGCAATGTCTCCGGGCCGGTCAAGGCCGCGCTCGACGTGCTGCGGGACCTCCGCAACGAGATCCGGCTCGCCGTGGACCACGGCGGCCTCGAAGGCAACTCGCACCGCGACGAACTCCTGGGCTGGTACACGCCGCTCAACGCGTACCTGTCGATCGGCCCGCCCGCCTCCCGCATCGAGGAGCTGATCGCGCTCATCGAGGCCGGCATCGTCGTGCCGACCGGGCCCGGGATGCGTGTCGAGACCGTGGAGGACGAGGACGGGGCGGCATTCACCGTCGTGCCCTCGGAGTTCCCCGGGACCGTCCTGCGGGCCACGGCGCTCATCGAGGCCCGGCTGCCCGAGCCCGACCTGGCCCGCACCGCGGACCCGCTCCTGCGCGGCCTGCTCGACACCGGGCAGGCGGCCCCGTACCGCATAGCCGGTGAGTGCGGCACCCACTACACGACCGGCGGGCTCGCGGTGACCGAGCGGCCCTACCGACTGCTGGACGCCGAGGGCCGCCCGCATCCCCGGCGTTTCGCCTACGGGGTGCCCACCGAGTCCGTGCACTGGGTCACCGCCGCCGGAATCCGGCCGGGCGTCGGCTCGGTGACGCTGGAGGACTCCGACGCCATCGCTGCGGCCGTCCTTGCGCTGCCGCCCGTACGCGAGGGCCATGGAGAGGCGGAGGCCGGGTCTCAGGCCCAGGCCCAGGCTCGGTCTCAGGCCCAACCCCAGCCCCAGGCTCAGCCCCAGGCCGAGGCCCGGTCTCAGGGACAGGCCCAGCCCCAGCCCCCGATCCAACCCCAGCCCCAACCTCCGCCCCAGCCCCGGGAAGCGGCCGCGGAGGCCGCGGCGCCGGTCGACTCCGGCCTGCTCTCGCCCGTCCGGGCCGGCACCCCCGTCGAAGCCGCGACCAGCGACCGGGCCTGGCTCCAGGCCATGCTCGACGCCGAGGCGGCGCTCGCCCGCGCCCAGGCCGGGCTCGGCACCCTGCCGGCCGCCGCCGCCACCGCGATCACCGCCGCCGCGCGGGCCGACCGGCTCGACATCCGCGCCCTCGCCGTCGCCTCCCGTGAGTCGGCCAACCCCGTCGTGGCCCTGGTCGCCGCCCTCACCGAGGTGGTCGCGGCCACGGACCCCGAGGCCGCCGAGTACGTCCACCGCGGCTCCACCAGCCAGGACATCTTCGACACCGGTGCGATGCTGGTGGCCTCCCGGGCCCTGAAGGGCATCATCGCCGACCTGCACCGCACGGCCGACGCCTGCGCGCTGCTCGCGGCGGAGCACCGGGACACGGCGCAGGCCGGGCGCACCCTCGCCCTGCACGCCGTACCCACCACGTTCGGACTCAAGGCCGCCGGCTGGCGACACCTCGTCCTCGACTCCGCGGCCCGGCTGACCCGGGTCCGGGACGGCCTGCCGGTCTCCTTGGGCGGCGCGGCCGGCACGCTCGCGGGCTACCTGGAGTACGCCACGATCGGCGGCGGACCTGCGGCGGCCGACGGCACGGCCCCCGACGGCACGGCCCCAGAAGACACCGCGTCCGCAACCACCGCGCCCGACAGCGTGACCCGCGGCGCCTACGCCGACCGGCTCACCGCCGCCTACGCCCGGGAGACCGGCCTCACCGCCCCCGTACTGCCCTGGCACTCCCTGCGCACCCCCCTCGCCGACCTCGGTGCCGCACTCGCGCACACCGCGGCGGCGCTCGGCAAGATCGCCCTCGACGTGCAGGTACTCGCCCGTACCGAGATCGCCGAGGTCACCGAGCCGGGCCCGGCCGGGCGGGGTGCCTCGTCCGCGATGCCGCACAAGCGCAACCCCGTCCTGACCACCCTGATCCGGTCCGCCGCACTCCAGGTGCCGGCGCTGGCCACGGTGCTGACCCAGAGTCTGACCACCGAGGACGAACGTTCCGCCGGGGCGTGGCACGCCGAATGGCTTCCGCTGCGCGAGTGCCTGCGGCTGACCGGAGGAGCGGCCCATACCGCGGTCGAGCTGTCGGAGGGCCTTCAGGTCAGTCCGGAGCGGATGCGGACCAACCTTGGCCTCACCGGCAGCCGGATCGTCTCCGAGCGGATCGCCGCCGTCCTCGCTCCGACGCTGGGCAAGGCGGCCGCCAAGCAACTGCTGACCCGGGCCTCCGCCCGCGCCGACCGGGACGGACTCGCCCTCGGCGCCGTGCTGGCACAACTCCCCGAGCTGGACGGCGTCTTCGGTGCGGACGACCTGGCAGACCTGCTCGACCCCGCCCGGTACACCGGTGTGGCGGGTCCACTCGTCGACCGATCGCTGCGTAGAGGCAGGACCGCGTGACCGAGATCATCAGCACCGCCGTACCCGGACCCGCCGCACCCGAACCCGGTGAGGCCGAACCCGCCGGACCCGGACCCGTACCCGGTGAGGCCGGGGTCACCCCACGGCCGCGGCCGGCCGCGCAGCAGCCCGACTGGCCCGACCGGGCCGTGCTGCGTGCCGTCACCGAGGAACTCGCCGCCCTGCCCGGCCTGGTGCTCGCCGAGGAGTGCGACCGGCTGACAGACCGGCTTGCCGCCGTGGCACGCGGCGAGGCCGTGCTGCTCCAGGGCGGCGACTGCGCCGAGACGTTCGACGGGGTGACCGAGGAGCACGTACGCGGCACCTTCGGCACGCTGGCCGAGATGCGGGACCTGATCGCCGAGGGCGCGCGGCTGCCCGTGGTGCGACTGGGCCGGATCGCGGGCCAGTACGCCAAACCCCGCTCCAGCCCGCAGGAGACCCGGAGCGGGGAGACCCTGCCCGCCTACCGGGGCGACCTGGTCAACGGTCTGGCCTTCACTCCCCGGTCCCGCACCCCGGACGCCCGGCGCCTGCACCTCGGGTACCGTGTCTCGGCGACCACGCTCAATCTGCTGCGCGCCCTCGCGGCGCGCCAGGACGGCGAGTTCTGGACCAGCCACGAGGCGCTGGTGCTGGAGTACGAGAGGGCGCTGACCCGGGCGACCCCGTCGGGCGTCTACAACCTTTCCGCCCATCTGGTGTGGGTCGGCGAGCGCACCCGCCAACTGGACGGCGCACACCTCGATTTCGTCGCGGGCATCCGTAATCCGGTGGCGGTGAAGCTCGGCCCCACCACCACCGCCGACGAGGCGCTGACGATCGTCGACCAGCTCGATCCGGACCGCACGCCGGGCCGGCTGACGTTCATCTCCCGCATGGGCGCGGACGCCGTACGCGACCGGCTCCCCGAACTGGTCTCCAAGGTGGAGGCGGCGGGCGCCCAGGTGGTATGGATGTGCGACCCGATGCACGGCAACACCTTCGTCATGCCGAGCGGCTACAAGACGCGGGACCTCGACCGGATCGTGGACGAGGTCCGGGGCTTCTTCGAGGTGCATGCCGGACTCGGTACCCATCCGGGAGGGCTCCACGTGGAGATGACGGGCGAGCCCGTCACCGAGTGCTTGGGCGGTACGCGGCCGGTCACCCCGGAAGATGTCCCCAGCCGCTACGAGACCGCGTGCGATCCACGGCTGAACCGGAGCCAGTCCCTGGACCTGGCGCGGGTCGTGGCGGGACTGCACGCGAACCAACCACCCAGCAGGAGGTAACCCATGGACGCCTTGAAGGCCGCCCGATCGTTCCTGGCCATGCACGACCGAACGGACCTCGACGATCCGCTGGTCATCCCCAACGTGTGGGACGCGGGCAGCGCGCGCGCCTGCGCGGGGGCGGGGTTCCCCGCCCTCGCGACGTCCAGCGCCGCGGTCGCCGCTTCGCTGGGGTACGAGGACGGGGGCGACACCCCGCCCGACGAGATGTTCGCCGCGATCGCACGTATCGCGCGGTCGGTCGACGTCCCGGTGACCGCGGACATCGAGAACGGCTACGGACTGGCCCCGCAGGAGATCGTCGAGCGGCTGCTGGAAGCGGGAGCCGTCGGCTGCAACCTGGAGGACTCCGACCCGCTGACCGGTGAGGTCAAGGACGCGCAGGAACACGCGAACTGGCTCGCCGAGATCAGTGTGGCCGCGGGCGACCGGATCGTTCTCAACGCCCGCATCGACACGTTCCTGTACGGGGACAAGTCCGTGGAGTCAGCGGTTCGCCGGGCCCGTCTCTACATCGAGGCCGGTGCCGATGTGATCTTCCCGATCCTGGCTCCGGCGGAGATCCTGCCCGACATCGTGGTCTGCGTCCCCCGGCCGGTGAACGCTCTCTGGCTGCCGGGCGGGCCGCCCCCGAAGGAGCTCGGCACGCTGGGGGCGGCCCGCGTCACCTTCGGCGGCGCCCTGTACCATCGCGCCGTGGACGCGGCGCTGGACATGATCGAACGGTGACACCGGACGTGGTCGGACGGTGACCGCGTGAACACGGCAGGACGGTGACCGGGGCGGCACGCGGCAACGCGGCCGCCCGCTGAGAGCGGCCCCGAGGCGGGTATGCCCCGGGCCCGTGGAACCGGGCCGGTGCAACCGGGCACGCCCACAGGGCATCCTTACTCACCGGGGATCGCATACGCGGGCCCGGTCGGCAGGCGCCTCGCCGCGCGGACCGGAGCCCGCCCGGGTGGGGAGTGGAATGAACAGGCCGTTGCGGCACATAGCCATCTTCTGCGGGCTGCTGGTGCTGGCCCTGCTGCTGCGGGCGAACTGGCTCCAGCACGTCGACCGCCAGGAGCTGGCCCAGCACGAGAACAACGCCCGGGTGCGGTTCGAACGGTTCTCCACCCCGCGAGGCGACATCATCGTCGGCGGCAAGGCGATCACCGGGTCGAAGGAGACCGAGAGCCGGGACTACGCGTTCCGCCGGACCTACAAGGACGGTCCGATGTACGCGCCCGTCACCGGGTACGCCTCTCAGTCCCGGGGCACCTCGCTGCTGGAGCGGACCTACGACAGCGTGCTCAGCGGCCAGGACGACCGCTTCGCCTTCCGGCACGCCAAGGACGTCCTGATGGGGCAGCCCCGGCGCGGCGGCGATGTGATCACCACGATCGACGCCAAGGCGCAGAAGGCGGCCTACAAGGGTCTGACGGACCTGGGCGCCCGGGGCGCGGTGGTCGCCCTGGACCCGCGGACCGGCAAGGTGCTGTCGCTGGTCTCCACACCCTCGTACAACCCCGAGGTCTTCGCCGGCATCACGTTCAAGGAGAGCGACCGCTTCACGGCGCTGGAGAAGAAGAAGGGCAAGCCGCTGGCCAACCGCCCGCTGCGCGAGACGTACCCGCCCGGCTCCACCTTCAAGATCCTCACGGCCGCTGCGGCGCTGGAGCACGGCGTGGTCACCGACGTGGACGCCCGTACGGACGCGGTCTCGCCCTACCCGCTGCCGCTCTCCACCAACAAGATCGGCAGCGAGGCGGGTGACGCGGTCTGCGACAAGGCGTCGATGAAGACCGCCATGCAGTACTCCTGCAACAACGTCTTCCTGGACGCCGCGTCCGAGCTCGGTGAGGACCGGATGCGGGAGACGGCGGAGAAGTTCGGCTTCAACGAGGACGTGTACGCGGAGGAGTTCGGCGACATGCTCGCCACGAGGAGCCTCTACCCGCCGAAGCTCGACAAGCCCGGCACGGCCCTCACCGGCATGGGTCAGGGCAGCCTCACCAGCACCCCGATGCAGATGGCGATGGTCACGGCGGCCCTCGCCAACGACGGCAAGCTGATGCAGCCCTACATCGTCGACGAACTGCGCGGCCCGGACCTCTCCACGCTGGAGAAGAACGAGCCGATGGAGATGAGCCAGGCCGTCTCGCCCGGGACGGCGAAGAAGGTCCAGGAGATGATGGAGCACACCGCGAAGGAGGGCAGCGCCCAGCGCGCCCTGATCGACGGTGTCACGGTCGGCGGCAAGACGGGCACCGCCCAGCGCGGCGTGGACGTCCGCGACGAGGTCCCGTACGGCTGGTTCGTGAGCTACGGCAAGAAGGACGACGGCCGCTCGGTCGCCGTCGCCGTGTTCATCGACCCGACGGACATGGACATCTCCCGCTCCGACATCTCAGGCGGCCGGCTGGGCGCCCCGATCGCGAAGAGCGTGATGCAGGCGGTGCTGGGGAACTAGGGTCCGTCCGGCGGTCCGGCCGCGCCGACCCGGCCCGTCAGGCGTTCGAGGGCGGAACCCCCGCCCAGGTGGACGCTCCCGCCCTCGAACGCTGGGCAGGTCCGGTCGCGCTCACCGCACCGACCTCAGTGCACCCCGCCGCACCACCTTCGGCCCCTCGTCCGGCGGTGCGTCCGATACGTCCGACGCAGCCACCCCCACCGGCCGGCCCGGCCCGGCGGGGCCCGTCAGTCCCGTGAGTCCCGCCAGATCCGTCAGCGCGTCGATACGGAAGTCCGCCCTCTCCACCACGTCCGGGTGCTCCGCCCACCAGTGCCCGTACGGCCCCCGCCGCAGATGCGCCGTCCGCATCCCCGCCGCCGCGGCCGGGAACAGGTCGTCGGCCGGGTGGTCGCCGACGTACAGCGTCGCCTCCGGGGCCGCGTCCGCCACCTCGGCCACCCGCGCGAAGAACTCCGGGTCCGGCTTCCGTACGCCCCACTCGTCCGAGGTGACCACCAGGTCGGCGGGCAGGTCCAGCGCCCGCAGCAGCTCCCCGGCCCGGACCGTGCCGTTGCCCGCCACCACGACCCGGATGCCCGCGGCCCGCAGTTCGCCCAGCGCGGGCCGGACGTCCTGGTAGAGGTCGGACTCGTCGAGGTGCTCTCCGCGTCCGGCGGCGGCCCGCGCGCGGTAGGCCTCCTCGATGTCCATGTCGGGCCGCAGGATCCGCAGCGCGTCCGTGGCCTCGCGGCCCTGGGCGACGGCCGCGCCCACCAGCGCGCCGAGCGTGTGCGGCGGTACGCCGAGCCAGTTGGCCCAGGACGCCCAGCGCCGGTCGTCGCGTACGAGGGTTTCGCCGATGCCGAGGACGATCGTTTCCATCACCGTGCCGACATTAGGCGTGAGGACATCGTCGGCGGGGTCTCATCCGGGTGAGTCGGCCCGCACGAGTGACCACGGAGTGACCACGGCCACGTCGCAGCGGGCGAATTCCGGCCCCAGGCCCTGGTCCGGCGCACGAACCCCGCTCGTATGCTCGGTTCATGACCGATCCCGATCCCGATCCTCAGACCGGACGCCCCACCTCCAACGCCATGCGGCGCGCGCTCAGACGTGCCCGTGACGGTGTCGCCCTCGACGTCACCGAGGCCGCCGTCCTGCTCCGGGCGCGCGGCGACGACCTGAAGGATCTGGCCGCGTCCGCCGCCCGCGTCCGGGACGCGGGCCTGGCGGCGGCGGGCCGGCCGGGCGTGATCACGTACTCGCGCAAGGTCTTCATCCCCCTCACCCGCCTCTGCCGTGACAAGTGCCACTACTGCACCTTCGTCACCGTCCCCGGCAAGCTCCGCCGGGCAGGCCACGGGATGTTCCTCTCGCCCGACGAGGTGCTGGCCATCGCACGCGAGGGCGCGGCGATGGGTTGCAAGGAAGCGCTGTTCACGCTCGGGGACCGTCCCGAGGACCGCTGGCCCGAGGCGCGGGAGTGGCTGGAGGCGGAGGGGTACGACGACACCCTCGCGTACGTACGGGCCATGGCGATCCGGGTGCTGGAGGAGACGGGCCTGCTGCCCCACCTCAACCCGGGCGTGCTGACCTGGACCGACCTCCAGCGCCTCAAGCCGGTCGCCCCCTCGATGGGGATGATGCTGGAGACGACGGCGACCCGCCTGTGGTCCGAGCCGGGCGGCCCGCACCACGGCTCCCCGGACAAGGAACCGGCGGTGCGGCTGCGCGTCCTGGAGGACGCGGGGCGTTCCAACGTGCCGTTCACCACCGGCATCCTGATCGGGATCGGCGAGTCGTACGAGGAGCGCGCCGACTCCCTCTTCGAGCTGCGCAAGACGGCCCGCGCCTACCACGGCATCCAGGAAGTCATCGTGCAGAACTTCCGCGCCAAGCCGGACACGGCGATGCGCGGGATGCCCGACGCGGAGCTGGAGGAACTGGCCGCGGCCATCGCGGTGGCCCGGCACATCCTCGGCCCGTCCGCGCGCATCCAGGCCCCGCCGAATCTGGTGGACGCCGAGTACGCGCTCCTCATCGGCGCGGGCATCGACGACTGGGGCGGGGTCTCACCCCTCACGCCCGACCACGTGAACCCCGAGCGCCCCTGGCCCCACATCGACGAACTGGCGGAGCGAACAGCCGAGTCGGGCTTCACGCTCCGCGAACGCCTCACCATCTACCCCGAGTTCATCCAGCGCGGCGAGCCGTGGCTGGACCCCCGCCTCCTCCCGCACGTCCGGGCCCTGGCCGACCCGGAGACGGGCCTCGCCCGCGAGGACGCGATCCCCGCCGGTCTGCCCTGGCAGGAGCCGGACGAGGGCTTCACCTCCACCGGCCGCACCGACCTGCACGCCACCATCGACACCGAGGGCCGCACCGGCGACCGCCGCGACGACTTCGACGAGGTGTACGGGGACTGGGAGGCGCTCCGCGAGGCGGCGGCCCCCGGCATGGTCCCGTCCCGCATCGACGCCGACGTACGCCAGGCGCTGAGCCAGGCCGCCGACGACCCGACGAAGCTCACCGACGACCAGGCCCTCGCCCTGCTCCACGCGGACGGCCCGGCGCTGGACGAGCTGTGCCGGATCGCGGACGCGCTGCGCCGGGACGTGGTCGGCGACGACGTCACGTACATCGTCACGCGGAACATCAACTTCACCAACGTCTGCTACACCGGCTGCCGCTTCTGCGCCTTCGCCCAGCGCCGTACGGACGCCGACGCGTACACCCTTTCCCTGGACCAGGTCGCGGACCGGGCGGCGCAGGCGTGGGACGTCGGCGCGGTCGAGGTCTGCATGCAGGGCGGCATCCACCCGGACCTGCCCGGCACGGCGTACTTCGACATCGCGCGGGCGGTGAAGGAGCGGGTCCCCGGTATGCACGTCCACGCCTTCTCGCCCATGGAGGTCGTCAACGGCGCGACCCGCACGGGCCTGTCGATCCGCGACTGGCTGACCGCCGCCAAGGAGGCCGGGCTCGACTCGATCCCCGGTACGGCGGCGGAGATCCTGGACGACGAGGTCCGCTGGGTCCTCACCAAGGGCAAACTGCCCACGGCCACCTGGCTGGAGGTCATCAGGACGGCGCACGAGGTGGGCCTGCGCTCGTCCTCGACGATGATGTACGGGCACGTCGACCAGCCCCGCCACTGGCTCGGCCACTTCCGTACGCTCTCCCGACTCCAGCAGGAGACCGGCGGGTTGACGGAGTTCGTGACCCTCCCCTTCATCCACACCAACGCCCCGGTCTACCTGGCCGGCATCGCCCGCCCCGGCCCGACGGACCGCGACAACAGGGCCGTCACCGCCATGGCGAGGCTCCTGCTCCACCCGCACATCACCAACATCCAGACGAGCTGGGTGAAGCTGGGCACCGAGGGCGCGGCGGAAATGCTCCGCTCGGGCGCGAACGACCTGGGCGGCACGCTGATGGAGGAGACCATCTCCCGGATGGCGGGATCGAGTTACGGCTCGTACCGCTCCATCCAGGACCTGGAGGCCATCGCCGAACTCGCCGGCCGCCCGTCCCGCCCACGCACGACGCTGTACGGGGAGGTCCCGGCCGAGCGGGTCGCGGCGGCCACGGCCTCGGACGGACACCTGCCGGAACTGCTGCCGGTGCTGCCCAGCTGAGGGCGGGGGAGGGGCGGGGGGTGGGACGGGGGTCGGCCACCGGGCCGCCCCGCACCGCTCCTGCGCCCCCGCCCAGCCCCTGGGGCGCTACGGGCGGCAGCCCTCCGCCTCCATGGCGACCGGAAGTTGGGAGCGCAGGAACTCTTCGAGTACGCGGCGGCGTTCCGCAGTGTCCTTCGGGTTCTCCACGCCGTCGATGACCAGCACGTACTGACTCTTCTCTCCCTTGTACGTGCACGCCTGGACCGCCATCGCCGCGTGGTCCGCGATGGTGGCACCGTCGCCGACGTCGGCGGGCTTCGGGTTACCCAAACGCCGCATGGTCCGTTCGTTGACTTCCAACGGCTTGATGAACGACTCGACTACATCCCCCCGCAGTCCCACCACTTCCTGCCCGTCGATCTCGAACTCGCAGCGAGGTTGCCTGGGTTCGGAGAAGGTGTCCTTGGTTCTCAGCTCTTCGCCCCTGGGCAGCAGCTGGCCGATCAGGTCGGGGTCGACCTTCGTGCCGCAGGCTTCGGACACCTTGAACGCGTCGGGCCCGCCGCCGCAGCCGGCGGCCCCGGCGAGTAGCGCGGTGAGCAGTACAGCGTGGCATGCCGATCGCGAGAGGATCTTTCTCATCGACTTCGTCATCCTTCGCCTGCCAGCCCGCTGGCGCGGTCGTTGCCGTCGTACGCGGCACTGCCGATCTCTCTGGTGAGGGTGTAACGGGAGTTGGAATGGCCGGGGTTCGCCTTTTCCCACTCGTCGGCCAGCGCCTGCAACTGCTGCTCCCTCCCCTTGAAGACCTCTCGGTTGTCCTGAACCTGGATGGCGTCGATCCGCCCCTGCTCCTGCGTCTGCCACTGGTAGGCCGCCGCGTCGATACCCCGCTGAGCGATGTCACCCACCCCCGGAACGAAGTTCGCGATGCTGCCGAACCCGTGGTACAGCCACTTCGCGTCCCACGAGGGATCGTCCTTGTCGGTCACCAGGGCCTGGTAGCGAGCCTGTTCCAGGAACCCGACGGTGGCACCCGCCCGCTGCAGGGTCTCCTTGGGGTCCTTCGGATTGTCCTCGTGGATGTCCCTGACGATTTCCCGGTTCAGGCCCTCGTTGAGCATGCCGTAGGCGTTCTGGTCGCGGGAAACCTGCTTGGACACCTCCAGCAGCTGGTCCCTGTCCAGCAGCTTCGGATCCTCGGGGTCGTCGGCCAGCGCGCTGGCGGAGTGGTGAACCGTGTCGCCGTGGTTCGTCAGCACGATCGCCATGTCGTCCCGCATCTCGGCGGGGAAGTCGTCGCCCCGCGCGGCGAGGTGCTTCAGCGAGCTGTCGAGCACCTGCCGGTGCTGTCCGGTGTGCTCGACCGGCCGGGCGGAGCTGTCGTCCGGGTCGACTCCGGTCGCAGCCGCGACGAGGGCGTCGCCGGTCGCCTCGTAGATCGCCTTCGGGCCCTTGTAGTCATCGACCGACCTGCCGACCCCCATGGAGTCGGGCACGACGTCGTTCATGGGTTGGCGGTCCTTCAGCAAGTACTGAGCGTTGTCCTCGGGGTCGGTTGCGCTGAAGAAGTCCGTGGCCGCCTCGGGATTGTGGGCCAGCGCCTTCATGAACCCGGTCATCGGGTCCGTACCCGCGTCGTTGGTCTCCCCGTAGTGGAGCTGGTCGATCTTCGCGTACGACGGGAGCTTGTCCCAGGGCAGCACATCCTCCCGGCGCTTTCCGCCGGGACCCGGGTCCTTGACGTCTCCGGTGTTCTCCTTCTCGTACGTGACGAGCGCGTTGCCGTAGTCGTTGAGGAAATCGCCCTCGTACTTCCCGTGGCGCATGAGGTTGCTCATGGCCTGGAAGCCGTGGACGCGGGTCTGGCTCCCGCCCTGGCCGCTGCCGACGTTCTCGCCGCCGAGCGCGACCACCCGGTCCTTCCAGGACTCCATGCCCTCGCTGTTGGAGTGCGAGGCGGTGGCCAGCGTGGTGCCCAGCTGCTTCTCCAGTGTGCCCAGCAGCCGCATGCGCTCCTCGCGGGCCTCCCGCGTGCCCGTGCCGCCACCCTCCCGGTTCTCCCAGCCGTCCAGGTCCACAGCTCCGGCGAAGAACTTCAGCGTCCCTTCCGGCCCCAGACCGAGGGCCACGCGCTCGGCGAAGACGGGGTCGTTCGGGTGGGCCTTCATCAGCGCGTTGAAGCGCTCCAGCTGCTCGTTGGTGAGCTGGCTGGGGTCCTTCTTGCCCAGGGCGATGAGCTCGTCGGAGTCCTCGATGCTCTTCTGCGCCGAGTCGAAGCTGTTGAATCCGTTCGACTCAAACCCGTGTTTGTCCTTCGTGTGGAAACGCAGTGCCGTGGCCGCCGTGCTGTCGGTCTCGTCGGCCGCCGTCAGGATGGTGCCGATCTCCTTGGCCACCGCGTCGATCTCCGCCTGGGTCGGCGGTTCGATCTTCGCGCTGCCGGCCGCCTGCGGTGAGGGGACGGCGGCGATGACCATGCCCTTGTCATTCACGTAGATGTTCTTCTTGGCCGCCCGGCTTACCGCGTCTGCCAAGTCGCCCTTGTGTTTCGTCAGCTTTGTGTGCGCGCCGCTCAGGATCGTGTGCACGCTCCGGGCGACGGTGACGACGTCGTCGAACTCCCGCGCCGTGACCGTGACGAAGTCCTTGGTCACGGTCGCGTTCTGGCCCTTCCAGTCGGCCGCCTTGGCCTTGCTGCCCAGGTCCGCCGCGCTGACCTGGCCGTTGCCGCCGTCGGCGACCTTGACCAGCTTGTCGACCATCGCCTGCCAGTCCGCGACCGCTGCCTGGAGCTTTCCCAGCCGCAGGTCGCTGAGTTCCTGGAAGGTGACCATGATGTGTGCCCCCGTCGTCCCCGTCGCCCTACGTGCTGGCTACTTGTAGTAGTCGTTGATGCGTGACACGGACAGCTCGTCCCCGCCGACTGCGCGCATGTCCGTCGCGATCTTGACCGTGTCCTTCGCGTGCTCGGCGCGGGTGTAGTCGAGGTGGTTGGAGATGTGCGCGCACGCCTCCTTGAGCGTTCCCGCTTTCGTGTTCCAGGCGTCATGGAGTTCAGTGAGCGCCGAGCCCATGTCCAGCCCGTCGTTGAACAGCTGGACGGATGCGTCGAAGGTGTTCTGCCGGGCGTGGTCGGACGCGGTGGAGAAGTGCTGCCGCAGGTCGTAGGCCAGGTTTCCCAGCGCGCCGAGCACGTTGTCGTGCACGACCAGATCTCCGTCGCCGCTTCCGCTGCCGCTTTCGGGGGCGACCTGGTTCAGGCGCATGGCCGCGTCCTGCTGAGCTCGCGCCTTCGCCTGCTCCCATTCGTCCCAAGCCATAGGTCGTCCTCCGTGAAGTCGTGGGTCGTACGGTCGAACGCCGGTACTTCTCTCGCCATAGGGCTGCCTGCTCCCCCACGCTATCTTCGCTTCTTGATCGTTTGCTGAGGGGTCGGCGATTGCAGGCCGAGGGGCAGGCGGGAGACGCTTCTCCGTTTCTTTATGTCATGACCCGGGCAACTCTTGCGGTGGTCGACCCCGTCGCCGCGTGCTGATGTGCCACATGAGTCAGGAGCGAGAAACCATGCGAACTCCGCCGATATCGCCGTCACCCCCCGTGAAACGCACTGCCACCCGCACCGCCACCCGCAAGGGCGCGGCCCGTACCACCGCCACCCGCACCGCCACCGTTCTCGCCGCCGCGGGCATCCTCGTGCTGGGCACCGCCTCCGCCGCCCACGCCGGCCCGCCGCAGAACCTCCCCCAGAACGCGGGCGGTTACGAGCAGGCGTTCTCGCCCGCCTTCGACTACGACGGGGACGGCTGCTACGCCACCCCCGCCATCGGCCCGGACGGCAGCCTCGCGACCGGCCTGAAGACGAGCGGCGCGGTCAACGGCAGCTGCCGGGACCGATGGGACCTGGACAACTCGCAGACGTACGCCCGGTCGAAGTGCAACAACGGCTGGTGCGGCATCGTCTACGCCAGCTACTTCGAGAAGGACCAGGCCGTCCACGGCAGCGGGCTCGGCGGCCACCGCCACGACTTCGAGCATGTGATCTCCTGGGTCAACCAGGGCTCCAACCAGGTCGATCACGTCTCGACGACGCAGCACAGCACCGTCAGGACCTACCCGCGCTCGCAGGTGCGGTTCGACGGCTCGCACCCCAAGGCCGTCTACCACAAGGAGGGCCTGGGCACGCACTTCTTCCGCCTCGCCAACGGCAACGACGAACCGCCCGAGAACCACTACGGCAACTGGCGCTACCCCCCGGTCGTCGACTGGAACGGCTTCCCCAGCACGGAGTTGCGCGACAAGCTCATGAACGCCGACTTCGGGTCCGCGACCATCAAGGTCACCGACAAGCACGACCGCTTCCGCAACCTCCTCAACAACGCCAAGCCCGCGGGGATCCCCTTCGACCCCTGGGCCTGATGCCCCTCCCGTCTCGATCAGAGGTCCGGCTGCCGTCCGGTCCGGCGCGACGCCGGACAGCTCGCGGACGGCGGTACGGGCAGGCCGGGCGGTCGCAGGCCCCCGTCGCACCGATGGAAATGATAATCATCTACCCTGTTGTTGAAAGGTAAACCTTGCCTTACTGAGCTCGAAGGATCAGAGCGAGAACCATGAGATCACCCCGCCGTCGGCTGATAGCCGGCCTGCTGCTCACCCCACTGCTCTCCGGTTGCTTCGCCTCCTCCGGCGACGGCGACGGCGCCTCCGCCTCGGGATCCTCCGGTTCCGGCGGAGGCGCGCGGCTGCGCGTGGCGATGGCCTTCGTGCCGACGCAGAACTTCTCCCCCTACGGACAGGACGCCTTCCACCTCTCCCGGCTCGGTGTCGCGGAAGGGCTGACCCGGCTGGACCTCGACGGCTCCGTGGCCCCGGCGCTGGCCACATCGTGGAAGAGCGGGAACAAGGGCCGCAGTTGGGTGTTCACGCTGCGCGAGGCCACGTTCCAGGACGGCGGCGACGTCACTCCGAAGGCCGTCGCCGACGCCCTCACCCACGCGACCGAGGCCGAACCGCTGCCCGCCGCGCTCTCCGGTGTGGAGCTGACCGCCGAGGCGGCCGGGGGCAACCAGGTCCGGGTCAGCACCGAAGCGGCCGACCCGGTGCTGCCGCAGCGGCTGTCCAACCCCAGCCTCGCGGTGCTCTCCCCGAAGGCGTACGCCAAGCAGGGCACCGTGAACCCGGTCGGCACCGGCACCGGCCCCTTCGAGCTCACGAAGATCACCGGTGACACCGAGGCCACCCTCGACCGCTTCGACGGTTACTGGGGAGGGCGCGCCGAGGCGTCCGGCATCGACGCGAAGTTCGTCGCCGACGGCGCCGCCCGCTCCAACGCCCTGCGCACCGGCGCGGCGGACCTCATCCAGGCCGTACCCGTCGCGCAGATCGCCTCCCTGGACAAGGGCACCGTCCACGAGACGAACACCGCCCGCAACATCAGTCTCTACCTCAACACCGGGTCCGGCGCCTTCGCCGACGCCGGCCTGCGGGCCGCGGCGCGCGAGGCGGTCGACGTGTCCGTGCTCGCCAAGGACGTGTACGAGGGATACGCCGAGCCCGCCCAGGGCATCTACGGCCCCGCCCTGAGCTGGGCGGCGGGCAAGCGGATCGAGCCGGCCGGGCGGGCGGAGGCCACCGACCCCGACGGCGAGAGCATCACCATCGCCACCCACGTCAGGTGGCCCGAACTGGCCGAGTCCGCCCAGGTGCTGCAACAGCAGCTCCAGGACGCCGGGTTCAAGGTGAAGCTGGTGGTACGCGACTACGCGCGGCTCGAAAGCGACCTGCTGGCCGGCACGTTCGACGCCGTCCTGAACTCCCGCAACGTGATGCTCGACACCGGCGACCCGGTCACCGTCCTCGACAGCGACTACACCTGCGAGGGCACGTACAACCTGTCGCAGCTGTGCGACAAGGCCGTGGACGAGGCCGTCGCCGAGGCGCAGGCCGTGACCGACCCCGCCGCGCGGCAGGACGCCGCGATGCGGGCGGAGGCGGCGGTCCTGGCCACGGACGCGGAGATCCCGGTCGTGCACCTGAAGCATGCCCTCGGCATCGCCGCCTCGGTCAAGGGCGCCGTACTCGACCCCTACGAGCGTGCCCTCGTCGGAACGGCCACCCGGCGTTGAGCCGTACATCCGGCCCCCGCGCCAGGAGTACCGCCGCCCCGCGCGCCCTCGCGCGGGGCGGTGGTCTCGCGCGGGCCGGTGTCCTCGCGCGGGCCGGTTTCCTCGGGCAGGGCGGCGGTCCCACGCTGCTGTGGCGCGCCCTGCTGGCATCCGCCCTGCTGTGCGGGATCGGTCTGCTGCCGTGGCTGTCGCGCACCGACCCCGCGCTGACCGTGCTCAAGGCCCGCTCGACGGAGCGCGACCCCACCCCCGCGGCGCTGGCGGCCATACGGGGCGAACTCGGCCTGGACCAAGGACCGTTCCGGCTGCTCGGGCAGTGGCTGGCCGGGCTGGCGCGCGGTGACGCGGGCCAGTCGTGGGTCTCGGGCGCCCAGGTGCTGCCGTCCGTCCTACAGGCTCTCGGGGTCTCCCTGCTGCTGATGGCCGGGGCGCTCGCCGTGGCCCTGATCACGGCCGCCGCCGTGTGCGCCCGCACCATGTGGCTGGGGCCGCGGCGCCGCCTGGGCGGGCGCGGTCCCGGTGGCAGCGTCACGGCGGTACTGGCCTCGCTGCCGGAGTTCCTCCTGGCCGCCGTGCTGGCCTCGGTGATCGGCGTGCAGTTCCGCTGGCTGCCCGCGCTGGGCTGGTACGGGCCGCAGTGGACGATCCTGCCCTCCCTCGCCCTGGGCCTGCCCGCCGGCGCTCTTCTCGGGCGGATGCTGTACGACCTGCTGCCCGCCGCGTTCGGCGAGCCGTGGGTGCCGGCCGCCGCCGCCCGCGGCATCCCGCCGAGGTCCGTGGCACGGCAGGCGCTGCGGCGCTGCGTTCCGGGACTGCTGCCCAACCTCGGGCTGTTCGTGGTCGGCCTGACCGGCGGGGCCGTCGCCGTCGAGCAGATCTTCGACATCCCCGGCATCGGCCGCCTCACCCTGCACGCGGCACTGGCCCAGGACCTGCCCGTCCTGCAGACCGGCACACTCGCCCTGGTCCTGCTCGCGGCCGTCGCCGGCGTCCTGGCCCGGCTCGGAGCCCCACTGCTGATCGGGCCCGCCCTGCGCGACGGCGCCCTGCACTCCCTGCACCGGCCCACCGCGCACGCCCCGCGGACCCTGCCCCTGCTGTACGGGGCGCTGCTCCTGGCGGTCATCGGGCTCGGCCTGCCGCGTGACCCGCTCCTCCTGGAGACCGGCTCCCGCCTCCAAGCCCCGTCGTGGGGCCACCCGTTCGGCACGGACGCCCTCGGCCGGGACATGCTGGCCCGGATCGCGCACGGTGCGCTGAACACCCTCGGCGTCGCCCTCGCCATCAGCGCCGTCGCCCTGGTGGCCGGCGTCCTGCTGGGCCTGCTGCCGAAGCTGTCCGGGCCGCTGGTCGACACCGTCAACGCCCTGCCGCCCGTCCTGGCCGCCCTCCTCGTCACCGGGATCGCGGGCAGCGGCCCGTGGACGCCCGCGCTCGCGGTGGCCGCCGTCGCCTGGTCCCCGCTGGCCACCCACACCGCCGCCCTGCTCCGACAGGAAAGAGCCGCCACCCACCTGACCGCCACGCGGGCACTCGGCGCGGGCCGCTGGTACCTGCTGCGGCGCACCCTCCTCCCGGCCGTCCTGCCGCCCGTCACCCGCCACGCCCTGCTCCGGCTGCCCGCCATCGCCCTGAGCCTGGCCGCGCTCGGCTTCCTCGGCCTGGGCTCCCAGCCGCCCTCCCCCGAGTGGGGCCTGCTGCTGGCCGAGAACCAGCCGTACGTGGAGCGCGCCCCCTGGGCCGTCCTCGCCCCCGCCGCCGTACTCGCCCTGCTCGGCGCGCTCGCCGTCACCGCTGCGGACGGGGTGCGGCTGCCCCGGCTACGGCCCCGGCGTCCACCGGGCACGCGGCCCGGCCCGCCCGCCCCGGGGGTTCCGCCGGCCGCCCGACCGCCTCGCCCGGACACCGCCCCACCCCCGTATCGCCTCGCCCATCCCTCTCTTCGGAGGGAATCCCCTCCTTCAGGTGGGGAGGGAATCCGATCTCAGGGCTGCTCTGACCCGCAGGCTACGACGGGCGTTTTTGCTGCTCGATGTACTGCTTGACGATCTCCAGCGGTGCTCCGCCGCAGGACCCGGCGAAGTAGGAGCCGGACCAGAACCGGCCGTGCATCGTGGCACGGTTCACGGGGCCGGTGAACTCGGCGCGCAAGTACCGCGAGCTGACGCCCTTGAGGGAGTTGACCAGGTTCGAGAGGGCGACCTTCGGCGGGTAGTGCACGAGCAGGTGTACGTGGTCGCCCTCGCCGTTGAACTCGATCAGGTCCGCGCCGAAGTCCGTGCAGACGTTCCGCATGATCTCTTCGCAGCGTGTCAGCATCTCGTCGTTGAAGACCTCGCGCCGGTACGTGGTCACGAAAACCAAATGGGCGTGAAGGTTGTAGACCACGTGACGGCCCCGGCGGATATTGGCATTTGGTTCCCAGCGTGGTGACATACACCAAGCGTAGTATGTTCGACGAACCGACGCCGGAAGGGGGTGGGCCGGATGATCCGTGCGTACAAGTTCCTCATGAGGCCCACCGTGGGCCAGCAGGCCGCTTTGGGCGAGATGCTGCGCGATCACTGCGGCCTCTACAACGGAGCCCTGCAAGAACGGCGCGACGCCTACCAGCACGTGTCGAAGACGAGCATCAAGTACGGGCAGCAGTCCGCACAGCTCAGGGAGATCCGGGCGTTCGACCCCGAGCGGCATGGTCGATGGTCGTTCAGCTCGCAGCAGGCGACGTTGCGCCGCCTGGACAAGGCGTTCGCCGCGTTCTTCCGCCGCATCAAGTCCGGTGACACCCCCGGATGCCCGCGCTTCCGTGGGGTGAACTGGTTCGACACCGTCGAATTCCCCAAGGACGGCGACGGCTGCCGCTGGGATGCCACCCCGCACGACCCCGTCACCCGCGTCCGTCTTCAGGGTGTCGGGCACGTCAAGATCAACCAGCACCGCCCCGTGGTCGGCAAGGTCAAGACCGTGTCCGTCAAGCGCGAGGGCCGTAAGTGGTTCGTCGTGCTGACCGCCGAGCAGGCACAGCCCGATCCGCTGCCGGCGACCGGCAGCATGGTCGGCATCGACGTGGGCATCGCCTCGTTCCTCACTACTTCCAACGGCGGGCACGTCGAAAACCCGCGTCATGCCCGCAAGGCCGCCGCGAAGCTCGAAGTGGCGCAGCAGGCCCTTTCCCGGTTCGGTCGTGTCCGCCGGGACAAGCGCACCGGCAACCACCGACGCGCCGTCGAACGCGTCGCCACGCTGCACCGCAAGGTCCGCCGTCAGCGGCTCGACCACGCGCACAAAACCGCGCTTGGTTTGGTCCGTGAGCACGACTTCATCGCGCACGAAGACCTTAAGATCCGCAACATGGTCAAGGCCCCCGCGCCGAAGCCCGACCCTGAGACGCCGGGCACGTTCCTGCCCAACGGGGCAGCGGCGAAGTCCGGGCTGAACCGCTCAATAGCTGACGCCGGTTGGGGGGTGTTCCTGACGATCCTGCACGCCAAGGCTGAAAGCGCCGGACGGGAAGTGATCGCCGTGGACCCCCGCAACACCTCCCGCACCTGCCCCGAATGCGGGCACACCGCCAAGGAGAACCGGCCCACACAGGAAAGGTTCCACTGCATCGCGTGCGACCACCATGCGCACGCCGACGAAGTCGGAGCAACCAACGTTCTACGGGCCGGGCTGGTCCGTCGCAACGCCAACCAGGCATAGCGAGAAGCCACCTCCTTTAGGGGGTGGAGGAGTCACAGAGGTCCCATGACACACCTGCTTGCCCGCATCCGTTTCCGCCGCCCGGCCGCCAAGTCCCCGCGCCGGCGGACCTGGAAGCATCTGTCCCCGCTCCTGCGGCTGCTGATCCTGACCCAACTCGCCTTCAACATAGGCTTCTACGCCGTCCTGCCCTTCCTCGCCGAACACCTCGGCACCGCGATCGGCATGGCCGGATGGATGGTCGGCTTCGTCCTCGGCCTGCGAACCTTCAGCCAGCAGGGCCTGTTCGTCGTCGGCGGCTGGCTCGTCGACCGCTACGGCGTGCGGCCGCTCGTCCTCGCCGGCTGCGTGCTGCGCATCGCCGGGTTCGCGTGGCTGGGGTACGCGGAGCAGACCTGGGCGGTGATCGGGGCGGTGCTGCTGATCGGCTTCGCCGCCGCGCTGTTCTCCCCGGCGGTGGAGTCGGAGGTGGCCCGGCAGGCGGTGGTGTGGGAGGAGGACGGCCACGGCCCCCGGACCCGGGTGCTGGCCCTGCTCTCGGCGGCGGGCCAGGCCGGGGCGTTCGTCGGCCCGCTGCTCGGCGCCCTGCTCCTCGCCGTGGACTTCCGTACGGCCTGCCTGGCCGGGGCCGCCGTCTTCGTCCTGGTCCTGGCCGGGCACGCCAGGCTGATGCCGCAGCACATCCCCGGCCGGGTCCCTGCCCGAGGGCGGGGCGGGGTGCGCGCGCTGCTGACCAACCGCCGCTTTCTCGCCCTGTGCTGCGCTTACGGAAGCTACCTGCTCGCCTACAACCAGCTCTACCTCGCCCTGCCGGACGAGGTGCAGCGCGTGACGGGCTCCCAGTCGGCGCTGTCCTGGCTGTTCGCCCTCTCCTCCCTGCTGGTCGTCTGCGTCCAGCTCCCGGTCACGCGCTGGGCGGGCGACCGGCTCGACCTGCGCCGCTCCATGTCCGCCGGGCTGCTGCTCATCGCGGCCGGCTTCGCGGTCGTGGCAGCCGCGCGCCCCGCGAACGTGACGGGCACCGCCGGACTGCTGCCCGCCGCGGTGTTCGTCGTCCTGCTCACCCTCGGCCAGATGCTCATCGTCCCGGCCGCCCGCGCCTGGGTGCCCGACCTCGCTGAGGACGGTCGCCTCGGCCTCTACGTCGGCGCACTGTCCTCCGTCTCCGGCCTGATCGTCCTCATCGGCAGCTCCGCCACCGGCTCCCTGCTCGACCTGGGCCTCCCGCCCGCCGTCCCGTGGCTCGTCCTCGCCGCCCTGCCGCTCCTCGCGATCACCCTCGTGCCACCCCGCCCGGAAGCGGCAGAACGGACCGGCGGCCGACCGGAAACCGACTGACCGAGCCGCCTCCCGAGCCGCTGCGGGCGGGCCCGGCTCCGGAGTCGCCCGCGAGGGCGGGGTGGGCTTCTCCCGGGGGCGGTCGAGCAGGCGCGCGGGCCCGTACCCCCGCCCGGTGAGGACGGGGGCACGGGCCCTGCGGTGTACGGCGGTGGGGTCAGTGCTCGGCCGCGAACTCCACGAAGGCGGCCCAGGCGGGGGCGGCGATGAGGAGTGCGGGGCCGGTGGGGGTTTTGCTGTCGCGTACGGGGACGAGGCCGGGGTAGCCGTCGGCCACCTCGATGCAGTTGTTCAAGCCCCCGTCGCTGTAGCTGGACTTGCGCCAGGTCGCGGTGGAGAGGTCGGGGGCGGTGGGTGCGGTCACAGGTTCCCCTTCCGTACGTCGTCGATGAAGGCCGCCCAGGCGGGGGCGGTGACGAGGAGCGCGGGGCCGGTGGGGGTCTTGCTGTCACGTACGGGGATCAGGCCGGGGTAGCCGTCCGCCACCTCGATGCAGTTGTTGGGGCCCCCATCGCTGTAGCTGGACTTGCGCCAGGTCGCGGTGGAGAGGTCGGGCGTGCGCTTCATGATCCTCTGAACTCCTTCAGGACGCCCCTGACGAACGCGATGGACTCGGGCGGGGGCAGCGACCGATCCCGTGCCCGATCGTAGGACAGCCGGGCGCGTGTGACATCGGCTGAATCTTCCAGCAACTCGCCACACCGGTTGCCCTCCGTATAGGCAACGGCGCTTCCGTCCTCCTGCCACAGGAGCGTAAGCGCACCGTCCATCAGATGGTGGGCCCCAGCCGAGAACGGCAGCACCTGAAGCGTGACCATCGGCAGCTCCGCGATCTCGATCAGATGCTCCAACTGGGCTTCCCACACCTTCGGGTCACCCACCGGACGCCGCAGCCCGGACTCGTCCATGATGATCCGAATGGTGGGGGCCGGGCTGCGGTGGATCAACTGCTGACGGCCCAGGCGCGCTATGACCTGCTCCTCTACCGATTCCGCCTCGCTCGCCGTTTCCTGGGCGCCGGACAGCAGCGCACGCGCTACATCCTCGGTCTGGAGCAGCCCTGGGATACCCGGCGAGAACAGGTGGATGATGCAGGCCGTGAGCTCCAGCCTCATGAACTCCTTGTACTTGTCCTTGAAGACTCCCCACCGTGCCACCTTCCACAGCTCCACCAACAGCCCGCCCGTGTCGTAGAACCGGTCCAGGTCCTCCATCACCGCCGGCTTGGAGAGCCGTTTCCCCGCCTCCAGGCGTGACAGGTAGCTCTTGTCGTAGCGCGTCTTCTCGGCGAGCTGGCCGAGCGACAGCCCCGCCTTCTGCCGTAAGTACCGCAGGGCGCTCCCCAGCGCCGCGCGCCCCGACTCCGCTTCCGCTTCCGCGACTTCGGTCATCCCTGACTCCCCGAGCCCTCGCCGTTGTCCTGTTCGCAGGCAATCGCGTGCCTCTGTCGAGCGTAGAGCGCCAGCCGTGACGATGGGGCCACGAACAGTGATCGCCACCCGTCAGAGGCACCTCCTCGCGCTAAGGAACGAAACGACATGACTGACACCTCGCAGCTCCGCCTCCTCCCGTGGAGGTCCGCCGAAGGCAAGCCCTGCTACCTGAGCACCGGTAATCCCAACAGCAGGCTCTCCCGGCTCGCCGACGAGATGGAGGAGGAACAGATCGAGTGCGGGAACGTCGTACTCGAAGGAGCGCACGAAGTGCTGGCGGACCAGGCGGCCGGCGAGGTCGCCGTACGGTTCGCGCTGACGCAGGCCGTCCTTTCCCTGCGGGAGGTGCTGGTCGTCGCGCACAGTCGGGGGCGGCGGCTCCCGGACGGCCGGGACCGCTGACAGACTTGGCCCATGCATCCGCCGAGCCCCCGCCGCCTCTCCCTCCAGCAGATCGTCGAAGGGCAGCGCCGCGCCGCCTTCGTCGGGCGCGAGTCCGAACTCGGCCTGTTCCGCGCCAACTTCACGCTGCCGCCGGAGGACCCCCGGCACCGGTTCGTCTTCCATGTGCGGGGCAACGCCGGGGTCGGCAAGACCTCGCTCGTACGGGAATGGCGGGAGGCGGCAGGGGAGTTCGGGGCGCTGACCGCGTCGGTCGACGAGAGCGCCGACTCCGTGCCGGACGTACTCGCCGCCATCGCCGCGCAGTTCGCCGGGCAGGGACACCCGCTCAAGGCGCTGGACCGGCTGCTCGCCACCTACCGGCGCGCGCGCCACGACGCGGCCGGCCGACTGGCGGCGGACAGCGGGGCGCCGGCCGGGGACCCTTCGGCCGGGGCACTCGCCGCCGCGCAGGCCGGGCTGATCGCGGCCGGGGCGATACCGGTCGTCGGGGCGCTGACCGGGGGCATCGACCCGGCGGTGGTGGCGCGGGGCGCGGGCGGACTGCGGGCGGTGTTCGGGGGGCGGGCCCGGCAGCAGGAGGAGGCCCTGCTGCTGGCGGAACCGGTACGGGTCCTCACCCCGGTGTTCGTCGCCGAGCTGGACCGGGTCGCGGACGCCGTGCCCTGGATCGCCCTGTTCCTGGACACCTTTGAGCGCACCGCGCCCCAGCTGGACCGGTGGCTGGCGGACCTGCTGACCCCCGGGCGGTACGGCGACCTGCCCGCCAACCTCGTCCTGACCCTGGCCGGCCAGCGGCGTCTGGACCCCGTGCACTGGGGCGACCGGAGCCGTCTGGTCGCGGACGTACCGCTGGGGCCGTTCACGGAGGCCGAGTCGCGCCAACTCCTGCACGGGCGCGGGGTGGTGACGGAGTCCGTCGTACGGGAGGTGCTGCGGCTCTCCGGCGGGCTGCCCGTCCTGGTCTCCACGCTCGCCGCCAACCCCGGGGCGGCCGGTGAGGCGAACGCCACCGCCGTCGAACGGTTCCTGGCCGGGGAGAGCGACCCGGCCCGCCGGGCGGCCGCGCTGGCCTGCGCGCTGCCCCGCCGGTTCGACGAGGACCTCGTCGCGGTCGCCGTGGCCGCACCGCGGAACGGGCCGTACGCCGTGCCCGATCTCTACGACTGGTTGCACGAGCTGCCGTTCGTCGCCGAGCGACACTCCGGCCACTCCCGCTACCACGCCGTCGTGCGGGCCCCGATGCTCCGCCTCCAGCGCACCGGATCGCCGCAGCGCTGGAAGGCCGCGCACGACCGGCTGGCCGACGCCTTCGCCGTCCGGCGGGACGCGGCGGCCGAGGGCCTCGACCCGGAACGCCTCTGGGCCGAACAGCCCTGGCGCCGGGCGGCCCTGGACGTGCTGTACCACCGGCTCTGCGCCCGCCCCCGTACCGCGCTGCCCGAGGCCCTGCGGGCCGGGATCGAGCTGTGCGGGCAGGCGCCGTCCCGCGCCCGCTACTGGGCCCGGACCCTCGCAGAGGCGGGCGAGGACGCCGACAACGCCGTACTGCGCGACTGGGGCCGGGACCTGCTGGCCGCCATAACGGACCACGGCCCCCGCCCCACCGCCGCCCTCGGGCTCCTGCTGACCCGGGCCGAGCTGGCCGACACGGACCGGGCCGCCGCCCTCGTGGTGCGCGCCTGGGACCGCTTCCGCGCCGGGGAGCTCGACGCCGCGCTGTCCGACCACGCACGGGCGATAGCCGTGGACCCGCGCAGCGAACGCGCCCACCAGGGCCGGGCGGTGATCCTGCGGTCGCTCGGCCGCTACGAGGAGGCCCTCGCCGATCTGGACCGGGCCGAGAAGATCGCGCCCGCCTGGGCCTGGGCGGTACGCGAGCGGGGGGAGACCTACCGGCGGATGGGCCGCGTGGAGGAGGCCCTGACCGTCCTGGACCGGGCACACGCCCTGGACCCGTCCGACGCGGTGCCCCTCGGCAGCCGGGGCCTGGTCCGCCATGTGCTGGGCCGGCACGAGGAGGCGCTCGACGACTTCGACCGGGCGATCGCACTGTGGCCGGAATACGCCTGGGCGCTGGTCCGGCGGGCCCGGGTCCGCACCGCCCTGGGCGACCCGGTGGGCGCCCTCGCCGACCTGGACCGGGCCGAGGAGCTGTCGCCCGGCCGGGCCGGGACCGAGGGGGAGCGGGGCGAGGTGTACCGGGCGACGGGCCGGCCCGAACAGGCCGTCGCCTGCTACGACCGGGCCCTTGCCATGGACCCCGGCTACACCTGGGCACACGGCAGCAGGGCCCTCGCGCAGGAGGCGCTCGGCCGTATCCCGGAGGCGCTGGCGGACCTCGACCGGGCGCTGGAGCTGGACCCCGACTACGCGTGGGCGCGGGCGCAGCGGGAGCGGCTGGGGGAGGCGTGACGGCGAGGCCGCGACGAAGGGACGCGACGAGGGGACGCGACGAGGGGAGGTGGCGATGCCGAAGCGGCCACGAAAACCCTTGCCGCCGGTGGAGCGGAACCCGGTATCCTTTCCCTGCTTTGTACAGCGAGCACTGAAGACGGGGGCGTCGGTGCGCGAACATCGTAGGCACGGAGGCCGCACTTACCGGGCAGGGCACGGATGACCGCCGACCTGGGTTCCGGCGTCGGCTTACGGCAGTCGGTCAGCCTCATCATTCCGGTCCGGCTCCACGGCGACCCCGATGTGTGGGCCGAGGGCCCCATTCCCTTCGAGGCCGGCGGCCACCGCACGGATGTGGCATCGCGCCAGACGTATTTCACCCCGGCTGCGGGGCGCGCGCTGTACGGCTCGCCACAACGGCCGCGCCGCTGGCACCTGTTCGTCGACGTCGTCCACGGTCCCCTCCATCTGCACGGCCTGGAGATCCTGCGCACCCCGACGGAGCCGCATCCGCACCACGCCCAGGCCGTCCTGCACTTCAGCATCCCCTCGGCGGGGTTGCTGGATGTACTCCGGGCGCTGGGAGGGCGGGCGGGCGCCGGGCCCACCCCGCTGGACGGCCCGCTCGCTCCCGACGTCCTTCTCGCAGGTGTCGCCTCGCCGATGGACATGGGCGCCGCCACACACCCGTACACCGTTGCCTTCCTGACCCCAGGCCCCGCCGAGACCGCCGCTGTGCGCTCCGACGGTGTGCTTCCGGAGACGGCCGACCGCTGGCTCTGGGCGCTGGCCTCCCGCTCCAACGAGATGGATTTCCCCACCGCCCCGGAGCAGCTCCCCGGCCAGCGTGATCGTGCCGTGCGGATCTCGGCCGACTGGAGCGCTCTCGTCCTGCGCCACGGTGCGGCGTTCCTCGGCCATCGTCCCGACGAGGGCGACGGAGACTTCTACGATTTCGCAGCCCTGCATGTCCGTTCCGTCTACCTGGACGCCCTTCTTCTCGGTATCGCGCAGCGCGACCACATCGACGAGCTGACCGACGGGCTCTCCGGGGTCTTCGACGGCCCCGGGCTCGCCCGGCGCGTCACCGAACTCGAACGGGACATCGCCGGGTTCCGGAGTACCTACTGGCGTCAACACCTCACTGCCCACGGCCCGGCCAACGAGTTGTTGCTCGCCTATCACGAGCAGTACCGGCTGCCCGCCCGGTTCGAGGAGATCCTCGCGGAGGCCGCCGACTACTCCCGGATCGTCCAGACGCAGGACGGGCAACAGATCGCCGGCGCCCTCGGTGTGCTGACGATTCTCGGCCTGCCGCTCGGCACCGCCCTGAGCATCCTGCAGGTGCTCGGTGACGACGACCCCCTCCACCTTCTTCTTGCTCTGGCCGTCGCCTTCGTCGCCACGGCGGCCGCCTTCACCACTCGGTACGGACGCCTCGTCCTCGCCTCGCTGCGCGGGAGCCGCACCTCCGACGAGTGAGAACAACCGATGTGCGCAAAAGCCCAGTTGTTAGCATCAGGTACAAACTGCCGAACAGGACACGGTCGACGTGACGGTCAACGAGGGCGAGTCTCTCCGGCTCTACAAGAAGGCCCTGCGCTATGCCGAATCGGACCCAGAGGTGTTCCTCAGCACGGCACGGCGGGCGGCGGAGGCGATTCTTCTGGACCTTGCGATGAGAGAAGCCGTCGGATCCAAGCCGACGCTCGAATCCCTGCTCACGGTCCTCACGGCCAGAGGGGTCGTACCGCCCAAGATGGTGCTGGCCATCCGCACGATCCAGAACTACGGCAACTTCGGCAGCCACGCCCTCGACGGCTCGGGTGACGAGATCTCCGCCGAGGACGTGCAGCCCTGTCTCAACGCCCTGACGCAGCTGGCGGCCTGGTACGGACGGACCAGTTCGTCGTTCGCCGAGAGCGAGGGGCGTGAGGCGCTGGCCGCCGTGCAGAACACGGCCGGGACGAGCCGCCTGGCCGACTCCACCCTGATCGTAGTGAAGGCGCTGATTCTGGGCTGTGGCTTCGACGAGGTGCTCGCCCGACGCAGCCACCGCCTGGTGTGCGTACAGCTTCCGTGGTCGGACCAGCTGGTCAGCGAGGTCGCGGAGGGGCGACTGGACCTGGCGATCTACAACGAGCAACGGCTCCTGAGCATGATCGAGGAGGATGAGGAGCTGGCGCACCGGGTGGCCTCCGTGGGCCGCCTCGGCCACTCGATGGGGGGCCGGAACTTCTATCTTCTCGCGGCGCGTGGCGGACGCTGGGGTGGCGCGACGGCCGAGGAATTCCTTGCCGACCCGGCAGGCGCGGAGATCGCCGTACCGAGGTACAGCGACATGTTCGCCAATGTCCTCACCGCCTTCGCCACGGACGAGGCCGGGTTACGGGAGAGGGGGGTACGGATTCTCGACGTGCCGCATCACCTCGGTCTCGAACTCTTTCATCTGAACCGGGACGTCCTGGCCGTCGGCGGACAGAACCTTCGGATGCACGCCCGGGATGAGGACGACTACTTCGAGCTGCTGAACTCCGACATGCTTCCGGCCCCGGCCCAGGCACGGTTACGGTCGGCGGCTGCCAACGTGCTCGTCGCGAACCGCGCCTGGCTGTCCTCGATCGGTTTCCGGCCGAACGATCTCTTCCGTGAACTGATGCGCCGTTTCCACGACATGGGTGCCGACGTGGATCGCTTCGAGACCACCGTCGATGAGCTGATCGCACACGCCTCGTTCCCTCTCCAGAGCACCCGGAGCAGCCGGGAGCGGCTGGTGCGCCACGTCCTGTTCGAGAGCTACCGCCTGGGGGACCCGTGACCGTGACCGGCGAGAAACGCGTCCTGGTACTGGGCGGGACCAATTTCGACATCATCGTGCAGGCGGAGAACTTCCCCCAGGAGCACGAGAAGGTCCGGGGCGAGGCATGTGCGGCGCGTCCCGGTGGGTCGGCGGCGAACACGGCCCTGGGGCTGGCCCGTCAGGGCTGCGAGGTCAGGCTCGTGTCAGCGGTGGGGGATGACGCGCTGGGGCGCCTGTGCCTGGACGATCTGCGGGACGGAGGTGTGGACACGGCACTGATGCGAGTGGACACCTCCTTGCGGACAAGTATGGCCATCGTGATCTCGTCCGGGACCGGCAAACGGATGATGACGTTCGCCGGCGCCGACCGCGATCAGGCGTTCCGGGCAGTGACGGAGTCGGACGTGGTGGCCGTGGACCATGTCCACGTCGTCGGAGTGCCCACGCCCGAGCTCGGCCGCGTCGTGGGTCTCGCACGCCGGACCGGCCGTACCGTCTCGGTCGAGTGGAACGGTCGGGACATGAGCGAGCTGGCCAAGGGACCGGGGCTGAACTTGATGAACGCCGACGAGGCGGGCCGGCTTCCCCGCGCCCGGCCGGAGGACGCCGCAGGTACCGCCCTGCGCTACGCGGAGCGGCTGTCGGGAGAGGTGATTCTGACGCAGGGCGCCGAGGGCGCCCTCTGGGCCGCACCGTCCGGTGCGCTGGTGCGCGAACCGACGACAGCCGTGGAGCCCGTGGACCGTACCGGGGGCGGTGACGCTTTCAACGCCGGGGTCATCGCCGGCTGGCTGTTCGGCGAGCCGCCGTCCACGTGCATGCGCCGAGGGCTTGACGCCGCGTTGCACGTGATCACGAAGATAGGAGCTCATCCATGACCAGGTGGCTTGGTGTCGCCCTGCTTCCGCGCGCGGACCACACGCGCGCCGCCATCCGGCTGCAACAGAGTCTGGGAGGTGAGCGCCCCCTGCAACCGCCACTGAGCGAGAACGGAAACCTGCCCCATCTGACCGTTTTTCAGGGGCCTTTCGAGGACAATCTGGCACCCGAGCGGGAACTGGTGAGGATCGGAGCGTCCGTGAGCCTGCCCGGACAGCTGTCGCTCGCGTCCGTCGGCATCGTGTACCAGCCGACCGGCTGGCTGTTCATGTCCGTCGAACGGCCCGCGCTGCTGGAGAAGCTCCAGGAAGTCGTCCTCGACGGCCTCGCCCCCCGTCTCGACCGGCAGGCGTTCGATACCTCGAAGGACACCTCCAGGTTCACGGAGTCCGAACGTGTCAGCTTCGCCCGGTACGGCTACCGCTACACCGGCGACGCCTACGCACCCCACATCACGCTCGGGCGCACCGATGAAGCCACCGCTCTCGAACTCGTACGGACCGCTCCCGAACGCACCCGCGTACCCGACGAGTGGGCCTTCGACCGGCTCAGCTTCTACGTGATGGGGGAGCACGGCGCCCACGCGGAGAAGTTGGCCGAGCGACCGGTCTCCGCCGTATGAGTCCCCGGCACTTGCCGTACGACGGGCCCGCCCTGCACCGCTTCGCCCGGGATGCCGTGGACGCCGGGGCGGAGTGGCTGGCCGGGGAGGGGGCGGGGCGGCTCTGGACGCACAGGCGGTTCAAGCCTTCGGGGGAGGAAGTCACCGATGCCGACATCGAGGTGGAGCGGCGGATGACGCGTATTCTCGTGGATCGCACGCCGGAGATCCCCGTCGTCGGAGAGGAATCGGCGGGCGCGGGCCCAGTACCCGATACGTGCTGGCTGCTGGACCCCATCGACGGCACGATGAACTTCACCCGTGGAGCCCCCGGGTACGCCGTCTCGCTCGCCTGCGTGGTGGACGGGATGCCGGTGCTCGGTGTGGTGCACGCACCCGCTCTCGGCCGGCGCTGGAGTACGGGAGCCGGGGGAGCGAAGGCTGCGGGCGTGCAGGGCAGCCGCAGTCTCTCCGGGGCGGTGGTCGGCCTGACGGGAACGGGCTCCGGCCGTCCACGCTCCGCCCGGCTCATCGGCCGGCTGTACGACGTGGCCCACCGGATCAGGCTGCAAGGTGCGATGAGCCTGGATCTGGTGGGGGTGGCGGAGGGCTGGCTGGACGCCTGCGTCTGCCTCGACCCGGGCCCCTGGGACGTGGCGGCGGGCGTCGCCCTGGTGCGGGAGCGCGGCGGGACGGTGCTGGGAGCGGGCGGGGGTGCCTTCACCACGCAGTCCCCGATCCTGGCTGCGGGCGCCGGCCCGGTCGCCCGGGAGCTCATCGCGCTCTGGGAGTCGCTCGACAGCTGACGGCCCCTTCAGGGGCTGCGGGACAGGCGAGGGTGCCACGTACTCACCCGGTCAAAAACGACCTGCGGGACGTCCGTCGACATACCCGTACGTACCCAGGTCGCCCCCTCTGCGGCCCGTTCCCGTTCGATTACAGTGCTTGCGCGGTCGCCCGCAGTGGGCCCGCGCGGACGCACGCGGCGCCGGGCGCGGGCCGGGACGGGGAGGGGGACGGGGTGAGCACAGGGACCACGGCGGTCTGGGGCCGGGCCGAACAGCAGGACTTCCGCAGCCGGGTCCGCGGGGCCCTGCTCGGCGGGGCAGTCGGGGACGCGCTCGGGGCCGGGGTCAGCGGGCTGGTGCTGGAGGAGATCCGCGCCGCCCATGGGGCCGAAGGGGTCACCGACTACGTCCCCGCGCACGGCAGACGCGGCGCCGTCACCGCCCTCACCCAGCTCACCCTGTTCACCGTCGACGGGCTGATCCGTGCCCAGGTCCGCCGCGACACCGGGGCCTGGCACCCGCCCACCGATGTGCACCGGGCCCATCTGCGCTGGGCCGCCACCCAGCACGACTGGGGGCCCGACGAACGGCGCGAGGACAACGGCTGGCTGGCCGCCGAGGAGTGGCTCTACGCCCGCCGCGCCCCCGCCCGGGAATGCCTGAGCGGATTCGGCGACACCGTCATGGGCACCCTGGACCGGCCGAAGAACCCCACCGCCCGGGACGCGGGCGCGCTCACCCGGTCCGCGCCGTTCGGGCTCCTGGTGGGCTGGGAACCGGGGCTCGTGCTTCAACTGGCCGTCGAGTGCGCGGCCCACTCCCACGGCCACCCCGCAGCCCAGCTGGCCGCCGGAGCCTTCGCCGTACTCGTGCACGGGCTCGCGCGCGGCGAGAGCCTGGACGGTTCCGTGCGGAACGTGCTGGCCCTGCTCGCCGAACGCCCCGGCCACGAGCCGGTGACCGAGGCCCTGCGGCAGGCCCTCGGCTCCGTGCGGCAGGGCATCCCGGGCCCGGCCCTGATCGAGGCGCTGGGCGCGGGCGACGCCGCCGAGGAGGTCCTCGCCGTCGCCGTGTACTGCGCGCTGGTCAGCGAGGACGTCCGGCACGGGCTGCGGCTCGCGGTGAACCACAGTGGTCCCTCCCGCGCCACCGGGTCGGTCTGCGGGGCGCTGCTCGGGGCGCTGCACGGAGAGACCGCGCTGCCGCCGGCCTGGCTCGCGGAGCTGGAGGGGCGGGCCACGCTCCTCGAACTGGCCGACGACTTCGCGATGGAGATGACCCAGGGCCCCGCCCTGCACAGTCCGACGGCCGTCGCCCCGGGCTGGCTGGCCCGCTACCCACGGGGCTGAGGGGCTGGGGGCTGGAGGGCTGGGGTCGGGCCTCTGTCCTGGGGTGCGCGTGCGTCAGGTGGGCGGCATGTCGGCGCGTCAGCACATTGGCGTCTCAGCACGCCGGCATGTCGGCACGTCAGCGCATCAGTTCGCCCGCGTTGACCAGCAGCGACTGACCGGTGATCGCCCTGGCCCGGTCGGAGGCCAGGAAGACGACGGCCTCCGCCACATCCCCGTCCGTGGCCAGCTCCGGCAATGCCATCCGCTCGGTGAGCCGGGCCAGCACCTCGGACTCCGGTACGCCTTCGGAGCGCGCGGCGAACTGGACGTACGCCCGCACCGGCGGGCCCCACATCCAGCCCGGCAGCACCGCGTTGACCCGGATCCGGTCCGGGCCCAGCTCCCGGGCGAGCGAGTACATCGCCGAGGTGAGCGCCCCCTTGGACGCCGCGTACGCTGCCTGCCGCATCTGGGAGGGGGCGGCCACCGCGGACTGCGTGCCGATCACCACCACCGAGCCGCCCCGCGCCTTGAGCGCGGGCAGACAGGCCCGGGTCATCCGCAGCGTCCCCAGGAGGTTCACGTCGATGACCGACTGCCACGTGGCGAAGTCGGCGTCCCGGAGCCCGCCGAAGTAGCTGTCCCAGGCGGCGACATGGACCACCGAGTCGATCCCCCCGAACCGCTCGACCGCCAGCGCGGCCAGCGCCTCGCACTGCGTCTCGTCCGTGATGTCGGTCGGCAGATGGGCCGTGTGCCGGCCTTCCGGGTCGATCTCCGCCGCCGACCTGGCCAGGTTCGCCGCCGTACGCGCTCCGAGCACCGCGCGCCCGCCGTCCCGGACGACGGTCTCCGCGACCCGGTGCCCGAGCCCCGGCCCGACGCCCGACACGATGACGGTCTTCCCCGCGAGCAACATCGGCGCCTCCCGGCCCTGGCGGTCCATCTGACGGACCGTCAGAGTAGAGGGGGCCGGGACCTGATGGAAGAGGTCAAGAGGTCAAGAGGGAAGAGGAAGGCGGGCAGACGCGATGACCGATGACGCCGGGACGGCGCGCGGTGGGGCGGGAAGCGGCAGGGGAGACGGTGGGGTGGGAAGCGGCAGGGGAGACGGTGGGGCGGGAAGCGGCAGGAGAGATGGTGGGGAGGGAAGCGAGCGGTACGCGGAGCTGGCGGGGGCCGGGCCGTACGGGGTGCGCCCGGGGCACGCCCTGATCACCATGGTCGAACCGCATCCGGGCCATGAGTACGCGTACAACCGCTGGTATGAGGACGACCACTACTACGCGGGCGCGACGGCGATGCCGTGGATGTTCGCCGGGCGGCGCTGGGTGGCCACCAAAGACCTCCAGGAGCTGCGGTATCCGGAGAAGTCGGCGGTGGCCCGGCCGGTCGGCGCGGGATGCTACCTGTCGACGTACTGGGTGACCGAGGGGCGCTACGACGACCACATGAAGTGGACCGTCGCCATCAACAAGCGGCTGAACCGGGACGGCCGGGTCTATCAGGACCGGACCCATGTCTTCACGGCCTTCCAGGACCACGAGGCCACTGCCTACCGCGACGGAGCCGCCGGACCCCGGGACTTCCATGCCCTCGACCACCCGTACGCGGGCCTCGTCCTCCAGGTCGTCGACGCCGAGGGGCCCGGACAGCGGGCGGAGCTGCTCGAATGGCTGCGTTCACGCCATCTCCCGAAGCGGCTGAAGGGGTCGCCCGCGGCCATGGTCACGGTGTTCCGGCCGACGCCCCTGCCCGGCGACCGGATGACGTACGTGAAGCAGGTCGAGGGGATCGGTACCCGGCTGACCCTGCTGTGGTTCCTCCAGGAGGACCCGCGGACCTGCTGGGAGGAGCACTTCACCGGTCTGGACGGGGCGGTCGCGGAGACCGGTCTCGGGCGGGTCGAGCTGGTCGCCCCGTTCGTGCCGACCGTGCCGGGGACGGACCGGTACGTCGACCTGCTGCGGTGAGCGGATCATGCCGAGCCCCCTCGGCCAGGACGGCGAACCGGTCGAGAGGGCTCCATCAGGTGATGCGGTGATGCGGTGATGCGGTGACGCGGTACGGCTGTGAGGCGGTACGGCTGTGACGCGGTGACCGGTGGTGCGTGATCAGGCGTCTACCGTGCCCGTGGCGACATCGCGCACGAACGCGTTCCACGCGCCGGGGACGAAGGTCAGTGAGGGGCCCTCGGGGGCCTTCGAGTCACGTACGGCGATGGACCGCGCGACCGGGGACTTGACCTCGACGCACGCGCCGTTGCCCCCGGAGTACGACGACTTCGTCCACTTGTCCGTAGCACCCTGAAGAATTGCCATGTTCACTCCGGTTCAGAGAGTTGGGTGAGTCGCACCAACCTGATTCCGATTGGCGTGATCGACGCTACTCGCCAAGCCCCGTCCATGAGATGGCCGTTCACTCGACCGGATGATCTTTCCCTGGTATGCCTTCCGTGGAGAGTGGGCGGCGGTGTAAAATCCCGCCGCCCGCTCCCGCCCGCTCCCGCCCGTCGCTCCCCATCACTCCCGGATTGGCTCGTATACGACGTGTCAGCTCGTGTACGACTTGGCGATCCTGCTGATGAACTCCCTGGTCTGCTCCACGTTCAGCGCCTGTGCCCGCAGGTGCTCGTACATCACGCTGTAGCGCTGCACGTCGTTCGCCTTCTCCAGGTAGAGATCGCTCGTGACGCCCTCGATGTAGACGACGCTGGAGTCCGCGGCGTCCGGGAACTCCAGGATCGCGTACTGGCCGTTGATGCCCGGGTGCGCGCCCATGTCGAACGGCAGCACCTGCACGGTGACGTGCGGCAGGTGCGACTGCTCGACGAGGTGTTCCAGCTGGTCGATCATCACCTGCTTGTCGCCGACCCGCCGGCGCAGCGCCGACTCGTCGATCACGGCCCACAGCCGCAGCGGATTCTCCGGCGCGTTGACCCGGTCCTGCCGCCGCGAACGTACGTTGACCCGCTTCTCGATGTCCGACGGAGGGGCCTCGGGGAGCGCGCCGCTGATCAGGGCCTCGGCGTACGCCCGGGTCTGGAGCAGGCCCGGGACCATCTGGGGCTCGTACACCCGCAGTGACTCCGCGTCGGTCTCCAGGCCGATGTAGACGCTGTACGGGATGTCGCCGAAGGCGTGCCACCAGCCCTGCTGGCGGGAGTCCTTCGCCATCTGCATGAGCGAGTCGACGATGCGATGGTCCTCGACCTCGTACACCCCGCAGAGGTCGCGCACATCGCGCTGGCTGATGGAGCGGCGGCCGTTTTCCAGGCGGCTGATCTTCGACTGCGAGACCAGCAGCCGCTCCGCCACCTCTTCGGCCGTCATGCCTTTGAGTTCGCGCAGGCGGCGCAATTCCTGGCCCAACCTGCGTCGCCTGACAGTGGGATTGACGTTGGACGGCACGGAAACGGCACCTCCGGCTATGTAGCTGTGCGTATCTACTGCTCAGCAGATTGCCACCCCTTGCCCCGGCCGCGCTGGGAAACGGCCACACGCGGACCGTGGGGGGCGTACGCACCGGTGCGCGGGACGGCGCACAAGCGCACGGGGCCGCCGGTGATGGTGACTACCGGCTGCCCCGTGCGTGGTGCGGCTCCCGGACCGGGTCCTGTGATGACTGACGGCGGTACGGCGGTGTGCTGTTGTTTCGGTGTTCGGTGTTCGGTATCCGGTGTTTCCAGGTCCGGGCGGTCAGCTCGCGGCGGTGTGCGCCATGCTGCCGCGACGGGCCTGTGCTTGCGGCTGCAACGGAACGCCCGCTGCCTGTTGCGTACGGCGTGGCTGGACGGCTACACCGTTCTGGACGTCCAGCACGGCGTGCGCCACGAGACCGCCTATCGGGTCGTGCCTGATCAGGTCCCGGAGCCGGGAGCGCGATGAGCGCCCCTCGTTCCCGGGGTACAGGTGCTTGCCGAGTCCGACCGCGTGGGCCAGTGCGGCGAGCGCCGCGGTCCGCGGGTCCGGCGGTACGCCGGTGCGGATCGCGCTGTCCAGCCGGTTTCTGATGTCCCGGCTGATCGCCGTCTCCGTCGCTTGGTAGCGAGTCGTCGGCAGCACTCCGCACATCTGGCCCGCCACGGCATGAACCATGCCGCACCGCTCCAGATGAGCGAGATAGATCTGGCGCAGCCCCAGACGGGGCCCGCCGATCCAGTGGACCGCCCGGACCGGGCTGCCGCGACGGCGCAGCAGTTCCAGTGCGGAGTCCAGAGTCGGATCTCCTGTCGGCCGTGGCATCACCACGGCGATACGATCCCCGTCAGGGGCTATCCGTCCTGCCAGAGCCAGCTCCACTAGCTGTGCCCCGGCCAGGCCGAGGTCGAGCGACTGCGGCTGCGCTGTGGTACCCGTGGTCGGGTCCAGAGCGAGCAACAGAAGCTCCTCCGGGATTGTTCTGCGGCTCCTGCCCATCCATGCCTCCCCGCGTGGATGTCTGACAGGGTGACCCCTCTCACATTCATCTGTCGAGAGCGCCTGACTGCTTTGTAAGGGAACCAGTAGGTATGTCGTTCTCGTCTAGCAGCTCGGCCAGGGGTTCACACAGGACACTGGTAGATGGTTCGGACAGCGCGGGTGTGCCCCGCAGCGCATGAGGAGGCATCGGTGGCGGGCGAGTCCCCCGACAAAACGGAGCAGCAGAAGTCGTCGGGGACGGCTGCGGAGGAACGCGACCCGCGCTTCGCCGTGTTCCGTGACCCCGGCGCGAGCGCGGACGCGGGTGCGGACTCGGGCGCCACGTCCGATACGGCGACCGCTGTGTTCCGTCCCCGGCTTCCGGAGGACGCCGCCCGGCGCGAGCCCGGGGCGGAGCCGCAGGGCGCGTCCGAGACCGTGTCCGAGCCGGAGGGCGCGGCTGTGGCGGCCTCCACGGCCTCTGGGGAGGCCGCCACGCCTCCGGAGGGCGCGGGAGCCGCCGAGAGCCGTACGAGCCCGGGTGCGGACGCGGAGGCCTCCGGCGCGGAGACGCCGGCGGCGGGGTCGGCGGGCAAGGCCGGGACGGAGGCCGAGACCGAGGCCGAGACCGAGGCCGGGGACGGCCGGCTGCGTGCCGCGGTGGCCGCCTGGGTCGATGCCGAGGCCGAGGACAAGCCGGCGGGGGCCGCGGGCAACGCGGACTCCGATGCGGAGCCCGGGACCGACGGCAAGGACGAGCCCTCCGCGACGGCGGAACCGAAGTCCGAGCCCGAGGCGGACGACAAGCCGAAGCCCGAGCCGAAGCCCGGGGCGGACGACAGGCCGAAGCCCGAGGCGGACGCCGGTGATGCCTCTGACCTGCGAGGAATCGATCAGCCCACCGCCATCTTCAAGGCGGTCAGGCCGGCCGAGCGGGTTGACCAGGCGACGACCGCACTGAAGCTCCCGCCGCGCGAGAACGAGAGCAAGCCCGAGAACGAGAGCAAGCCCGGGGACAAGAACAGGCCCGAGGACAAGAACAAGCCCGGAGACAAGGGCGAGAGCGAGGGCAAGCCCGAGAGCGGGGCCGAGCGCACGAGCACGTTCGTGCCGCTGCGCTCCGACGACGTACGGTCCGCCCCCGCGTCCGCGTCCGCCCCCGCGCCCCGCAGGCCGGAGCCCGAGGCCGAGGCCGAGGCCGATGCGGGACCCGAGGCCGGCCCCGAGGCGCCCGTGCGCACCCCGGAGACCGCCTCTCCCGCCTCTCCCGCGCCCGCCGCCCCCTCCTGGGCGGCGGCCGAGCGGACCCGGCAGCAGCCGCTGCCGCCGAGGCCGCCGCTCGACCTGCTCGCCGAGCTGACGAACACCCCGCCGCCCCCGGAGACCTCGGTCCGGACCGCCGTCCGACGGGTCAAGATCTGGACCCCGCTGGTGCTCCTCCTGCTGATCGTCTTTGCGATCGTGCAGATGATGCGCCCGCTGCCGGAGCCCTCGCTGAAGCTCACGGCGAAGCCGGCGTACACCTTCGAGGGCGGGGCGACGAAGCTGGCCTGGCCGGGCCAGGGTCAGTCCGCCGTGATGGTGGACGGTGTCGGGTCGCTCGGTTCCGAGGGCGCGCAGAAGCCGGCCCCGATCGCCAGTGTCGCGAAGGTCATGACCGCCTACGTGATCCTTCAGGAGCACCCGCTCAAGGGTGACGAGGAGGGCGAGAAGATCGTCGTCGACCAGCAGGCGGAGGACGAGTCCAAGCGTCCCGACGAGTCGACGGCCCCGCTGACCGAGGGGCAGGAGCTCACCCAGCGGCAGGCGCTCCAGCTGCTGATGATCCCCTCGGGGAACAACGTGGCGCGGATGCTCGCCCGCTGGGACGCCGGTTCCGAGGACGCGTTCCTCGACAAGATGAACGACGCGGCGAAGAAGCTCGGGATGGCCGGGTCGACGTACACGGACCCGAGCGGGCTGAAGGAGACCACCGTCTCCACGGCCACCGACCAGCTGAAACTGGCGCAGGCGGTCATGCGCAACGAGGTCTTCCGGGAGATCGTGGACATGCCCGAGATCGAGATCGAGGGCATCGACGGCAAGATCTACAACAACAACAACATTCTGCTTCAGCCGGGCGTGAGCGGCATCAAGACCGGCTCCTCCACCCCGGCGGGCGGCAACCTGCTCTGGTCCGCGAACACCAAGGTCGACGGCAAGATGCTGTGGATCTACGGAGCGGTCATGGGCCAGCAGGCCGGTACCGGCCGGGTCTACGACAGCCTGGAGCTGTCCCTCCAGAACAGCCTGAAGCTGATCAAGGATGCGCAGAAGGCCGTCACTTCGGCGACGGTGGTGAAGAAGGGCGATGTCGTCGGGTACGTGGACAACGGATTCGGCGGGCAGACCCCGGTGGTCGCCACCAAGAACCTCAAGGCGGTCGGCTGGTCCGGCCTGGAGGTCGAGCTCAAGGTCACGGACAACGGCAAGGGCATCGAGCACGCCGCGAAGGCCGGGAGCGAGGTCGGCGTGGTGACCGTGGGCACCGGCACCGGAAAGGTCACGGCGCCGGTGGTGCTGCAGAGCGACCTGACCGAGCCGGCCTTCGGCGACAAGCTGACCAGGATCGGCTGAGACACCCGGTGGGAGGGGTGGGCGGCGGCGCCCGCCCCTCCCCGTTCATGACAGGGATACGTGTCCGTTTATGACAGGGATACGTGTCTGAGGTACGTGTTAGCGTCCCCGGACAACTCAAGGATGCCGGGACGCGTCCATGACCATGAAGATGCTGGGACGCGTCCATGAAGAGGTACGGGGCCGGCGGAGGACGGGGAGAGCCGTAGTGACCACCGCGGAGCCGAAGCCCGGCCGCGAGACGGGCGAGACCACGGGGGCAGGGGGCGACACCCTGCACGTTCGCGTGCCGTCCCCCCGAGTCCCGGACTCTCCTGAACCTGCTGATTCCCTTGATCCCGCCGGGTCGCCCGGGTCGCCCGGCTCACCTGGGTCGCTCGGATCGCCTGGGCCCCCAGAGCTCGCCGAGGGACCCGCCCACGAGCCGCCGCCCACCGCGGCCCGACGGCTGCTGCGGCACCCCGTCACCATCGCGACGGCGGTCGCCGCCGTCCTCCATCTCCTCTGGTTCTTCTTCTTCGCCAACACCGGCGGCGACATCGCCGCGCAGGACGCCTGGGCCGAGTTCGTGGGCCGGCACCCCGGGACCGCGTACAACCTGGCCTGGTACGGGGGCATGCACCCCGTCTCGTACAGCGTGGTGTCGCCCTACCTGATGTCGCTGCTCGGCGTCCGTACGACGATGATGATCGTCGGCACGCTCTCCTGCGCGCTGACCGCGCTGATCCTCGTGCGGGTCCCGGCCGTCCGCAATCCGCTGGCCTGTTCGCTCGCCGCGGTCTTCGCGTTCCTGTGCAACGCGCTGTCGGGCCGGGTGACCTTCGGGCTCGGCATGATGTTCGCCGTCGGCGCGGTGGCCGCGGTGTTCTGCTGGCCCTACCGGTGGCGGTACAAGCGGTGGGCCAAGGCCGCCGTCGCCGCGCCGCTCGCCGCGCTCGCGACCGCGTCCAGCCCGGTCGCCGGACTCTTCCTGGGCGTCGTCGCGGCGGCGCTGTTCCTCCACAAACGACGCCCCGGGGCGTACGCGATCGGGCTCGCCCCGGTGGCCGTGGTGGGGCTGTCCGCCTGGCTGTTCCCGTTCTCGGGTACGCAGCCGATGTCGCTCGGGACGCTGTCGCTGCCGTTCCTCTTCGCGGTCCTCGTGTACGCCCTCGTACCGCGCGACTGGAGCACGGTCCGCACCGCCGCCGCCGTCTACGGGTTCGGAGCGCTGCTCACGTACGTCATCGACTCGCAGATCGGGTCGAACATCACCCGCATGGCGATGCTGTTCGCCGGGGTGGCGCTCCTCGCCGCCCTGCCGTACGCGGTGCCGCGCAGCCGCCGCTGGTACGCCCTGGTCCTGGCTTTCGCCGGGCTCAACTTCTGGATCGGCTTCAAGAGCGTCGACGACCTCGTCCGGACCGCCCCCGCCGCGTCCTGGAACCGCGAACTGGCCCCGCTCCTGCACCAGCTCCAGCAGGTGGAGGCGGAGCGCGGCCGGGTCGAGGTCGTGCCCGCGAGCAGCCACCGCGAGGCCTCGGCGCTCGCCCCGTACGTCAACCTGGCCCGCGGCTGGAACCGCCAGGCGGACATGAAGCGCAACCCGCTCTTCTACGACGACACGCTGGACCCGGTGAACTACCGGGAGTGGCTGGACCGCTGGGCCGTGCACTACGTGGTGCTGCCCAAGGGCCGGCCGGACGGCACGGGAGCGGTCCAGGAGGCGGCACTGATCGAGCAGGGGCAGCCGTACCTGCGCGAGATCTGGGGCGACGCGAACTGGAAGCTCTTCCGGGTCCTGGACCCGGTGCCCCTGGCCGACCCGCCGGCGACGGTGGAGCGGGCGGGCGCGGGGGATCTGACGATCACCGTGAAGTCGGCGGGCCGGGTGCTGATCCGGATCCCGTACTCGCGCTGGCTCGCCCTCGTCGACGAGGAGGGCAAGAGCGTGGAGCGTCCGCAGGAGACCGAGGAGTCCAAGGAGCGGTCGCAGGAGGACGAGACCGCGCCGAAGACCTATCTCAACACCCACGGCTGCCTGAACAAGGTCGAGGAGGGCCCGTACGGCGACGAGTGGACCGAGCTGCTCGCGCCGCGACCGGGCGTGTACCGGCTGGCGGCCCCGTACCAGTTCCAGCCGGGCACGCCCTGCCCGGAAGAGCTGAGCTGAGCTGAACCGGGCGGGGCGGGGCGAGCTGGACTGGGCGGGGCTGGGCTGAGCCGGGCTCATGTGGGCCGGGCTGAGCCGGGCCGGGCGGTCGCTCTCTCCAGGCGGGACATCGGGGGAGCGGGGCCCCGGTGCGCGGCTAGCCGGTCGAGGGGGATGTCCTCTCCGTGCAGCTCATCGACCGGGGCCGGGACCTCGGCCGGGCTGGGGCTGGGAGCGGGGCCGGGACCGGGGTGACGCGCGGCGGCCCGGATGAGCCGGATGAGAGTGCCCTCCCACTGAGGAGCCCTCACCGTACGAACCCGCGGTCGTGCGGCGACAGGTCCGTGGCGGGTCCGGCGGCGCGGAGGACCGTGTCCAGGGCCCGGTCCGGATCGGCCGCGTAACACCCGCTCGCCCAGGCCGCGTTGGCTTCGATCACGGCCCAACGGCCCTCGTCGTCCCGGCCGACGTCGACGACGATCGCGGAGGGCAGGGTCTCCCCGGCGGTCGCGAGGACCTCCCGCCCGAAGGCGAGCGCGTCGCCGTCCGGCGGCCCGAGCCGGAGCCGGCCGGCCTCGGCGTACTGCCCGGCCGTGTGGACGGCTCCGTCGAGCAGATGGAGGCGGTACTCGACGGCGAACGTCATCACGTCGCTCACCAGCACCAAGGTCGCCGGGTCCACGGCGTCCGGTCCGGGCAGCCGGGACCCGTCCGCGTACACGAGCGCCGAAATGCTCTTGTCGTTGGGCGACTTGACGAAGGCGGGGCGCCGCAGCCGGTACGCCTCGCCGATGGGCATCGCCCGGATCTCGCGCCGGGTGAGCGCCTGCGGGAGCCGCGCGAGCCAGTCGACGGGCGCCTCCAGGAGGGCGATCCCGAGCGCGGGGGCCACCACGTCGGCGAAGGAGGGCCCGGCGTGCAGATGTACGGCATGCCCTTCACTCCCGGTACTCCCGGTGCTCCCAGTACTTTCTGTGCTCCCGGTGCTTCCTGTGCTCCGCGTGCCCCCGGTCCACCCCGCCCGCTCCGGCCTTCCCGCCCACTCCGGGCTCGCCGTCCACCCCGGCCGTCCCAGCCCTTCCGGTACGGCGGAGGCCGTCGCCTCGATGATCCGCAGCCCGCGACGCAGCGCGGTGGTACGTAACGTCCGGGCGGAGGCGGTCAGCCGGGGCGGGAGGAGGAGGATGCGCGGCGGGCAGGTCATGGCCGCAGATACTTCCGTACGGGTGCGCCGCACCCCCACCGATTTTTCCGGCACGGCACGGAGGGGCGCGGAGGGGCGGGCCGGGGCGAGGGGCTGATGGGGAGGCGGGGTGAGGGGGCGACGGCGGAGGCGGGCAGGGGGAGATGCGTTGTGCGAGCCAGGGGCCGTTTGGTTCGATCGCCGCATGATCATTGAACCGTCGCTCGTATCCGGCCTGGTCGCCGCCCAGTTCCCGCACTGGGCGGACCTGCCCGTGGCGGCGGTCGACGCGAGCGGGACCGCGAACGCGATCTACCGCCTGGGCGCGGACAAGGCCGTACGCCTGCCCCGTACCGAGGGCAGTGCGGCGGATGTGGCGACGGAGCACCGCTGGCTGCCGCTGCTGGCTCCGCGGCTGCCCGTCCCCGTACCGGTGCCGCTCGCGCAGGGCGTTCCCGGCGCCGGATTTCCCCGGCCGTGGTCGGTCTGCACCTGGCTGGACGGTACGAACCCGGGCCCCGGCGACGGCTCTTCGTCCTCCGGCCTGCTCGCGGCGGACCTGGCGGAGTTCGTGCTGGCGCTGCGCCGGATCGACCCGGTGGACGCCCCGCCCGCCTACCGCAGTGAACCGCTGGCCTCCCGCGACACGGCGACCCGCGAGGCGCTCGCGACCCTGGACGGGGTCCTGGACACGGTGAGCGCCACCGCCGTCTGGAACGAGGCGTCGACGGCCCCGCCCTTCACGGACCGGCCCGTCTGGGCGCACGGAGACCTCCAGCCGGGCAACGTCCTGGTCGCGGACGGCCGCCTCACCGCGGTCATCGACTTCGGCTGCACCGGCCTGGCCGAGCCCGCCGTCGACCTGATCGCGGCCTGGTACCTGCTGACGGCCGGGGCCAGGGAGACGTTCCGTACGGCGGTCGCTGCCGACGACGCCACCTGGACGCGGGGGCGGGGCTGGGCGCTGTCCATCGCCCTGATGGAGCTCGCGCACTACCGGGACGCGAATCCGGTGATGGCGCGGATCGCGGCGCACGTGATCGACGAGATCCTCACGGAGGGGCCGAGGAAGGCCCGGGGGTGAGCGGAGGGCCGGCTTCCGGGGCAGCGGACAGGCCCCGGCGGGGCGCGTCGTATGGCCGGAACGCGTGGCCGGAACCGACTGATACGTTGACGCGTCCAGATATTTGACATGCACATAATCTCGGGGGAAACGATGCAGAAGTCAGCGCGGAGCCGGATCGTGGCGCGAGCGGCAGCGGGAGTGTTGTCGGTGCTGGTCGTCGCAGGCTGCTCGGTGAGCGTGGGCAGTCCCGGGGCGGTGAGCAAGGACGAGGTCGCTAAGCAGGCGTCTGCGGCCCTGAGCAAGAAGATCGGCCGGGAGATCGACGACGTCACCTGCGAGGACGACCTCAAGGCCGAGGCCGGCGAGACCGTTCGCTGCGAGCTGACCATGGGCGGCCGGAAGCAGGGTATGACGGCCACGGTGACGTCGGTCGAGGACGACAAGGCCAAGATGGACTTCAAGGTCGACGACGCTCCCGGCGCGGGCGACTCCGCAGCGCCGGAGCCCAGCGAGCCCACGGAGCCCGCTCAGCCCTCCGGCACGCCGAGTGCCGGTGGCGGTGGGGCGCAGACGGTGGACAAGGCGGAGGTCGCCCGCCAGGGCAAGGCCGCCCTGACGGCGCAGACGGGCCAGGCCCCCGACGCCTTCTCCTGCCCCCAGGACCTCCCGGCCCGGGTGAACGCCGTTGTCCGCTGCCAACTGGCCGCGGACGGCAAGCGGTACGGCGTGACGGTCACCGCGACGTCGGTCCTCAACGGCACTGTCAGGATGAACTTCAAGGTCGACAGCACCCCGAACGGCTGACCTGGGGGAAGGCCCGTGGCGGTCTCGACGCGCACGACGCCTTCGATCCCTGACGGCCCGACCGCGTACTACCCCAGCCGGACATCGCGCTCACAGCCTTGTCGCGCGAGCTGCTGACGGACATCGCCCGCCGCATCCCCGCCGCGCGCACGCAAACGGCCCCGGACGAGAAGTCCAGCCCGTGGCGTCTGTCAGCGCAGCACCTGGACAGGACAGCACGTCCAGATCGTCGGCGTCATCGAAGATGAGCAGCCACGGGCGCTCCAGGGCCATCAGGTGGCGCCAGACAAGGTCGGCTGCGGGCCGTCCACCTCTCTCCCACGCATGGGCGACGTGTTCGGTTGAAGCCCCGGCAAGAAGGGCCACTTGGCGCATCCCGTCAGCCACAGCCGCTGCGGATCCAGCCTGGATCCAGAAGACTTCGGCACTGGCTTCTTTGGCCTGGTCAGCTGCAGTCAGGGCAACCGTCGTCTTGCCGACTCCGCCCATTCCGGACAGGGCTTGGACGCGTGGGAGGCTCGCCGCGTCGGCTTCAGCCAGAGCCGAGAGAGTGCCGTCCCGGCCCAGCACGGCATCCGGAAGCCTGCCGTAGGGAGCCTCCACCGACCCCCGCGTGAGGAGTTCCTGGCGGCTAGGGGTGGGAGTCGGGCTGTTACTGAGGTTGAACTCGGGATGTCGTGCTGCTGATCAGGCAGGTCGGATGGTCAGGCCGGTCTCGGTGAGGCAGCCGTCTATGAGGTGGCTGCGGTACTGGATGTGCCGCAGGCCGCGCCGGACGGTCTGAACGAGGTGCTCGGGGGTGCTGAAAGCGACGTTCGAGAGCCACCCGCGCCGTAGGAGTGACCAGATGCCTTCGACGGGGTTGAGGTCGGGTGCGTAGGGCGGCAGGTAGTAGATGGTCAGCCAGTCCCGGGTTTCGGCGAACTCTCTCAGTCCGGCGGCTTTGTGGACGTTGAGGATGCCCCTATGTTGCGTCAAGCGGCAGAAGACGAGGCAGCAAGGGCCGACGGCGGCTGGATCTGACGGTAGATCTCGCGAGCGACGTAGCGTTTGAGGCAGCGGATGATCTCGCGTTTCGACATGCCCTGTTTCGTGCGTCGTTCGAGGTAGTGACGGGTGCGGGCATCTCGGCGGATGCGGGTCACGACGATGCGGTAGAGGGCGGCGTTGGCCTGGCGGTTGCCCCCGCGGTTGAGCCTCCGGCGCTGGGTCTTTCCGGAAGACTGCTCGACAGGGCTGACGCCGCACAGAGCGGCGAATGATGCCTCGCTGGCCAGCCGTTCCGGGTTGTCGCCGGCGGCGATCAGCAGGGCAGCGGCACTGTCGGGCCCGACGCCGATGATGTCCAGGAGCTGCGGATGGCAGCGACGGACGGCCTTGCTAACCCGGCGGGCGAGCTCCTTCACCTCGGCGGTCAGCTGTTGGATGCGCCGGGCCAGCAACCGGAGCGTGAAGACGGCAGCATCGCTGGCGTCGGGAAGGTCGGCGCACCTGGCGATCAGGGCCGTGTTGCTGAGCTTGGACAGTGCCTCGCGCAGCGCGGGATCGACACCGAGCAGCACGGCCTTGAGCTGGTTCTTCGCCTGTGTGCGGGCCTTGACGGCCGACTCCTTCGCCAGTCGCAGTACGCGCATGTCGGCCGCCGGGCCCTCGCCGGTCTTGGGCGTGACGTCAGCGCGTCCGGACAGGACCGCGCGGGCGGCGGCCTCCGCATCGACGGCGTCGGTCTTGCCGCGCTTGCGGCGCAGGGCGCGGTCGGGCTGATTGACCTCGACGACCTGGACGTTCTCCCGGCTCAGGAAGCGTGCCAGGGCCGCTCCGTAGGATCCGGTGCACTCCACACCGGCTCGGCGCAGGACGCCGAATGCGCGTGCCCAGGCCAGGAGTTGGCGGTATCCGGCGGCGGTGGTCGGGAACTGCTGGTGGGCCAGGAGCGTCCCGAGGGGGGTGACCACGGCGGCGACATGTACGTCCTTGTGGGTGTCCACCCCCAGGATCACGTCCTCGGCCAGCGGTTCTTCTCGCTGTGCGGGCAGAGTCGGCTGGGGCATGCTGGCGATGGTCACGCGGCTCCTCGATCGGCACGGGGCTGTGGCCGACGTCGGGCCGGTGGGCGGTCAGAACTGTGACGGTGCCTTGTGCGGCAAGGCCCCTATCGGGACACGCCCGCCGGTCCGGCGGCAGCAAGCACCGCCTGGGACCACAGGCCGACAGATCCTCAACAAGGCAGCCTGGCCAGTTGTCCCACGGGTCAGACCCTGGCCCCAGACGGTGCCCCATGAGTCTCACAGTTGTCCCAGACGAGCACGATGGGGCCGTCGAGCTGCTGGTGGGCGGCGATCAGCAGGTCCCGGTAGTCGCGCCAGGAGAAGCTCTTGCGGCCGTCCCGGCTGCTGTCGTCGCGGCGGGGCCGGTAGATCAGCCTCGATCGGTAGCCGGGTTTGTAGCAGGTGAGCGCGGCTATGGAGATCCGTCTGCGGGAACGGCCCCGGACCCGGACCACCGGGGTGCGGCCGCGTGGCGCCCATGTTTTTGCGTGCGGCGGCGTCATGGAGAAGCCGGCTTCGTCCTCAAAGACGAGCCAGGCTCCACGGGCCGCCGCTAACCTTCCGCGCGGGGCCACACCTCCTTGACCCACCCCGCGACCGCATCATCGTCCCGCTCCATGGCACGACGGGCCGGGACCTGGCAGGACCAGCCGTTACGCACCAACTGAGCTTGCTCCGCTTTGACGGACACCATTGGTGTGGTGGTCAGGCTGCGAGTACGGTCTCGTACTCGGCGGGGCTGAGGTAGCCGAGGCTGCTGTGCAGTCGATGC
>NZ_JBIDBC010000019.1:0-153445 GCF_043202835.1 Streptomyces sp. NPDC048142
CGCTCGTAACGACCTCGTCGATCCATCAAAGCGCCCCATACCACACCAACGAGCCCAACTACCGCAAGCAACGCACTAATTCATCGACGGCCCCGCCGTCAGGACGTCAGAGGGCGGTTCGCACGTTGATGTCCTGTTTCGGATGAGGGCGGGGGCCGTGTTGGTCGGGTCAGGGCCCGAGTTCTGCGGTGATAGCGCCGCGTAGGAGGTGGCGGGCGCGGTCGAGGGTGAGGGTGTCGCTGAGCCAGCGTTTACTGAGCCCTTCGACAAGGGTGGTGAGTCGGTCTGCGGCGTCGTCCGGTGAGATGTCGGGGGTGGCGCGGCCGGTCTGCTGGGCGCGGTGGATAAGGTCGCTGGTGTAGTCGTTCCAGCTGTCGGTGGTGGTGCGGAGCTGGTCGCGTAGTTCGGGCTGGAAGACGGCGGTGGATCGCAGCTCGCCCCAGGCGGTGCTGTTCTCGACGACGACGGGGGTGTCCTGGAGTTCGAGGAGCAGCATCTCTTCCAGGTGGCCGCGGGGGTCGGCGGCGGGGTCGGCGGCGGAGTGCGTGTAGTGCTCGGCGCGGGTGTTGACGAATTCGAGGGTGCGGGCGAGGAGGCCGGCCCGGTCGTGGAAGTGGTAGTAGATCAGCGAGGTCGACACGCCGGCCTCCTCGGCCAGCTCCTCGACTCGCAGGCCCCTGATGCCGCGCTGCGCGATGACACGGGCGGCGGCTTCCAGGATGGCGGTGCGGCGGGCGGACACGGTTCGGCTCCCTCGAAAGATCCAGGCGGTGACGGAGGCAATGCTACCGTCTCACCTGACTGAAATTTCAGTCAGGATTTGTTCTGTCCAGGATGGGAGCCGTGTCATGAGGAGACCGAACCGCCGAAGCGTGCTGAGCGGCGGTGTGGCTGCCGCGCTGGCTGCCGCAGGGCTGACAGCCTGCGCCCAGGATCAGGACAAGAAGCCGGGCCGACCGTCGGCCGGGGCAGAGGAGAGCGCGGTGCCCGTTCAGAAGCAGGCCGAGCTGTTCATGCCGGCGGAGACCCGCGAGCATGTCCGCACGTTCATGTCCTGGCCGCCGCTGGAGTCGGTCTGGGAGGACATGGCGGACGACGTCCAGCGTGACATCGCGGGCATCGCCCGGGCGCTGGCCGAGTTCGAGCCTGTAGTCATGCTGGCTGCCCCGGAGGAGGTCAAGGCCGCCCGCCGGGCCTGCGGCTCCGGGGTCGAGGTGATCGCGGTACCCACCGACGACCTGTGGATGCGCGACAGCGGCCCGACCTTCGTCCAGGGCCCGAAGGGCCTTGAGGGTATCGACCTGCACTTCAACGGCTGGGGCGGCAAGCAGGAGCACGAGCGCGACGCGAAGGTCGCCCGCGCCGTCCTGGAGTACGCCGGCGTGCCCAGCGTCGACGCGCCCCTGGTGGGAGAGGGCGGCTCACTGGAGGTGGACGGCCACGGCACCCTCCTGGTCACCGAGAGCTCCCTGGTCAACCCCAACCGCAACCCCGACCTGAGCCGCGACGAGATCGAGAACTCCCTCAAGCAACTGGTTGGCGCCGACAAGGTGATCTGGTTCAAGGGCGTCAAGGGCCAGGACATCACCGACTACCACGTCGACTCGCTGGCCCGCTTCGGCGAGGACAGTGTCGTCCTGCTCAGCCGCGCCTGGGCCGGCGACGGGCCGGATGTGTGGACCCGCGCCTACGACCAGGCTCGTGGCGTCCTGGAGAACACGACCGACGCCCGTGGAAGAAGGTTCGAGATCATCGACCTCCCCGAACCCGATCCGGCCCGGCTCGGCCGTCGCGGGGAGGACTTCCTCGGCTCCTACGCCAACTACTACATCGCCAACGACGCCGTCCTCATCCCCCGCTTCGGCGACCACAAAGCCGACCAGCAGGCCGCCGCCGTCATCGGCGACCTCTACCCCGACCGCGAGGTCGTCCAGCTGGAGATCCACACCGTCGCCGAAGGCGGGGGAGGCATCCACTGCGCCACCCAACAGCAGCCCAAGGCCACAGAGAGCGGCACTTCCTGAGGTGTTGTGCGATTCCCGGCGAGGTTGAGGCAGGGCCGTGGACCGCGGTACTTGGCCGATCATGGCCTCCTGGTGAAGCTGCCGGTGTCGGTCTCGGCGAGGATATGTCCGCGTACTCGTTGAGGACGGCGAGGATGCGGGGATAGTCAGGGTGCTCGGGCAGGCGCGGCGGAACGGCCGGGAGCCGGTCGGCGAGAGCGGTGACGGTCTTCCGGGTGATCGCGAGGTGTTCGAGGTGGGTATCTGCCTCCCGCAGCCGAGCCTGGAGTTCTTCGATCTGGGCGCGGAGGTCGCCTGCCAGGGCACGGGCAGCTTCCTCCTGGAGGCCGAGCGCGTCGAGCAGCGGTTGGACGTTCACGCTGCCACCACCTGCGCATCGCGCCAGGTGGGGGCGCTCGCGCCGGTGAGCCGACGGGCCATGACGTGCGTCATCGCCCAGTAGACACGGGAAGCGGAGGAGGCGGGGTGGTGCTCCTAGTCGCGGACCAGACGCCGGTGCCGTATCAGGATCCCGTAGGTCTGCTCGACCCTCCACCGCTTCGGCTGCGGAACGAATCCCGTCTCCTGCGGGTTGCGTTCGACGATCTCCACATCGATGCCGAGCGCGGTGCCGTGGGCGACCACAGCCGTCTTGAACCCCTGGTCGACCAGGGCCTTCTCGACCGTGCCGCCGGTGTGCTCGGCGACCTGGTCCAGCAGGGCGATGCCCGCGGCGTTGTCGTGGGTGTTCGCGGCCAGGACGATAACGGCGATGACCAGGCCCAGCACATCCACGGCCAGTCCCCGCTTGCGGCCCGGCACCCTCTTCGCAGGGTCCCGGCCGGTCGTGGACGCTGGGACCCCGACGGCCGCGTGGACACTCTGGGTGTCCAGCACCACCAGGGTCGGGTCCTCTAACCGGCGGGCTCGTTCACGGACCTGGCAGCGCAGGAGTTCGTGGACGACATGTTCGGTTCCGTCGTCCCGCCAGGCAGCGAAGTAGTAGTACGTCGCACTCTTCGGTGGCAGGTCGTGCGGGAGATAGGCCCACTGGCAGCCGGTACGGCCCTGGTAGAGGATCGAGTTCACGATCTCCCGCATCGCGTAGGCGCCCTGGTGGCCGCTGACTGAGCGGTGCCGGTCCTTCCACGCAGTGATCACCGGCTCGATCAGAGCCCACTGCTCATCCGATAAGTCGCTCGGGTACGGCTTGCGTTCACCCACCCCACCACATCAGCAGGCCACCGACTGCGGACCGGAGGATTCCGTCTGCACCCACACCATCAGGCGACGACAGAGCCACTCAAAACCTCACGAACCGGCCTCTCGGGACGTCAGAGCATGATGAGCAGGCGCGTATCGGCCTTGAGCTTCCTGTTCACCGAGCGGCTCTGCACATACACCTCCAGCGCGGGGTTGTTGCCGGCCTTCACGGAGACGGTCCCTCGGACGCCGGCGCCGAACAGGAGGTTGCGCGCCGCCTCGCCCGTATAGGCACGGTCGGTGTCCTTCTCCACCACGATGACCTCCTTGTCGGGCTGTACCTGAACCCGGGTGCCCAACTGGTAGTAGCAGGAGCCGCGTTCGTAGGTAACACCCGGGTGCGAATCGACGAAGGCGCGGATCTCCATCTCCTTGTCGACCTTCAGCAGGCGGTACTTGTCGGCCGCGACCGGTTCGAGCGTGGCCCGCACGTCGTCGACCGATATGTCCTGGCCGACGGCGAACAGGTTCTTCGTGCCGCGCACCCCCTGCTCGCGACCGCGGAGGAAGCTGGTGGCGGCGGCGCGCACGGTGCCGATCGCGTCCTCGACGCCCTTCTGGGAGTCCGCGTCCCAGATGGCGATGTTGCCGGCCGGGAAGCCGTAGTTCTGGGCGGTGCGCTTTGCCAGGGAGTTCGGAACGAGGATCGCGGAGGTCCAGTGCCCCGGGAGCCCGTTCATCTTCGTGGTGATCCGGTCGAGCCAGGGGCCGAGGATGGCCATGTCGCCGTCGTGCCGCCGGTCGCCGCCGGAGGCGTTCTCCTCGCCGTCCGTCACCACGATCTGGAGGAAGCTGTGCTCGCCGTACTCCTCCCAGATGTGCCCCAGGTCGTCCAGGGACTTCAGCGAGGCCTCGATGAGGGCCGTCGCGCCGTTGTTGACCTTGTACAGCCCCCGCATGGACGGAAGATGCTTCACGTCCATGTCCCAGACCAGGTTCTCCACCCGGTGGTCGAAGGAGTAGAGACTGATCCGCGTCTCATGGCCGAGGCTGTCCGACTCCGCCTTCAGCCCCGCCACGAACTCGTCGACGACGCGGATGAGCTGACTCTGGTGCTGGTACATGGAGCCCGAAGCGTCCACGACCAGAGCGACGTGATTCACCTTGTGCTGGATCCTGTTGGCGGACATGGTTCTGCTCCTTCTCCGGTGCTCCCCCGGTGCTCCCCGAGTGATGTCTCCGACTGTATGGGGAGGCACTGACAACGCCCTTCGGCGGACGATCACCTGCCCCCGGGGACCGTGGATCATCCCGCGGCCGAGCGCTGTAGTGCCCGAGTGGCGGCCCCGGTCCAGCATCCGAACTCCCGTACCGTCCCTGGCGGAGCACCCCGGCGCACCTGCCCCGACCGGGCCAGCCCCCGTGCCGGGGCCGCGGAACGCTTCCAGGTCAGCCACACGACCGCTGCCCACTGAGCTACCCGCCACCCGCTACCGCCAGTTCGGCATCGCCGGACCGGAGCGGGCCGCCTCACACCTCAGCGGTCCTGGACTGCTCGGTCCTGCGGAGTTCGTACGCCTCGGCGAGGAGGAGACAGCTGCTGGCTGTCCAGGTGTAGGCACGGTCGCGCAGGCCGCTGCCGGTGAGGGCGTCGAAGTTCTCCGCGAAGCCGGAGGTCTCGCACAGCGCTCGGAGGCGGGCGCTGATGTCCTCGGCCAGGCGGTGGTGCCCCGCGCGGCGCAGTCCGTCCTCGATGAGCACGGCAGTGGGGGCCCAGATCGGTCCGCGCCAGTAGCCGTCGGAGAGGTAGTGCGGGGAGGCGGGGTGTTCGGTTGCCAGTCCGTGTTCGGTCAGGTGTTCCTCCAGCCGGTGTGCCAGTGCGGCACCGATGTCATCGGGCAGGTGCTCCCAGCACGATCGGCATCAGGTCCAGGAGGCTGGAGCTGCCCCAGGTGGTGCCGTCGCCGGCGAAGGATCTGCCGCAACCCGTTGGCTGTCAGGGACGGCCGAGAGCTCGGTGGGTCCAGCCGGCTTCGCGCCAACGGGGGGGGTGAGGTGAGGGTGCCCCGGCCGTCGATGACCTTCGGGCTCGTGACGCGGTTGGCGAGACGGTGGAGGTCGACGTGGCTGAACTCCGGCCATTCGGTCAGTTGCAGCAGCAGATCGGCGTCCTGGGCGGCGGCGATCGGGTGGCCGACGTGGCCGAGTTCGGGGTGAAGCTCGCGGGCGTTGTCGAGGGCCTCGGGGTCGATGACGATGACCGTGCCGCCAAGCTCGTGGAGCGGTCCCCGCCTCCACCACGGCGGACCTCCCCTCTGCCCCCGGCCGCAGGACACCTGTAGGCCCTCCTTCCGGCGATCCGGACCCGCAAAGTCACGGCCAAGAGGCGCATGGACGACCCGGCATCAGCACTCGCGCGGGGCGACAGCATCTCTGGCTGCGCTGCCCTGACCGAACTCCGGACAGGCGCGGACCACGCACATCCCAGGTGCCGTGCCGGGCGGACTCCAGCCCACGCCACACCGGGGTGCCGCCCGCTGGGCAAAGCCGAAAGGGCGTCCACCGGCCCCCACCCTCGGCGCCACACCAATGCTCGCCGTCTCGACGAGGGCCGACCTGCCCAGCAAGCCACCTGACACCTCATCAGAACAAGTGTCAAATGAGCGTCACGCGCGTCATTTCAGCGTCAGGACACCGCCCGCAACACCCGCACCCCACATAAGGCGCACACACAAAACCCCAGATCAGGCGTCCTTCTTCACCGGCTCCAGAATCGCCACGCACTCCACATGGTGCGTCATCGGGAACAGGTCGAACGCCCGCAGCGTCCGCACCTTGTACCCGCCGTCCCGGAAGTACGCCAGGTCCCGCGCCAGCGCCGCCGGGTCGCACGCCACGTAGGCGATCTTGCGCGCGCCCAGCCCCGACAGGTGCTTGACGACCTGCTTGCCCGCGCCCGCTCGCGGCGGGTCCAGGACGATCAGGTCGCACTCCGTGATGCCCGTACGGGGCAGGATCTGGTCGACCTTGCCGTGTTCGATGCGGACCCGGTCGAGGTCCCCCAGGTTGTGGCGGGCGTCCTCGACCGCGCGCTTGCCGGACTCGATGCCGAGGACCGCGCCCTTCTCGCCGATGCGCTGGCCGATGGCGCCGGCGAACAGGCCGACGCCGCAGTAGAGGTCGAGGGCGGTGTCGTTCTTGCGGGGCAGCAGGCCCTGCATGACCGCGCGGACCAGGGTGTTGGCCGCCTGCGGGTGAACCTGCCAGAAGCCGCCGGAGCCGACGCGGTAGGTGCGGTCGTCGGCGCGTTCGCGGACGAAGGCGCGGCCGTGGACGCGGTGGACGCCGCCGTCCTTCTCGTCGACGCGGAGCACGGAGACCGGCTTGTCCAGTTCGACCAGCGGAAGCCGGCCGCCGGGCTTCGGGGTGAGGATGACCTGGCGGTCGTTCGAGCCGGTGGCGGTGATGGCCTCCACCGCGGCGATCTGGGGCCACTCGCGCTTCTCGACGCCGAGCTCGGAAACGCCCGGGGCGGCGATCAGGCAGCGGTCGATCGGCTGGACGTCGTGCGAGCGGTGCTTCCGCAGGCCCGCGCGGCCGTCCGCGTCGACGGCGTACTGGACGCGGGTGCGCCAGGCCGGCACCTCGCCCGGGGGGAGCTTGTCGCCGTCGGCCGGCATGACCGTGCCGTCCCAGCCGGCCTCCTCGGGGGTCAGGCCCGCCAGGCGCAGAAGCTGCTCGGCGATCACCTCGCCCTTGAGACGGCGCTGCGCGCCCGGCTTGGCGTGCTGCCAGTCGCAGCCGCCGCACATGCCGGGTCCGGCGTACGGGCAGGGCGCCTCGACGCGGTCCTTGGACGGCTCGATGATCCGTACCGCGTCGGCCCGCAGGAAACGGGAGTCCGTGTCGCCGTCGGTGACCTTGGCGATGATCTTCTCGCCGGGGAGCGTGTGGCGTACGAAGAGCACCTGGTTCGCGTCGGTGCGGGCGATGCAGTGACCGCCGTGCGCGACGGGCCCGACCTCGACCTCGTACTCCTCCCCGACCAGCGACGACGTGGGTTCGTTCTGCATGAGGGGAGGCTCCAGGGAGAAAGGGAGAAAGAGGGCGAACGGTCGGGCAGACGGCCCGACAACAGCCCATCAGTCTACGTGGACGTGGGCCGGGGTGCTTACCACGACCGGCCGCCGACCCATCGCCCGTGCGTTCACCCCTTGTGGTTCGGCTCTTTCTGGCCGCGCTCCACCGGTCCCCTGCGGACCGCCCCCGGAGGGCTCCAGTCCGCGTGCTTGCGGGCCCGCTTCTTCGCGGCCTCGGAGGACTGGAGCTGGTACGGGACGGAGGTCACCATGACGCCGGGCGTGAAGAGCAGGCGGCCCTTCAGGCGCAGGGCGCTCTGGTTGTGCAGCAGGTGCTCGTACCAGTGGCCGACCACGTACTCGGGGATGTAGACGCTGATCACATCGCGCGGGCTCTCGCGGCGCAGGCCCTTGACGTACTCGATGACCGGGCGGGTCACCTCGCGGTACGGCGAGTCGAGGATCTTGAGCGGGACGTTGATGCCGCGCCGCTCCCATTCCTCGCGCAGTGCCTTCGTCTCGGCCGGGTCGACGCTGATGGAGAGCGCCTCCAGATGGTCGGCGCGGATCAGTTTCGCGTAGGCGAGGGCACGCAGCGTGGGGCGGTGGAGCTTGGAGACCAGCACGATCGCGTGGACGCGGGAGGGGCGCAGGGTCTCGTCGGTGGGGGCCTCGTCGGCGGCGATCTCGGCGGCGACCCGGTCGTAGTGCTTCCGGATCGCGGTCATCGTGCCGTAGAAGATGACCATGCCGAGCAGGGCCACCCAGGCGCCGTGGGTGAACTTGGTGGCCAGGACCACGACGAGGACCAGGCCGGTGAAGGTGGCGCCGAAGGCGTTGATGGCCCGGGAGCGGACCATGTGGCGGCGCTTGGCCCGGTCGCGTTCGTCGGCCAGCAGACGGTTCCAGTGCCGGACCATGCCGATCTGGCTGAGGGTGAAGGAGACGAACACCCCGACGATGTAGAGCTGGATCAGGTGCGTGGAGTCGGCGTCGTACAACCAGACGAGCAGGATGGCGGCCCCGGCCAGCAGGACGATGCCGTTGGAGAACGCCAGGCGGTCGCCGCGGGTGTGCAGCTGGCGCGGCAGGTAGCGGTCCTGGGCGAGGATCGAGCCGAGCAGCGGGAAGCCGTTGTACGCGGTGTTCGCGGCCAGGAAGAGGACGAGTGCGGTCGCCGTGGCGAGGACCATGAAGAGGAACGAGCCATGGCCGAAGACCGCCTCGGCGACCTGGGAGATCACCGGGTCCTGGGTGAAGTCCTCGCCGACCGGGGAGCCGTCGCGGATGAGGTCCACGGCCGGGTTCTCGGACATCTTCACGTCGGTGGCCAGGGCCAGGCCGATGATCCCGCAGAACATGGTGACGGCGAGCAGGCCCATCATGGCGAGCGTGGTCGCGGCGTTCTTGCTCTTCGGCTTCCGGAAGGCGGGCACTCCGTTGCTGATCGCCTCGACCCCGGTGAGGGCGGCGCAGCCGGAGGAGAAGGCCCGCAGGAGGAGGAAGACGAGCGCGAAGCCGGCCAGACCCTCGTGTTCGGGCTTGATCTCGAAGTCGGAGGTGGGGGCGTGCATCGTGTCGCCGAGGACCATCCCCCGGAACGCGCCCCACAGGATCATGAGGAAGACGCCGGCCACGAAGAGATAGGTGGGGATGGCGAAGAGCTTCCCGGACTCCCTGACGCCGCGCAGGTTCATCAGGGTGAGCAGGACGATGGCGCCGATGGCGCAGAGCGTCTTGTGCTCGATGACGAACGGGATCGCGGAGCCGAGGTTCTCGACGCCGGAGGAGATCGACACGGCGACGGTGAGGACGTAGTCGACGAGCAGGGCGCTGGCGACGGTCAGTCCGGCCTTCGGGCCGAGGTTGGTGTTCGCGACCTCGTAGTCGCCGCCGCCGCTCGGGTAGGCGCGGACGTTCTGCCGGTAGGAGGCGACGACCGTGAACATGAGGACGACGACCGCGAGGGCGATCCAGGGGCTGAAGTGGTACGCCGACACCCCCGCGATGGACAGCACGAGGAGGACCTCTCCGGGTGCGTACGCCACCGAGGACAACGGGTCGGACGCGAAGACGGGGAGCGCGATGCGCTTGGGAAGGAGTGTCTCCCCGAGCTTGTCGCTGCGCAGCGCCCGGCCGATAAGGATCCGTTTGGGCAGGTCGGTCAGTTTGGACACGCAGAGGATCGTATGCGGAGCCCGTGGTCCCGGCGCACGCCCTTTCGACGTGGCCCCGCAATCTCCTGCGCCCGGCGGAGAACACCTCCGCATTCTTTAACGCGATCCTTGCGCCCGTTCGGCCCATTTTGCTTTCCCTTTGCCGGAGTGCGCACAGATGCGGACACTCGGATGGGGCGAATACTTCCTCGGCGCATAAGCTCGTCCCGGGGCCGCACCGCGGGTGCGCCCCGTTGTTTGCCCAGCAAGCTGAGAGAGAAGTGTGAGCAGCGTGTTTTCGCAGGTCAGCCGGATGACCAGGACGGCGGGGTAGGCGCACAGTGCACATCGTCATCATGGGCTGCGGGCGCGTCGGAGCCGCTCTCGCACAGACCCTGGAACAGCAGGGGCACACCGTCGCGGTGATCGACCAGGACCCCACGGCGTTCCGTCGCCTCGGGTCCGGATTCGGCGGTCGCCGGGTCACCGGGGTCGGCTTCGACCAGGACACCCTCCGCGAGGCGGGGATCGAGGATGCCGGGGCGTTCGCCGCGGTCAGCAGCGGGGACAACTCCAACATCATCGCGGCCCGGGTGGCGCGCGAGATGTTCTCCATCGAGAACGTCGCGGCGCGCATCTACGACCCGAAGCGGGCCGAGGTCTACCAGCGCATCGGCATCCCCACCGTGGCGACGGTGCGCTGGACGGCGGACCAGATGCTGCGGCGGCTGCTGCCTTCGGGCGCGGAGCCCCTGTGGCGCGATCCGAGCGGAGGCGTGCAGCTCGCCGAGGTGCACACGACGCCGTCCTGGATCGGCCACAGGATCAGCACGCTCCAGGAGGAGACGGGGGTCCGCGTGGCCTTCCTCACCCGGTTGGGCGAGGCCATGCTGCCGACCTCGCAGACCGTTCTGCAGGACGGCGACCTGGTCCACGTGATGATGCGTACGGACGAGATCGCCAAGGTCGAAGAGGCCTTCGCCGAGGGACCCGAGGAAGGCGGTCGCTGATGCGTGTGTCGATTGCCGGAGCGGGCGCGGTGGGCCGTTCCATCGCCGCCGAGCTGCTGGAGAACGGACACGAGGTGCTGCTGATCGACAAGGCGCCGAGTGCCATCTCGGTGGAGCGGGTGCCGATGGCCGAGTGGCTGCTCGCGGACGCCTGCGAGATCACGTCGCTGGACGAGGCGGCGCTGCAGCGGTGCAACGTGGTGATCGCCGCGACCGGGGACGACAAGGTCAATCTGGTCGTCTCGCTGCTCGCCAAGACCGAGTACGGCGTGCCGCGCGTGGTGGCCCGGGTGAACAACCCGAAGAACGAGTGGCTGTTCAACGAGTCCTGGGGCGTGGATGTCGCCGTCTCGACGCCGCGTCTGATGTCGGCCCTGGTCGAGGAGGCGGTGAGTGTCGGCGATCTGGTCCGGCTGCTGCGCTTCAGCCACGGCGACGCCAACCTGGTCGAGCTGACCCTGCCGCCGGAGTCGGCGCTGGCCGGTACCCGCATCGGGGACGTGGCCTGGCCCGAGGACACCTCGCTGGTGACGATCATCCGGGGTACCCGGGTGCTGACGCCGAGCCCCGAGGAGTCCCTGGAGGCCGGTGACGAGCTGCTGTTCGTGGCCGCCCAGGCGCGCGAGGAGCAGTTGGAGGACCTGTTGTCGGTCCGCCGCGATCCTGCGGACGGCTGACCGCCGCACCAGAGGGAAGGGCCCGGAACCGCCGAGCGGTTCCGGGCCCTTCCCCGTCGGATGTCGGGTGTACGGGTCAGGCGTCCGGGTCGCCGAGGGCGGCGGCGGCCCGCGCCGTGCGCTCCTTCTCGGCCTGTTCCTCGGCCTCCATCTCGGCGAAGACGTCGATGGGCGGCGGCGCCTTCGCGAGGAAGACCCAGGTCAGATAGACCGCGAGCAGGAACGGCGGGATCTTCAGCGAGACCAGCACCCAGCCCAACTGGGTCGTGTCGGCCCACCAGTAGAGCGGGAAGAGGATCGCGCACTTGGCCAGCAGGATGAGGCCCCAGGCGTAGCTGGCCTTGGTGTATGCCTTCTTCCGGCCCGGGTTACGAGTCCGCCAGGAGAGGTTCTCCTTGAAGACCGGGCCGAGGATCAGGCCGATCAGCGGCACCCCGGCGGCCGCGGTGCCGAGGTAGGCGACCGCGAGGCCCAGGGTGTAGAGCATGCCCGGCAGGTAGAAGTCCTTGGCATTGCCCGTCATCATCGCGAAGACGACACCGAAGGCCACCCCGAAGACGCCGCTGAAGGCGTGCTTGACGGTGTCCCGGCGGATCAGCCGGACGGCGACGAGGGCCAGGGACACGGCCAGGGCCGCGATGGCCGCGATGTGCAGGTCCTTGTTGATGGTGAAGATCGTGACGAAGAGCAGTCCGGGAAGGACTGTCTCCACCATGCCGCGCACACCGCCGAAGGCCTCGAAGAGGGCGGCCTCGGTGACGGCCTTCGCCTCGGCGTCCTGCTGGGCTGCGTGCCTCCCGCCCGCGTGCTGCGGGTCGGTGCGGTGGGGCTGGTCCGTGTCGGACGTCGGCTTGTCGAGAGACGTCACCGGCTACTCCTTGCCGAGCGGTCGGAGTTCGTATGTGGGGTTGAACAGCACCCGGCGGCCGTGGCTCATGGCGACCCGCCCCGAGGCGATGATCCTGCGGCCGGGCTCTATGCCGAGGATGGAGCGCCGGCCGAGCCAGACCACATCCAGCGGTTCGGTGCCGTCGAAGAGCTCCGCCTCCAGGGCGGGCACTCCGGCCCGGGGACGGAGGGTGACGGTCCGCAACGTACCAGCCACCTTCACGATCTGCCGATCGGAGCACTCGGAGATCCGGGTGCATCCGGTGGCCTGCGCGTCCTCCCACAGCTCCTGGGACTCCAGGTCCTCCTGGGAACTGGAGAGCCGGTCGAGCAGACGGCGGAAGCGCCCGGAAGGCCGCGCCGCCTTCCCGGCCTTCCCGGCTTTCTCGGATCGGGAAACAGCACTCATACCCGAAGCCTACCGGTCCTGCGGGCGGTGCACGGAGGCCCGGGGCAACCACTCGAAAGGGTGCCCCGCGCACCGGTCCGGGCCCCCGCCCGGTGGGTGTCAGCCGCGCTCGAAGCGGTACCCCATGCCCGGTTCGGTGACGAAGTGCCGGGGGTGCGAGGGGTCCGCCTCCAGCTTGCGGCGCAGCTGGGCCATGTAGACCCGCAGATAGTTGGTCTCGGTGCCGTAGGAGGGGCCCCAGACCTCCTGGAGGAGCTGTTTCTGGCTGACCAGGCGGCCGCTGTTGCGGACGAGGACCTCCAGCAGATGCCATTCGGTGGGGGTGAGCCGTACGTCGCGGCCCTCCCGGTGCACCTTCTTCGCCGCCAGGTCGACGGTGAAGCCGGCCGTCTCGACGAGGGCGACGTCCTCGGCGCCGCCCTCCTGGCCGACCGGTTCGGCGCGGCGTACGGAGGCGCGCAGCCGGGCCAGCAGCTCGTCCATGCCGAAGGGCTTGGTGACGTAGTCGTCCGCCCCGGCGTCCAGGGCCTCCACCTTCTCGTCGGAGGTCTGGCGCGCGGAGAGGACGAGGATCGGGACCCGGGTCCAGCCGCGCAGGCCCTTGATCACCTCGACCCCGTCCATGTCGGGCAGCCCGAGGTCGAGGAGGACGACGTCGGGGTGGCGGGCGGCGGCGAGCTGGAGGGCGGTCGCCCCGTCGGGCGCGGCGTCGACCTCGTAATGGCGGGCCTTCAGGTTGATCACGAGGGCGCGGACGATCTGCGGCTCGTCGTCGACCACTAGCACCCTGGTCATCGCGGACCTGCCTTTCTGCTGCACGGGGAGGAGGGAAGAACTCTGTCGTACGGGGCGGAGGACGGACCGGCGTGGCAGCGGGCGGCGGACGCCCCGGGGCGTCCCGGCCCGCGGGGGCGGGTCACGAGGTGACCCGGTCCGGCAGCTCGGCGTCGGCCCGGACGCCGCCCGGCGCCGCGGCGAGGGTCAGGACCATGGTCAGCCCGCCGCCCGGGGTGTCCTCGGCGTCGAGGGTGCCGCCCATGGCCTCGGCGAAGCCCCGGGAGACAGCGAGGCCGAGGCCCACGCCGGCGCCGCGCGGAGCGTCCCCGTACCGCTGGAAGGGCTCGAAGATCCGCTCCTTGGCCTCGTCGGGGACGCCCCGGCCCCGGTCCACGACCCGCAGCTCGACCCGGGGGCCGAGTGCGCTGGCGGCCACGGCGACGGGCTCCCGGCCCGGGTTGTACTTGACGGCGTTCTCCACGATGTTGGCGACGACCCGCTCCAGGAGCCCGGGGTCGACGGCGACCATCGGCAGTGTCTCGGGGATATCGAGGTCGACGCTGCCCTCCGGGACGCCGCCGAGCGCCATGGGGACCACCTCGTCGAGATCGATCTCGCGGATCAGGGGGGTCACGGTACCGGTCTGGAGGCGGGACATGTCCAACAGGTTGCCCACGAGGTGGTCCAGCCGGTCGGCGCCGTCCTCGATGCTTTCCAGGAGCTCCGTCTCGTCCGCCTCGGACCAGGCGACGTCGTCGGAGCGCAGCGAGCTGACGGCGGCCTTGATGGCGGCCAGCGGGGTGCGCAGGTCGTGGCTGACGGCGGCCAGCAGGGCGGTCCTGATCCGGTTGCCCTCGGCGAGCCTGCGGGCCTCCTCGGCCTCCCCGACCAGGCGCTGGCGGTCCAGGACGACGGCAGCCTGCGCGGCGAACGCGCCGAGGACGCGGCGGTCCTCGGCGGGCAGTACCCGGCCGGACAGCGCGAGGGCCATGTGGTCGCCGACCGGCATGTCCACGTCGGCGTCGTCGGGACGGGCGACCGGGGCCGGCCCGACGGATCCGGCGCAGGTCCACGGCTCCACGTCGCCGCCGCGCTCCAGCAGGGCGACGGACTCCATGGCGAAGGTCTCCCGGACCCGCTCCAGCAGGGCGTCCAGGGCGGTCTCGCCGCGCAGGACGCTGCCCGCGAGGAAGGAGAGGATCTCCGACTCGGCCCGCAGCCGGGCGGCCTGGTGGGTACGCCGCGCCGCGAGGTCGACCACCGAGGAGACCGCCACCGCCACCGCGAAGAAGATCACGATGGCGACGAGGTTCTCCGGGTCCTGGACGGTCAGGGTGTGGGTGGGCGGTGTGAACCAGTAGTTCAGCAGCATGGAGCCGACGGCCGCCGAGGCGAGCGCGGGCCGCAGTCCGCCGAGCAGGGCGGCGGCCACCGTCAGGGAGAGGAAGAGCAGGACGTCGTTGGCGAGGCCGGGGGCGTCCTCCATGCCGCGCAGCACCACCGCGAGCAGGACGGGGCCGATGACGCCGACGAGCCAGCCCCAGATGATCCGGGCGCGGCCGAGCCGGACGCCGCGGGCGATGGGCAGACCGCGGCCCTTGGCGACCTCTTCGTGGGTGACGATGTGGACGTCGAGGTCGGGGCCGGACTCGCGGGCGACGGTCGCGCCGACCCCGGGGCCGTAGATGTACTGCCAGGCCTTGCGGCGGCTGGAGCCCAGCACGAGCTGCGTGGAGTTGACGCCGCGGGCGAACGCCAGCAGGGCGGCCGGTATGTCGTCGCCGATGACGTGGTGGAAGGTGCCGCCGAGGTCCTCGACCAGGGTGCGCTGGACGGCCAGCTCCTTGGGGGACGCCGAGGTCAGGCCGTCGCTGCGGGCGATGTAGACGGCGAGGATCTCGCTGCCGGAGCCCTTGGCCGCCATCCGGGAGGCGCGGCGGATGAGGGTGCGGCCCTCGGGCCCGCCGGTCAGCCCGACGACGATGCGCTCGCGGGCCTTCCAGGGGGTGCGGATGTTGTGCTCGCCGCGGTACTGCTGGAGGTACTCGTCGACCCGGTCGGCGACCCAGAGCAGGGCCAGCTCGCGCAGCGCGGTGAGGTTGCCGGGGCGGAAGTAGTTCGAGAGGGCCGCGTCCATCTTGTCGGGCTGGTAGATGTTGCCGTGCGCCATCCGGCGGCGCAGCGCCTGGGGCGACATGTCGACCAGCTCGATCTGGTCGGCCCGGCGGACCACCTCGTCGGGTACGGTCTCGCGCTGCCGGACGCCGGTGATCGACTCGACGACGTCGCCGAGCGACTCCAGGTGCTGGATGTTGACCGTGGATATGACGTCGATCCCGGCCTTGAGGAGCTCCTCGACGTCCTGCCAGCGCTTGGCGTTGCGGGAGCCGGGGACGTTGGTGTGGGCCAGCTCGTCCACCAGGGCCACGGCCGGGGCGCGCTCCAGGACGGCGTCGACGTCCATCTCGGTGAAGACGGCCGAGCGGTAACCGATCTCGCTGCGCCGGACCTGCTCCAGTCCGTGCAGCAGCACCTCGGTGCGCGGCCGGGCGTGGTGCTCCACGAAGGCCACCACGCAGTCGGTGCCGCGCTCGACCCGGCGGTGGGCCTCGGAGAGCATCGCGTACGTCTTGCCGACGCCCGGTGCCGCGCCCAGGTAGATCCGGAGTGTGCCGCGTCCCATGGCCCCATTGTCTTCTTCCGTCCGGCGGCGTCCTGTCGACGGCCGGTGGCACCCGGTGCGGCTGCCGACCTCGACGCTACTCCGCCGGGAGCCGTGGTTCGGTCCCCGGGAGTGCGGGTGGGGAGCGTATTGACGGAACTCTGATGTGCGCCGGAGCCGGTGCGGAGGCGCTACGGGAACGTCAGCCGTGTTCGACGACGTGGCCGTCGCTCAGCTCCAGGACCCGGTCGGCGAGGCCCAGCAGCTGGGGGTCGTGGGTGGCGACGAGAGCGGTGACGTTCTCGCTGCGGACGACCGCGCGGAGCAGTTCCATCACGGCGAGCCCGGTCTCGGCGTCGAGCTGCCCGGTGGGCTCGTCGGCGATCAGGAGGGCGGGGCGGTTGGCGAGGGCGCGGGCGATGGCGACGCGCTGCTGCTGGCCGCCGGAGAGCTCGCCGGGCCGCTGCTCGGCGTGGTCGGCGAGGCCGACGAGGGAGAGCAGCAGCGCGACCCGCTCGTCGCGCTCGGCCGGGTCGGCCCTGCGCAGCCGGAGCGGTACGCCGACGTTCTCGGCGGCGGTCAGGATCGGGATGAGGCCGAAGGACTGGAAGATGAAGCCGACCCGGTCCCGGCGCAACTCCAGGAGGCCCTTCTCGCCGAGCCCCGCCAGCTCGGTGCCGTCGACGGTGATCCGGCCGTCGTCCGGGGTGTCAAGGCCGCCGACCAGGTTGAGCAGGGTGGTCTTGCCGGAGCCGGAGCGGCCCTTGAGCGCGACCAGCTCACCGCGGGGGATCTCGAAGGAGATGCCGCGCAGGGCGTGCACGGCGGCCGCTCCGCTCCCGTACGAGCGGCGCAGGTTCTCGACCGTGACCATGACCGTACGGGCCGGGTCCTCGGCGAGGGCCGTGCCGGACTGCCCGCTGGTGCTCTCGGTCATGCTGCTCCCCCGTGCCTACGTGGCCTGCGTCGTCGCCCGCCAGTATGTGCGTGCGGCACACACTCGGGCAATGGCCGGTGGGCCGCACCCGTGGAAAGGGGGCGGCCCACCGGCCTGTGCCGCGAAGTACTGCCAAGTGCTGCTAGCGGACCTCGGTGATCTCGGGGCCGCGCTGGAGCTGGCCCATGCCGCCGGAGAACTTCGAGCTCTCCTGGTCCTCCTGCTGCACGCCCTCGGGCACCATCTGGGCGTCGTTGGGGAGCTTGAGGACGATCGGGTCGCGGGGGGCCATCGGGCCGTCGCCGCGGACGACCACGGTGTCCCGGAAGACCGTCTCCAGCAGCCCGGCGGCCTCCGGCTGGACGGCTCCCTGACCGGAGATCACTCCGCGCAGGAACCATCGCGGCCCGTCGACGCCGACGAAGCGCACGAGCTGCACACCGCCCGTGCCGTCCGGGAGCTGTACGGGGACCTGCGCGCGCAGCTCCCAGCCCAGCGGGCCCTCGACCTCGTCGATGATGCCGCCCTGCTGGGTGATGCCCGAGGCGATCTCGTCGCGGACCTCGCCCCAGATGCCCTCTTTCTTGGGGGCGGCGAAGGCCTGCAGCTGGACCGCGCTGTCGCGCAGCACCACGGTGGCGGCGACGATCGCGTCCCCGGCCACCTCGACGCGCAGTTCCATGCCCTCGACCCCGGGGACGAAGATGCCGCCCAGGTCGACCCGGCCCTCGCCGGGCTCGGTGACCTCGGTGCTGTCCCAGGGTCCGTCCGGCCTGGGGGCCGGCGGAAGATTCATCCGACGGGCGCCCTTGGCGGCACCGTCGCTGCCCTCGGGCTCGTCGGCGACCTGCTCGGCCTCGCGCACCTCGTCCGCCGCGTCCTCGGCGGAACCACTCTTCTTGCGACGTCCGAACACGTCACTGTCCTTCCCGGTCGGATACGACCGAAGCGTAGCTGTTCCCACCGTGGGTGATCCCGCCCTCGGCGCCGTCCACCGACGCGTGGCCGCCGGTGGACCCGAAGCCCCCTTCGGCCCGCGCCGAGCCGGGAAGTTCCGCCACCTCGTGGAAGCGCACCTTCTCGACCTGCTGGACAACCAATTGGGCAATCCGGTCGAACCGTTCGAATCGCACGCTCTCGCGTGGATCGAGGTTGACCACGATCACCTTGATCTCCCCACGGTACCCGGCATCCACGGTCCCTGGGGCATTCACGAGGGCCACTCCGCAGCGGGCCGCGAGGCCGGAGCGCGGGTGCACGAACGCGGCGTACCCGTCGGGCAGGGCGATCGAGACGCCGGTGGGCAGCACCGCGCGCTCGCCGGGCGCGAGCTCGGCGGCCTCGGTGGTCACCAGGTCGGCCCCGGCGTCCCCCGGGTGTCCGTACGCCGGAATCGGCACCTCCGGGTCGAGCAGGCGGATCAGTACGTCGACGGGGTTGCGCATCAGGGGTTCACCTCGAAGGCGCGGGCGCGCCTGACCTGGTCGGGGTCGGACATGGCGGCCTGGATCTCGGCGGGACGGCCGTTGTCGATGAAGTGGTCGACCTTGACCTCGATGAAGAGGGCGTCGGCCCGGACCGCGACGGGGCCTGCGGGGCCGCCGATCCGGCCGGTGGCGGTGGAGTAGATCTTCCGGCCGTGCACGGCGGTGATCCGGGCGTCGAGGTGCAGCACGGTGTCCACGGGGACGGGACGGACGAAGTCGGTCTCCAGCCGTCCGGTCACCGCGATCGTACGCAGCAGCCAGTTCAGCGAGCCGAGCGTCTCGTCCAGCGCCGTGGCGAGCACGCCGCCGTGGGCGAGGCCGGGGGCGCCCTGGTGGGCGGGCCGCACGGTGAACTCGGCGGTGACGCTCACGCCTTCACCGGCCCGTGCCATCAGGTGCAGCCCGTGCGGCTGTCCCCCGCCGCAGCCGAAACAGTGTTCGTAGTGCGCTCCGAGCAGTTCGCCGGGGGCGGGCGCGTCGGGGTGCCGGACCGGTGCGACGGCATCGGCCGGAGGTGTCAGAGCTGCTGATGTTCCACTCACAGGCGCAGACCTTACCCGCGCGGCGGTCCGCCGGTCGCGCCGTGCCAAGCTTGGTTCCATGCAGCCTTCCGCCCCGCCCTTCGACGAACGTCTCACCGCACCCCGCTCCTGGTGGTTCATCGCCTTCGGGATCGGTATCGCCTGTGCTCTGATGCTGCTGCCGCTGGGCACCCTGCCGCTGCTCGCCGGGCTGGTCGGCGGCACGGCCGCGGCCGCCGTCCTGGTGAGCGGTTACGGCTCGGCCCGGATCCGGGTGGTGGCGGGGGCACTCGTCGCCGGCGATGCCCGGATCCCGCTGTCGGCGCTCGGTGAGCCCGAGGCGCTGGACGCCGAGGAGGCGCGGGCCTGGCGCACGCACAAGGCGGACGCCCGTGCGTTCATGCTGCTGCGCGGCTACGTGGAGACGGCGGTGCGGGTGGAGGTCACGGACCCGGACGACCCGACTCCGTACGTCTATCTCTCCACCCGGGACCCGCGGGGCCTGGCAGCGGCGCTGAGCGGCGCCCCGAAGGGCTGATTCGGACCGCGAGGCCCCGGTGCAGGGTTCAGGGGCCGTCGATCTCCTTGGGCAGCTCGACCGGGTTCGGGGGCTGCTCCAGCGGAGGCAGCGCGGGCAGCCGGTCCCAGGGAACCTGGTGCTCGCGCAGGTCGTTCCTGATCCGGTCGGCGAGCTTGCGGGTGTCGCGGCGGTTCATCATGGCGCCGACGGCGGCGCCGATCATGAACGGGATCAGGTTGGGCAGATTGCGCGCCATGCGCTTCGTGATCTGCTGGCGCAGCTCACGCTTCATCTGGCCGCCCAGGGCGGCGTTGAGCGTGGTGGGCCGGGTGACGTCGATGCCGCGCTCCTCCGTCCACGACGTCAGATACGCGGTGCTGCGCCGGCCGAGATTGCCCGGGGGGCGGCAGCCGTAGACCTCGTGGAGCTCGGCGACGAGCTTCATCTCGATCGCGGCGACGCCGGTCACCTCCGCCGCCAGCTCGGCGATCATGGCGGGCGGTACGGGCATCATGGCGGCGGCCCCGATGCCTGCGCCGACGGTCGCGGTGCCCCGGCAGGCTCCCGTGACCAGCTTGTCGGCCAGTTCCTCGGGCCCCAGCCCGGGGAACTGCCTCCGCAGGGCGGCGAGGTCGCGCACCGGCACGCGCGGGGCCGTGTCGATGATGCGGTCGGCCAGCTGTGCGGCCAGTGCCTTGGCGCTCTCCCTGCCCTTGTGCACGCCCCGTTTCACTGTGTGCAGGCGGCCCCCGGTCATGGGCTCCGCCCGGTCCTGCTCTCCGGTCCGGTCCGGCGACGCTGCCGCCCCGGCCACTTCGAGCGAGGCCGAACGGCCTCGCTCGTCGTCGGAACCGCCGGAATGATCCGGCAGGGCGGCGGACCGCTCGGCAGACGTGTCGCCGCCTTCTGCCGGGCCTGTGCCGCCTGTACCGTGCTGGTTCGCCTCCGGGCCGCGCCGGCGCCAGGGGCGCCGCTTCGGGAACGGTGTCTCGCCTGCCACGGCCGACTCGACCTCAGTCGCAGTCGCGGCAGATGGGCTGACCGTTCTTCTCGCGGGCCAGCTGGCTGCGGTGGTGCACCAGGAAGCAGCTCATGCAGGTGAACTCATCGGCCTGCTTGGGCAGCACCCGGACGGCCAGCTCCTCGTTGGAGAGGTCCGCGCCGGGCAGCTCGAGTCCCTCGGCCGCGTCGAATTCGTCGACGTCGACGGCGGATGCCGTCTTGTCGCTCCGACGTGCCTTGAGCTCTTCGAGGCTGTCCTGGTCCACGTCGTCGTCTGTCTTGCGTGGGGTGTCGTAATCCGTTGCCATGTCGCTCTCCCCCTCTTGGGTGTCTACGGGTGTCTCAGCGCACGTAACGCGTGAGAGGCCGGACTTGTGCCCGACCTGAGGCGGAGATTTTGCCTCACATCAAGGTCTGTTACTCAATCGACACCCAACCGGGCGCCTCGGCGAGGCTCGGCTTGGGTGGCGATGGGGACCGTACACGGTCCCGACTGTGCAGTTCACAGGCGCCACCCCGTGTACTTCCCGTGATAACGATCCCCGAAAACCCGGACGATTACCGGCTTTCCGACAGAGTCGCGATCACCGAGAGTAGAGGGCCGGAAAATCGGCCCTGTGATCGATCACACACGACCCGCCCGGGGACGGGTCCTGAAAATTCCGCCCAAAGCGAACATGGAGATATCGTGCAGAATCACATCGTGCGGCCTCTCAGACCGGCAGCGTGACGCGCATCACGAGACCGCCGCCCTCGCGGGGCTCCGCGATGATACGGCCTCCGTGGGCCCGCGCGACGGAACGGGCGATCGACAGGCCGAGTCCGACACCCTTGTCACTGCCCGTGCGCTCCGTACGCAGCCGCCTGAACGGCTCGAAGAGGTTGTCGATCTCGTACGCCGGGACCACCGGGCCGGTGTTCGAGACGACGAGCAGGGCCTGCCCGTCCCGCACCTCGGTGGTGACCTCCACCCAGCCGCCCTCGGGCACGTTGTAGCGCACGGCGTTCTGCACGAGGTTCAGCGCGATCCGCTCCAGCAGGACCCCGTTGCCCTGGATCACGGCCGACCCCCGCTCGCCGCGGATCTCCACGCTCTTCGCCACCGCCTCCGCCCGGGTCTGGTCGATGGCGCGCTCGGCGACCTCGGCGAGGTCGACCGGTTTGCGCTCGACGATCTGGTTGTCGCTGCGGGCCAGCAGCAGCAGGCCCTCGACCAGCTGCTCGCTGCGCTCGTTGGTGGCCAGGAGGGTCTTGCCGAGCTGATGGAGCTCCGGTGGGGCCTCCGGGTCGGAGAGATGGACCTCCAGCAGGGTGCGGTTGATCGCCAGCGGGGTGCGCAGCTCGTGCGAGGCGTTGCCGACGAACCGCTGCTGCGCGGTGAAGGCCCGCTCCAGCCGGTCCAGCATGTCGTCGAAGGTGTCCGCCAGCTCCTTCAGCTCGTCGTCCGGGCCGTCCAGCTCGATCCGGCGGGTGAGGTCCGTACCGGCCACCCGGCGCGCGGTCCGGGTGATCCGGCCGAGCGGGGACAGGACGCGTCCGGCCATGGCGTAGCCGAAGGCGAAGGCGATCACGCTGAGGCCGACCAGGGCCAGGAGCGAACGGTTGAGCAGGGTGTCCAGCGCCGCCTTGCGCTGGTGGTTGACGCAGGTGTTCATCGCGGCGTTGAAGGCGTCCGGGCTGGCGTTCGGGGGCAGGTCGCAGATCTCGCTGGTCACCTTGCCGCTCACGATCTCGAACGGCAGATCCGTGCCGACGCTCAGCGCCTGCGCGGCCAGCATGTAGATGATCGACAGCAGCACGATGCCCGCGATCAGGAACATCCCGCCGTACAGCAGGGTGAGCCGTATCCGGATGGTCGGGCGCAGCCAGGGGTACGGGGGCTCCTGCTGCTTGGGCTCCCAGGTGGGCTTCGGGGGCGCCGCGGGGGGCCCGGGGGTGGCGGCCATGGTCCTCAGATCCGGTATCCGGAGCCCGGCACGGTGACGATCACGGGCGGTTCGCCGAGCTTGCGGCGGAGCGTCATGACCGTGACCCGCACCACGTTGGTGAAGGGGTCGGTGTTCTCGTCCCAGGCCTTCTCCAGCAGCTGTTCCGCCGAGACGACCGCGCCCTCGCTGCGCATGAGGACCTCCAGCACCGCGAACTCCTTCGGGGCGAGCTGGATCTCCGCCTCGTCGCGGAAGACCTCGCGGCGGTTCGGGTCGAGCTTGATGCCGGCGCGCTCCAGGACGGGCGGCAGCGCCACCGTCGTACGACGGCCCAGCGCGCGCACCCGGGCGGTGAGCTCGCTGAAGGCGAAGGGCTTGGGCAGATAGTCGTCCGCGCCCAGCTCCAGGCCCTCGACCCGGTCGCTGACGTCACCGGACGCGGTGAGCATGAGCACCCGGGTGGGCATGCCGAGCTCGACGATCCTGCGGCAGACGTCGTCCCCGTGCACCACCGGGAGGTCCCGGTCCAGCACAACGACGTCGTAGTCGTTGACCCCGATGCGCTCCAGGGCCGCGGCACCGTCGTAGACGACGTCGACGGCCATGGCCTCCCGGCGCAGTCCGGTGGCCACCGCATCGGCGAGCAGCTGCTCGTCCTCGACGACGAGTACGCGCACGGCGCAGTCCTTCCTTCGGTCCTTCGATGGGTTCACAGGTCGAGCGGCCCACGCGGGGCCGCTCGGACAGGGGCAGCAATGCCGACTGTGCGCTTCCATCCTGCCCGCAACGCGCATAAACCGGCGGTAAGGCGGCGGCGGGCCGGAACGCCCGGCTGCTGCCCGCCGGGAATGCGGCGGGTTTCCGGGCCAGTTGAGGTTTCTCCGAGCCGTGGCGTGGGGAAGAGGGGTTCACACCAGCGATCACGCCTGTCCCGTGGCATGCCACGGACCGCTCCGTTCTTCCCGGAGCGGCGGCGCGGTCACCCGCTCCTCCGGCTGCCCGGCCGGGGGAATCCCGGGCACACCTCCGTGCCACCGACCCACGATGAGGGGGCGCATCATGGACGCTTTCACCGCAGGTCTGCTGCAACGCATCAAGACGACCGAGTCCGACCTCACGCGGGCGCGCGAGGAGGGCGACGACTTCCTCGCGGATGTCGAGCAGGGCGAGCTGGACGATCTGCGCCGTCTCGCAGCCGAGCACGGCGTGGAAATCGGCGCCACCAGCGTCTGAGCCGTACGTCACGGGGCCCCGGACACCGTCATGGTGTCCGGGGCCCCGTGGCGTGTGCGGCGGCCCCAGGGCCCTCCTCGGGGCCTTTTCGCGGGGCAGGCGGGCCCCGTCAGTCGTGCCAGGCTCCCAGTTCGTCGAGGGCGGCCTGCAGCGGCTCGAAGACACCGGGGGTGGCGGCCACCGTCAGGTCGCCGTCGGCGGGCAGCCCCGGGCGGCCGCCGGTCAGCGCGCCCGCCTCCCGGGCGATGAGGTCGCCCGCGGCCAGGTCCCAGGGATGCAGCCCGCGCTCGTAGTAGCCGTCCAGCCGGCCGGCCGCCACATCGCAGAGGTCGACGGCCGCCGAGCCGCTGCGCCGGATGTCCCGGAGCCTGGGGATCAGCCGCTGGGCGACGTCCGCCTGGTGGGCGCGGACGTGGGAGACGTAGTTGAAACCGGTCGAGACGAGGGCCTGGTCCAGCGGCGGGGCGGGGCGGCAGCGCAGGGCTTCGCCGTTCGCGAACGCACCGCCGCCGAGGACCGCCCGGTAGGTCTCCCGGCGCATCGGGGCCTCGACGACGCCCACGACCCGCTCGCCGTCGCGCTCGGCGGCGATGGAGACCGCCCAGGTGGGCAGGCCGTAGAGGTAGTTCACCGTGCCGTCGAGCGGGTCGATGACCCAGCGGATGCCGGTGCTGCCCGGGGAGCTGGCCCCTTCCTCGCCGAGGAAGCCGTCGTCGGGGCGGAAGTCGGTGAGGTAGCCGGTGATCAGCTTCTCGGCGGCGATGTCCATCTCGGTGACCACGTCGATGGGGCTGGACTTCGTCGCGGCCACCCCCAGATCGGCCGGGCGGCCGTCGCGCAGCAGGGCTCCGGCGCGGCGGGCGGCCTCCAGGGCGAGGTCGAGCAGTTCGGACAGGGCGGGGTCGGTCACGGTGCTCCCAGGGGGCTCGGCGGGGACTGAAGGCTCTACGCGTACGGGCTGTCGGCGCCCGCGGCGGCCGGCTTCGGGGCCCTGGCGGGACAGCAGCCGACCGGACAGAGGTCGTGGGAGGGGCCGAGGGACCCCAGCGCGCAGCGCTCCACCGCCCGGCCCCGCTCACTCCCGGCGCGCTCCAGGAGCAGGTCCCGGACGGCGGCGGCGAAGCGCGGGTCGTCGCCCACGGTGGCGGACCGGCGGACCGGCAGACCGATCTCGGCGGCCTTCGCGGTGGCCTCGGTGTCGAGGTCGTACAGGACCTCCATGTGGTCCGAGACGAAGCCGATGGGCGCCATCACGACCGCCGGGACGCCCTCGGCGCCCAGGGTCTCCAGGTGGTCGCAGATGTCGGGCTCCAGCCACGGGATGTGCGGGGCGCCGCTGCGGGACTGGTAGACGAGCTGCCAGGGGTGCTCGACGCCGGTCTCCTCGCGCACCGCCTCGATGATCAGCCGGGCCACGTCGAGGTGCTCGGCGACATACGCGCCGCCCTCGCCGTGCGCCTCGGCCGGGCCCGAGGCGTCGGCGGCGGAGGTCGGGATGGAATGGGTGGTGAACGCGATGTGCGCGCCCGCGCGGACGTCCTCGGGGAGGTCGGCGAGCGAGGCGAGGACGCCGTCCGCCATGGGCGTCACGAAGCCGGGGTGGTTGAAGTAGTGCCGCAGCTTGTCGACCCGGGGCACGGGCAGCCCCTCGGCCGCCAGGACGGCCAGCGACTCGGCGAGGTTCTCGCGGTACTGGCGGCAGCCCGAGTAGGAGGCGTAGGCGCTGGTGGCGAGGACGGCGATCCGGCGGTGTCCCTCGGCGGTCATCTCGCGCAGGACGTCGGTCAGATACGGCGCCCAGTTGCGGTTGCCCCAGTAGACCGGGAGATCCAGGCCGTGGTCGGCGAAGTCCTTGCGCAGCGCGTCGAGCAGTGCGCGGTTCTGCCCGTTGATCGGGCTGACCCCGTCGAACAGGAAGTAGTGCTTGCCGACCTCCTTGAGGCGTTCCTCGGGGATGCCGCGGCCGCGGGTCACGTTCGCCAGGAACGGGACCACGTCGTCCGGGCCCTCGGGACCGCCGAAGGAGAGCAGCAGCAGGGCGTCGTAGGGAGCGGGATCGCGCAGATCGGACATGACATCGATCCTGCCACCCGCCTCCGACAGGGCGGCAACCGACATCCGACGCCCCGTCGGGAAGACCGCACAGGCCGTAAACCCCGGGGCCGCGCACCGGGGCCACTCCCCCGGCCCCCGAAATCCGGTGTCCGGCGCATCCGTAATCCGGTGTCCGGCACATCTACCCGGCGTAAGCTGTATCGGCCGCCCATGCGCCTGACAGGCACGACCGGAGTCCCCCTTGCCCAGCCCCTACCGCGCCATCTTCGCCGCCCCCGGTTCCAAGGGGTTCTCCGCCGCGGGCTTCTTCGGCCGGATGCCGTTGTCCATGATGGGCATCGGTGTCGTGACGATGATCTCCCAGCTCACCGGCCGCTACGGACTGGCCGGGGCGCTCTCCGCGACCCTGGCGATGTCGGCGGCGGCCTGCGGCCCCCAGGTCTCCCGGCTGGTCGACCGCTACGGGCAGCGCCGGGTGCTGCGCCCGGTCACGCTGGTGGCGGTGGCCGCGGTGGCGGGTCTGCTGGTCTGCGCCCAGCAGGGGGCGCCGGAGTGGACGCTGTTCGTCTTCGCGGTGGGCGCGGGCTGTGTGCCGAGCGTGGGGTCGATGGTCCGGTCCCGCTGGGCGGCGATCCACCGGGGCTCCGCCCGGGATCTGCACACCGCCTACGCATGGGAGTCGATCGTCGACGAGGTGTGCTTCATCTTCGGCCCGATCATCTCCATCGGTCTGTCCACCGCCTGGTTCCCGGAGGCCGGACCGCTGATCGCCGCCGCCTTCCTGCTGGTCGGCGTGTTCTGGCTGACCGCGCAGCGCGCGACCGAGCCGGTGCCGCACCCGAAGTCGCAGCACACCGGGGGCTCGGCGCTGCGCTCGCGGGGCCTCCAGGTGCTGGTGGCCACCTTCGTGGCGACGGGCGCGATCTTCGGGGGCGTGGACGTGGTGACCGTGGCCTTCGCCGAGGAGCGCGGCCACAAGGCCGCGGCCTCCCTGGTACTGGCCGTCTACGCGCTCGGCTCCTGCCTCGCGGGGGCCGTGTTCGGGCTGCTGCACCTGAGGGGAAACCCCTCGACCAGGTGGCTGGTGGGTGTCTGCGCGATGGCCGTGAGTATGATCCCCCTCCAACTGGCCGGGAACCTTCCGTTGTTGGCCGTGGCTCTCTTTGTCGCGGGTCTCGCCATCGCACCGACGATGGTCACCACCATGGCCCTCGTCGAAGCGCACGTACCGCGCACCAAGCTGACCGAGGGCATGACCTGGACCAGTACCGGGCTCGCGGTCGGGGTGGCGCTCGGCTCCTCGGCCGCCGGCTGGGTGGTCGACGCCGCCGGGGCGAAGGCGGGGTACGCGGTGCCCGCAGTGGCGGGAGTCCTCGCGGCGGCGGTGGCGTTCCTGGGGTATCGCCGGCTGGCCGGGCCGGCTGCGACGGGAGGGCGCGGGGAAGATGACCGACACCTACGCACGGACGACGACGAGCGCGTGGCGTAACTGGGCGGGCACCGTCACCGCCCGGCCCGCCCGCACCGAGTCCCCCGCGTCCGTGGACGAGCTCGCGGACGTGCTGCGCCGGGCGGGCGCGGAGGGCCTGAAGGTGAAGCCGGTCGGCGCCGGCCACTCCTTCACGGCGGCGGCCGCCACGGACGGGGTGCTGATACGCCCGGACCTGCTCACCGGGATCCGGGACATCGACCGTACGGCGATGACCGTGACGGTGGAGGCGGGCACTCCGCTCAAGCGGCTCAACACCGCACTCGCCCGCGAGGGCCTGTCGCTCACGAACATGGGCGACATCATGGAGCAGACGATCGCCGGGGCGACCTCCACCGGTACGCACGGCACGGGCCGCGACTCGGCGTCGATAGCGGCGCAGATCCGCGCGCTGGAGCTGGTCACCGCCGACGGCACGGTGCTGCGCTGTTCGGCCGGGGAGAACGCGGAGATCTTCGCCGCGGCCCGGATCGGGATCGGCGCCCTCGGGGTGATCACCGCCGTCACCCTCGCCGTGGAGCCGATCTTCCTGCTGACCGCCCGTGAGGAGCCGATGAGCTTCGACCGGGTCGCCGCGGACTTCGATTCCCTGGTCGCCGAGAACGAGCACTTCGAGTTCTACTGGTTCCCGCACACCGGGAACTGCACCACCAAGCGCAACAACCGCAGCGCCGGTCCGGCCGCCCCGCCCGGACGGGTGAGCAGCTGGATCGACGACGAGCTGCTGTCCAACGGGGTCTTCCAGGTCGCCTGTTCGCTCGGCCGCACGGTCCCGGCGGCGATCCCCCCGATCGCCAGGCTCTCCAGCCGGGCGCTGTCGGCGCGTACGTACACCGACATCCCGTACAAGGTGTTCACCAGCCCGCGCCGGGTGCGGTTCGTGGAGATGGAGTACGCCGTTCCGCGCGAGCGGGCGGTGGCGGCGCTGCGGGAGCTGAAGGCCATGGTCGAGCGGTCACCGCTGAAGATCAGCTTCCCGGTCGAGGTGCGCACCGCGCCCGCCGACGACATGGCTCTGTCGACCGCCTCGGGCCGGGACAGCGCGTACATCGCCGTCCACCTCTACAAGGGCACGCCCCACCGCGCGTACTTCACGGCGGTCGAGCGGATCATGACCGCGCACGCCGGCCGGCCGCACTGGGGCAAGATCCACACCCGGGACGCGGCCTATCTGGCGGAGGTCTACCCGCGCTTCGGCGAGTTCACCGCGCTGCGCGACCGGCTGGACCCGGACCGCCTGTTCGGCAACGACTACCTGCGGCGCGTGCTCGGCGACTGAGTTCCGCCGGCCCCGGTACGCCGTCGGCCCCGGCTCCTCCCGATCGGGAGGGGCCGGGGCCGACGCGTGTCACGCGCCGTGCCGGTGCGTCGGTCACCCGGCGTCGGTGCCGGGCGGGTCCTGCTCCCCCTGCCCGGGGGCGACGCCCGTGCCGGTCGAGGGCTCGTCGGTTCCGGCGTCGCCGGGGGTCGAGGGGGTGGGCGGCGTCGGGTCGGGCGTGGGCTCGCCGCCGTCGCCGGAGGGCGTCGGGGTGGGGGTGGGCCCGGTGGTCGGGTTCTCACCGCCCGTGCCCGTACCGGAACCGGGGCTCTCGCCGCTGCCGTCGCCGTCGTCCGTGGCGGGGGCCGAACCGGTGCCGCTGCCGGGGGTCGGCTGCTGCTCGTCCCCTGCCCCGTCCCGGCCGGTGTCCCCGGAGGGCTCGGGGTCGGCGGGCCCGGAATCCCGGTCGTCACCGCCGCGTACGACGGAGCTGAGCGTGGTGCCCTGGCCACCGCTGAGGTCGTTGCCCGAGATCACCTCGAACGCGGTGATCCCGGCCATGGAGACGGCGAAGACCGCGGCCGCCGCGAGCGCGGGCCGCTTCCAGCCGCGCAGCCGGGTGCCGTGGGTGACGCCGTCGCCGAACGCGTCGTCGGCGACGGCCGGGCCCGCTCCGGCCTGCGGGAGCGCCCGCGTACGGTCACCGGTCTGCGGGAGCACGTGCGTACGGTCACCGGCAGCGGCTCCGGGAGCTCCGCCCGGCGGGACGCGGAGCATCCGGGTCCGCGCGTCGCCCAGGTCCAGCAGCTGCGTCCGGTCGGTGTCGACGGGCCTCAGCGGCCGCGTGCTCTCCGCGTCCCGGCCCGCCTCCGGGACCGCGCCCGGGTCGACCGTGGGCAGCAGCGTGGTGGCCTCGTCGGACGGCCCCGGCTCGGACCGCCGGGCGGCGGCTCTGTGCCCCGCGGGTGTCGTCTCCTTCGTGTGCACCGTCACCTGGCGGCCCTCCGGGTGGGTCACCTGGACCGTCACCTCGCGGATCTGCTCGCCGGTGCGGCGGAAGAAGTGCTGGAAGACCGAGCCGCCACAGGTGGCGACGACGCTCATCACGCCCGCGCCGGCGATCGTGCCGTACACGCCCAACTGCGAGGCCAGCACCGCTGCCGCGACAGCCGCCACGGCACTCCCGGCGACCTGCGGGAGACTCAGATCTATGCGCCTTTCCTTGGGTTCTGCGTCACTTTCCGGCTTCTGAACCATTACCAGCCCCTGCTTGACATCTCTCCCACCCTGCACCAGGAAGGGACAAATGAGCGAAGTGGATAGTTCCGTTTCCGGTGATTGTGTGAAGCACGACACGCACCAGGCTCGTTTCACGCAGAACTGGGTATCTCAACTCCCGCGCCCCGCGAGAACTTCGGCGGCGCGCCGGTCCACCCCGGTGGCCCGAATGGAGTACTGTGACGAGCCCTGGGGCGGACTCCGACGTGGGAATCCGCGGCCACCGGAGGGGACCGACAGCGGCACTCGAACCGGTGGAGTGAAGGCATCATACGGGTGCTTGCTACGCAGAGCGGCCAAATCGGTCACTTTGGGTCGCAATGGGCAACCGTGTCATGGCGGCGCACCAGGACGAGCGCCCGACACGCCGGGCAACTTGGCAAGGTTGTGGCAGGCTGCACCCGGGCAGGTCACACTCGACTAGCGGAAGCAGCGACGCACGTGACGTCGGCAGGCACCACCCGGGAGGTTCCCATGCCCGAACTGCGTGTCGTGGCCGTCTCCAACGACGGCACACGACTGGTGCTCAAGGCTGCGGACAGCACGGAGTACACGCTTCCGATCGATGAGCGGCTGCGCGCCGCCGTGCGCAACGACCGCGCCCGGCTCGGCCAGATCGAGATCGAGGTGGAGAGCCACCTCCGGCCCCGCGACATCCAGGCCCGTATACGGGCCGGTGCCTCCGCGGAGGAGGTCGCCCAGTTCGCGGGCATCCCCGTCGACCGTGTACGCCGCTTCGAGGGCCCTGTGCTCGCGGAGCGCGCCTTCATGGCCGAGCGGGCCCGGAAGACTCCTGTGCGCCGTCCCGGCGAGAACACCGGCCCCCAGCTCGGCGAGGCGGTGCAGGAGCGTCTCCTGCTGCGCGGCGCCGACAAGGAAACCGTCCAGTGGGACTCGTGGCGCCGCGACGACGGCACCTGGGAGGTCCTGCTCGTCTACCGGGTCGCGGGCGAACCGCACTCGGCGAGCTGGACGTACGACCCGCCCAGGCGGCTGGTCCAGGCCGTGGACGACGAGGCGCGCTCGCTGATCGGCGAGACCGACGACGTCGCCGCGCCCGAACCCAGCTTCCCGTTCGTGCCCCGGATCGCCCGGCTGCCGCGCGACCGGCCGCTGGACCGGGCCCTCGACCGGCAGATCGAGCGGCCCGCCCCGGCCGCCGCCGAGCCCGAGGAGTACGTGGGCAGTGCCTCGGCCGGTGAGCGCGACTCGCTGACCAGCCTGCTGGAGGCGGTGCCGAGCTTCCGCGGCGACATGGTCGTCCCCGAGCGGCCCACGCAGCCCGAGCCACCGGCGCTCGAACCGGCGGCGGAAGCCGAGGCGGACGAGCCGCCCGCCGCCGCTTCGGCGGGTGCGGGGTCCGCGTACGCGGACGTGCTGATGCCCCGGGCGGTGGCCGGTCACCGCGACCGGCTGACCGGGACGACGGACCGTCAGGCCGAGGCGGACGGAGTCCGGCCGGGCCGCCGGGCCGCCGTGCCGAGCTGGGACGAGATCGTCTTCGGCACCCGGCGCAAGAAGCAGGACTGACCGGGAATGACGACCGGTGGGAGCGGGGTCCGTACGCGGTCGCGTACGGACCCCGCTTCCTTACCGTTCGCCCGCCGCGCGGCGGGACTACTGGGGCTCGGGCCCGGTGGCGACCGGCCGGGAGGGGTCCGAGGACCACTCGGACCAGGAGCCGGGGTACAGCACGCCGCGGAAGCCCGCGATCTCCAGGGCCAGCACCTCGTGCGCGCCGGAGACCCCGGATCCGCAGTAGACGCCCACACCCTCGGGGCTTCCCTCCGCCCCCAGTCCGGCGAACCGGGCGGCGAGCCGCTCGGGCGGAAGGTAGCGCCCGTCCTCGTCGACGTTCGACGTGGTCGGCGCGGAGACGGCCCCCGGGATGTGGCCGCCGACACGGTCGATCGGCTCCACATCGCCCCGGTAGCGCTCCGCCGCGCGGGCGTCCAGCAGCAGACCCGACCGGGCGAAGGCCGCCGCACTTTCCGCGTCCAGCGTGGGCAGGGACCCGGGCTTCGGCCGGAAATCGCCCTCGGCGGGGTGCGGGATCTCGGTGGAGAGGCCGCCCGTCCAGGCGGCGAGGCCGCCGTCCAGGACCCGTACGTCCTGGTGTCCCGTCCAGCGCAGCAGCCACCAGGCTCGCGCCGCGGCCCAGCCCTGGCCGCCGTCGTACACCACGACGGGGGTGTCCTGGCCGACCCCGGCCCGGCGCATCGCGGACCCGAAGGCCTCCGGATCCGGGAGGGGGTGGCGGCCGCCGTCGCCCGCCGGACCGGCCAGTTCCGTATCGAGGTCGACGTAGACCGCGCCGGGCAGATGGCCGGCCTCGTAGTCGGGGCGGCCGTCGGGGCCGCCGAGCTGCCAGCGGACGTCCAGGAGCACCGGCGGCCGCGGCCCGGCCGACTCGCTCGCGCATTCGGATGCGGTGATGATGGGCTTCATGGGTGCCATCCTCGCGCAGCGGCCCTGGCACCCGTAACAGCGTCACCGGGGACGGCCGGCGGGAATCCGGCCGTCCTTCGCCGAGAACCCGGTCGACGCGGCGCGGCCGGTACGCCTCCCGCGCCCGGGGGTGCAAGCATCTGCACGGGGCACGCGGACCGCTTCCCGACCCGGGACGGCGTACCTGTCCCGTTCCCCCGCACGGCCACCACAACGGTCCGAGGAGAGAGAAGACGATGACCGAGGCTGCCGCCCGGCGTACGCCCGGAACACCTTGCTGGGTGAGTCTGATCGTGCACGGCCTGACCGCGACGCAGGAGTTCTACGGAGCCCTGTTCGACTGGGAGTTCCGGCCGGGCCCCGAGCAGCTGGGCCCCTACGTCCGCGGGCTGCTGCACGGGAAGGAGGTCGCGGGCATCGGCCAGCTGCCGCCCGACCGGCATCTCCCGATCGCGTGGACCACCTACCTGGCCACGGACGACGCCGACGCCACCGCGGAGGCCATCCGCTCCTGCGGCGGGACGGTCGCGGTCGGCCCGCTGGACGCGGGCGAGGCCGGGCGGCTCGCCATCGCCTCGGACCCGAGCGGGGCGGTCTTCGGCATCTGGCAGGGCGCGGAGCACATCGGCACGATGACGGCGGGCGTGCCCGGCACCCCCGTCTGGAACGAGTTGGTGACCCAGGAGACCTCGATGGTCGCGAAGTTCTACCAGACGGTCTTCGGCTACGAGACGGAGGCGGTCGTCTCGGCCGACTTCGACTACCAGACCCTGCACCTGGACGACGTCCCGGTGGCGTCCCTGCACGGGGTCGGCCACGCGCTGCCGCGCGACCGGGGGCCGCACTGGATGACGTACTTCGAAGTCGCCGACACCGACCTGACCGCGGCCCGGGTGGTGGAGCTGGGCGGGCGCATCCTGCAGCCGCCGCGCGAGGGTTCGAGCGGCCGGCTGGCGACGGTCGCGGATCCGGAAGGGGCCGTGTTCACGGTCATCCGGTCCGCCGGGAGCGGGCCCGGCGAAAGGTGAGGGTTCTCCCACGGCCAGGAGCGTCCATCGCGCCGAACCCGCTCGCGCCCGTCTCGTCGGCATGGCCGTCGAAGTGCCCTCCGGCTGGTCCGGGCCGCCCGCGGGATGACCCCATGAAGCAGCAGCCGCCCCCGTGGTAGGCGCGGGGTGCGGTTCCGCACCGGATCTCCGGCCAGGAACCGCACCCTGTCCGGTCAGTGGGCCGTCACAGGGCCCGCAGGTAGTACTTGGTGCGGAATCCGCTGCCGGTCGAGCAGCTCAGAGTGGACTGTGTGTTCGTGTAGGTGAAGCCGGAAGGCACCGTGCAGGCCCACAAACCGGTCTTCGGAGTCTTCAGGTAGTACTTGGTGCGGAATCCGCTGCCGGTCGAGCAGCTCAGAGTGGACTGCGTGTTCGTGTAGGTGAAGCCGGAAGCGGTCGTGCAGGCCCACAGTCCGTCCTGGGGAGGCTGCACGTAGTACTGCGTTCTGAAGCCGCTGGTGGAACAGCTCAGAGTGGACTGCGTGTTCGTATACACGTAGCCGGGCGGAATCGTGCAGGACCAGAACCCGGCGGCCGCGGTGCCGGACGAGGCGTTGGGTGCGGCGGCAGGCGTGGCCGTCGCGGGGGCAATGACTGCGCCGAGCAGAGCGAAGGCTCCGACGAGGCCGAGCAGCAGCATCCGCAGTTTCGATCGCACCATGGGGTGAGCACTCCTTGTTGGTCGTCCTACGGGCAGAACCAACGGGTGGGGGCCCGGCCCGGGGTCTGACCCGTTGCCCCGGCCGCCGCGTCGTGCATGCTCCGGAATGCTGACAGCCACACCCCCGGGCGGCAACGTGCCCCTCTGGCCGTCGCACAGATCCAGCCGTGCGGGGCACTGCCGGTGACCTGCGCCCCCGCTCAAGAACGCAGGTACGAGACGGGTTTCACGACTGGTCATGGCGGCCGGAAACCTCCCGGCCCACGACAGCTCCGCTGCCTGCCAACCGGTGCGGGCTCACCGGCACCGGCCGCAGGGCTTCGTCGATCAGCCCGCCTGATGACACCGTGGCTGGTCGGGAGCGACCGGCAGAACGTCCGGCGACAGTGTGCCCGCACGTGCCGCCGCACCGGTCGTTCTGCGCTGGTGGTGCCGGCGGCACAGCACCTCGTAACCGACCTCGCCCGCCTGCCGGTTGACGTCACCGACGACGACCTGGGCGCCCTCGACGACCATCTCGCCGTCCACCGTACGGGCGTTGTGCGTGGCGCGGGCGCCGCACCAGCAGAGCGCCTCGACCTGGAGCGCCTCTATGCGGTCGGCCAGTTCGATCAGCCTCTGGGAGCCGGGGAACAGCTTGGTGCGGAAGTCGGTGGTGATGCCGAAGGCGAAGACGTCGAGCCCCAGATCGTCGACGACGCGGGCCAGTTGGTCGATCTGGTCGGGGGCGAGGAACTGTGCCTCGTCCACGATCACGTAGTCGACCCGGCCGCCCCGGCTGACCCGGCCGACGATGTGCGCGTACAGGTCCATGCCCTCCTCGGCCTCGACGGCGTTCGTCACCAGGCCGAGCCGGGAGGAGAGCTTGCCCTCCCCCGCGCGGTCGTCCCGGGTGAAGATCACACCCTGGAGCCCGCGTGCCGAGCGGTTGTGACCGATCTGCAGGGCCAGCGTGCTCTTTCCGCAGTCCATGGTTCCGGAGAAGAACACCAGCTCGGGCATGAGAGGTCGAGCACCTTTCGGAGGGGGGCGGGTACGGCGGGAGGGGGCTAGGAGCGTACTTCGAGGAGCGGAACGAGCTGTTCCACGGGGGTCAGGGAGCCGTGCACGCCGGCCATCGCCGACTCGTGCGGCTCGTTGACGGAGGCCGTGATGATCACGTCGTCGTGGGCGGCGGCGACCACGTCGCCGATCCGTCCGTACACCCGCTCGTCGACCGTCGGCCCGAACCAGCCCGCCGCGATGGCCTCGTCCCGGCTCGCGATCCAGAACTGCTCGCCGAGCACCTCGCGCCAGACGGCCAGGACGTCCGCGTGCGCGCCCGGCACCGCGTACACATGGCGGGCGCGGCCCTCGCCGCCGAGGAGGGCGACACCCGCGCGCAGCTCCCAGTCCTCGTCGAAGTCGATCCGGGACTGCTCGTCGAACGGGATGTCGATCATGCCGTGGTCGGCGGTGATGTAGAGCGCGGAGCGCGGCGGGAGCTGCTCGGCGAGGCGTCGGGCGAGCCCGTCGACGTACATCAGCTGACCGCGCCAGGCGTCGGAGTCGGTGCCGAAGCGGTGGCCCTTGCCGTCGACCTCGCTGTAGTACGTGTAGACGAGCGAGCGGTCGCCGGCGGCCAGGCGCTGGGCGGCGACGTCCATCCGCTCCTCGCCGGACAGCCGGCCGAGGAAGGAGCCTCCGCTGAGCGCGACCTTGGTGAGGGGGGTCTGCTCGAACGTCGGCGCGGAGACCTGCGCGGTGTGCACGCCCGCGGCGTCGGCGAGCTGGAAGACCGTGGGGTAGGGCTGCCAGACCTTCGGCGACGTCCACGGCCTCCAGCGGAGCTGGTTCATCAGCTCGCCGGTCTCCGGGTTGCGCGCGGTGTAGCCGGGCAGGCCGTGCTCGCCGGGCGGCAGCCCCGTGCCGACCGAGGCGAGCGAGGTCGCGGTGGTGGAGGGGAAGCCCGCGGTGAGCGGGCGGCCGGTGCCGCCGCGCGAGGTGGGGAGCAGCGAGTGCAGGAACGGCGCCTCGTCCGGGTGCGCGATGATCTGCTCCCAGCCGAGTCCGTCGATCAGGAAGACGCAGTTGCGGTCGGCCGGACTCAGCTCGGGGATCGCGGCGGTGAACCCCGGCACCTCCTGTCCGGCGACGAGCGTCGGCAGCAGGTCGGCGAGCGATCCGCTGCCGTACTCGGGCACGGGCGCGGTGTCGAGGGACAGCGGGACGGGGTCCTGCCAGACGGGCTGGGCCATCAGCGGCCGGTCGCCGCGGTGGCGGCCGTGGCCTCGGAGAGCGACTGGGCGAAGGCGAGGGTCTGGCGCACGGCGTCGGGGCCGTCACCGGCCTCGCTGACCCGCAGGCTCAGGTCGTCGGCGGTGGAGCTGCCGGTGTAGCCGTGGTCGGCCTCGCAGTTCGTGTCGCCGCAGGCGGCGGGCTCCAGGTCGATCCGGGAGACCGCGCCCCAGCCGATGGTGAGGACGACCTCGCGGGGCAGGGTGCCCGGGACGTACTTCTCCGGGTTGGCCACGACGCGGCTGACCACGACGGAGGAGATCCGCTCCAGCTTGACCGACTCGGTGGAGGTGGTGGCGTACGGCGTCGGCGAGCTGGTGTCGGCGGCCTGCTCGTCGGTGTGGCTGACGATGAACCGGTGCTCGGTCAGGACGAGGACCGTCACATGACGGCGCACCTCGTTGGAGTCGAACGTGGTCTCCTGGTGCACCAGGTACGAAGCGACCGGTTCCCCGCCGACGGCGGCCTCCACCGCCTCGGCCACGAGGGCCGGGTAGTAGCCGCTGCGCTCGATCGCCGCGCGCAGCCCCTGGGTCGTCGTACCGGTCTTAGCCATGAGGACCATCCTACGGCGGACCGGTGACTGCCGGGGACGCCCCGGTGGGCCTCAGTAGTTCGGAAGGCGGCGGGGACCGAGGTCGCCCCGGGCGGGCGGCGGGGCGAGCCGGACGCTCGCGCCGAGCACGGTCACTCCGTGCGGGGCGACGACGACCGGTTCGAGGGCGACGGAGACCACCTCGGGGTGGTCGTCGACCAGCCGGGACAGCCGCAGCAGCAGTTCTTCGAGCGCGGCCGTGTCGACCGGGGCCGAACCCCGCCAGCCGAACAGCACCGGGGCCGCTCTGATGGACCGGATCAGCTCGGCGGCGTCGCGGTCGGTGGCGGGGACCAGCCGGTGCGCGGTGTCGCCGAGCAGTTCGGAGGGCGCGCCCGCGAGGCCGAAGGAGAGGACTGCCCCGGCGGCCGCGTCGATGGAGGCCCGCACGACGGTGTCCACGCCGCGCGGAGCCATCGCCTGGATGACGGGGAGCAGTTCGGCGGGCTTGCCGAGGAGGTCGGTCAGCTCTCCGTACGCCCGGCGCAGCGCCTCCTCGTCGGCGAGGTCGAGGCGGACCCCGCCGAGGTCGGCGCGGTGGCGCAGGTGGGGCGCGGTGGTCTTCAGCGCGACGGGGTAGCCGAGCCGGGCCGCCGCGGCGACGGCCGCCGCGGGGTCCGGGGCGGGCAGGGTGGGGAGGACGGCGATGCCGTAGCGGCCGAGCAGTTCGCGGGCCTCGTCGTGGGTGAGGGGGCGCCCGCGCGGGTCGGGGGCGGTGGCGAGCTGTGCCTCGATCAGGGCGGCGGCCCCGGGCTCGTCGATGGTGTCGTCGAGGAACTCGGGGATCTTGCCGGGCACGGCCGCCTGACGCCGCCACTGGGCGTACTTCACGCTCTCGGCGAGGGCCCGTACGGCGCGTTCGGCGGCGGGGTAGGCGGGGATGCGGCCGGGGCCGGTGGTGGTGGCTTCGGGGGTTTCGGGGGTTTCGGGGGTGGTGCTTGCTTCCGGGGCGCCGGGGGCTTCCGGGGTGGTGCTTGCTTCCGGGGTGGTGCTCGCTTTCCGGTCGGCGGGCGTGGCCGGGGCGGTGCCCGTACCCGGGCCTGTGCCGGTACCGCCGGTGCCCGTACCCGTGGCCGTGGCCGTGGCCGTGGCCGCGCCCGTACCCGTACCCGGGCCAGTGGCCGGGCCGGTCGCGGTGGGGGCCTGGGCGGCGGGTGTCACCGTGCGGGGGCGTGGCGCGGCCGTGCTGGATGCGGCGGCCAGTGCCTCGGCGAGGCCGCCGATCTCGACGTGCACGACCGCCACCGGCTTGGCCGAGCCTCCGGCCACGGCCTTGTGCAGGGCGGCGGCCAGCACCTCGCCGTCGCCGGTCTCGGCCTCCCCGTTCTCCCCCACCCACGGGATGGCGGTGACGATCACGGCGTCGCAGGTCCCGTCCGCCAGCGCCTCGGCCAGCGCGTCCCGGAAGTCCTGCGGGGAGGCGGCCGTGGTGAGGTCGATCGGCGGGCGCGGGCGCAGCCCCTCGGCCAGGCAGGCGTCGTACGTCAGGAGGCCGAGGGACTCGGAGTTGCCGAGGATGGCGACCCGGGGGCCGGCCGGGAGCGGCTGGCCCGCCAGCAGGAGTCCGGCGTCGACCATCTCGGTCACGGTGTCGACCCGGATGACACCGGCCTGGCGCATCAGCGCGGAGACCGTGGCGTCGGGGATGCGGCTGACCGGGACCGCGTGGCCGGGCGGGGTGGAGCCGCTGTGCCGGGCGCCCTTGACCACGACGACGGGCTTCACCGCGGCGGTGCGGCGGGCGAGGCGGGTGAACTTGCGGGGGTTGCCGAGCGATTCGAGGTAGAGCAGGGCGACGTCGGTGTCCGGGTCCTCGAAGAAGTACTGGAGGACGTCGTTGCCGGAGACATCGGCCCGGTTGCCGGCGGAGATGAACGAGGACAGACCCGCGCCACGCCGGTGGAGGCCGGAGAGCAGGGCGATGCCGATCGCGCCGGACTGGGTGAACAGGCCGATCCGGCCGCGGGCGGGCGACTCGGGGGCGAGCGAGGCGTTCAGCCGGACGGACTCGGCGGTGTTGATGACGCCGAAGGCGTTCGGGCCGATGATCCGCATGCCGTACGAACGGGCCTGGCGGACCAGTTCGCGCTGGAGTTCGCGGCCCTCGGCACCCCGCTCGGCGTATCCGGCGGAGAGGACGACCAGGCCCTGGACACCGTGCTCCCCGCAGTCGGCGACGGCCTCGGGGACCCGGTGGGCGGGGACGGCGATCACCGCGAGGTCGACCCGCTCGTCGATCTCGCCGAGCGAGCGGTGGGCGGGGACCCCGTCGAGGCTGGCGAGATCCTCGTCGAAGGCGCGGTTCACCGCGTACGTACGGCCGGTGTAGCCGGAGGCGAGGAGGTTGCGCAGGACCGTGCGGCCCACCCCGCCGGGGGCGCGGCCGGTGCCGATGACCGCGACGGAGCCGGGGGCGAGCAGACGCTGCACCGAGCGGGCCTCGGCGCGCTGTTCGCGGCCGCGCTGGACGGCGAGGGACTTCTCGGTGGGTTCGAGGTCGAGGGTGAGGTGGACGGAGCCGTCCTCGAAGCTGCGGCGCTGGGTGTAGCCGGCGTCCCGGAACACCTTGATCATTTTGTTGTTGGCGGGGAGCACCTCGGCGGCGAAGCGCCGGATGCCGCGCTCGCGGGCGACCGCGGCGATGTGTTCGAGCAGGGCCGAGGCGACTCCCCGGCCCTGGTGGGCGTCCTGGACGAGGAAGGCGACCTCGGCCTCGTCGGCGGGGGCGGAGGCGGGGCGGCCCTGGTCGTTGATGCGGTCGAAGCGGACCGTTCCGATGAACTCGCCGCCGATCGTGACCGCCAGTCCCACCCGGTCGACGTAGTCGTGATGGGTGAAGCGGTGCACGTCCCGGTCGGACAGTCGCGGATACGGGGCGAAGAACCGGTAGTACTTCGACTCGTCGGACACCTGCTCGTAGAAGCTGACCAGTCGCGCGGCGTCGTCCGTGGTGATCGGCCTGATGCGTGCGGTGCCACCGTCACGGAGCACCACGTCCGCTTCCCAGTGGTCGGGGTACGCGTGATGCGGACTCTGCTCCGGCGTGGGCTCCATGGGCAAAGCCTACGGTGGGGATCCCGGTCGCGGCGGGGTCGGCGCCGGGGCAGTCTGAGGAGGCCCGGACCGGGGCGGCCGGAGCACGGGGCCGGACGGGAGGCCGGGCACAGCATTGCGCACTGCATGAGAGACTGGTCTAGACAACCGTTGATATGTGAAGGGCAGAACCATGGCTGAGCGCCGCGTAAACGTCGGTTGGGCCGAGGGCCTGCACGCCCGCCCCGCTTCCATCTTCGTCCGTGCCGCCACGGCCTCCGGCGTCCCCATGACGATCGCCAAGGCCGACGGCAACCCGGTGAACGCCGCCTCCATGCTCGCCGTGCTCGGGCTGGGTGCGCAGGGCGGCGAGGAGATCGTGCTCGCGTCCGACGCGGACGACGCCGAGGCCGCTCTGGACCGGCTGGCGAAGCTGGTCGCCGAGGGCCTGGAAGAACTTCCCGAGACTGTCTGACCCCACCGGCTCCGGCCCGGCCGGATGCGACAGTCGCGAGAGCCGTGATCCTTTGAAGGGATCACGGCTCTTTCGCCTTCCGAGGAATAGCGGCGCTTGATAAATAGCGGCGCATCGATAATTCGGGCAGCACACAGGGTGCCCCGCAATTCACTCCTCTTTGTATACGGCTCTCTTGTTAATGGCGGACTCCCGCGGTGTTTACGTCATGTTGCGAGGTGCTCACACGGGGAACGGGTGCGGTGCGCCGCCCCGGCAGATCCGGGCGGCGCAGCCGGTGGGTCCCGGTGGCGCGTTCCGCGTGCAGAGCGGTCAGCGCCCTCGCCCGTTCCGCGTCGCCGCGCGCCACGGCGTCCACGATCGCGCCGCGCTCGGCCCAGGCGTCGGCCGGGCGGGCCGGCTGCTCGACCGCGTACATCCAGGCGATCTTGTGCCGGAGCTGGGTGAGCAGCGCGATGAGGCCGGGGCTGCCGGAGGCCTGGGCGAGGGTCTCGTGGAACCAGCCGCCCAGTGAGCGCAGATCCTCGCCCTCGCCCCGGCGGGCCCGCTCCTGGCCCAGTCTGACCAGACCCCGGAGCACCTTCAGATGGGCTTCCGTGCGGCGCTGGGCGGCGCGTGCCGCGCCCAGTGGCTCCAGGAGCATCCGCATCTCCAGGAGGTCGGCCGCCTCCTGCACGGTGGGTTCGGCGACACAGGCGCCGGCGTGTCTGCGGGTGACCACGAAGCCCTCGGACTCCAGCGTGCGCAGGGCCTCGCGGACCGGGACGCGGGAGACCCCGTAGCGGCGGGCCAGCAACTCCTCGGTGAGGCGGCTGCCCCGCTCGTGGACACCGGAGACGATGTCGTCACGGATTGCCGTGCATACCGAATGCGCGGGAATGCGCATGTCCGAACCTCCGCCTTGATCCCCCGCGAAACGCGGCCGCCCGACGCCTGATCCGTGACTCTATTGCAATCTGCCGGAATTTCCGATGGCAGGCCGGAATTCATGGATGTCTTCAGGCCGGAATTGCCGAAGGCCCCGGCGGGTGCCGGGGCCTTCGGGCGGGGTCGGGCGGGAGCGGGTCAGACGTTCAGACCGTGGGAGCGCAGGTAGCCGACGGGGTCCATGTCGGAGCCGTAGTCGGGGGTCGTGCGGGCCTCGAAGTGCAGGTGCGGGCCGGTGGAGTTGCCGGTGGAGCCGGAGAGGCCGATCTGCTGGCCGGAGGAGACGCTCTGGCCGACGGAGACGCCGATCGAGGAGAGGTGGCCGTACTGGGTGTACGTGCCGTCCGTCATCCGGAGCACGATGTTGTTGCCGTACGCGCCGCCCCAGCCGGCCTCGACGACCGTACCGGCGCCGACCGCGACGACGGAACTGCCGGAGGGGGCCATGAAGTCCACGCCGGAGTGGCTGCCGGAGGACCACAGCGAACCGCCGGCCCTGTAGCCGGTGGTGACGTGCGAGCCGGCCACCGGGAGGTGGAAGGCGCCCAGCCGGGCGCGCTCGGCGGCGCGGGCGGCACGGGCCTTCTCCTCACGGACCTCCTTGGCACGGGCCTCGGCCTTGCGCTCGGCCTCCGCCTTCGCCTTGGCCTTGGCCGCCTTCGCGCGGGCCTGTGCGGCGGCCTCGGCCTTCGCCTTCACGATCGCGTCGGCCTGCCGCTGCTGGGCCTGCGCCTGTGCGTCGATCTGGTCGGCGAGGGTGGCGTCGAGGGCGATGGCCTGGGTGAGACCGGTGTCGGCGACCTCGGTGGCCCCGGCGTCCGCGGCGAGGGCCGGGGAGGCCATCGAGCCGATGACTCCGGTGGTGGCCAGGGCCGCGATGCCGACGGCCTGGGCGCTGCGGCGCGTGCGGCGGCTCGGGGCACGGTGCTTCCCGGTGGCACGGGTGAACGCCATGGAGGGGCTGATCCTTTCCTTCCTTCTCGCCTACCGGGTTAGCAGGGGGCACCCCCTGGCCCTTTAGGCCTTGGGGGAGGGTTCGGAGCAGGAAGGTCTCCTACGGATCCCCGCGCCGGTCACGGCACGGGCCTCCGATTCACCCCAGGGACTGCGTGGGTCCCCGGCTCCCCAGGCTCGCGCCTGACGGGGACTCGGCGATGGCTGCCCGGCGCCGCGGATGCGGCATACGGGTGACGGACAGCCGGGCCGACGGTAGGCGGGGCGACTTCCCATCACCAAACGGACAAGGGGATTTGTCGCGCATCCCACAGGGCAGACAGGCAACCTCTCCCCCAAAGCGGGTGAAGTTCGCCAATCGGGCAAAAAGGGAGAACCCCGACGAACTTTCGTCCGTCGGGGTCCTGTTCGCGGCGGTGCGCCACAGATGTGTCAGCCGGTGACGACGGACACCTCTCCGATGCCGAGCGCCCGCACGGGCTCCTCGATCTGCGCGGCGTCCCCCACGAGGACCGTGACCAGCCGGTCGACCGGGAAGGCGCTGACCACGGCGGCGGTCGCCTCCACGGTGCCCGTCTCGGCGAGCCGGGCGTAGAGCTGGGCCTGGTAGTCGTCGGGGAGGTGCTGCTCGACCTGGTCGGCCAGCGTGCTCGCGACGGAAGCGGCGGTCTCGAACTTCAGCGGGGCGACGCCCACCAGGTTCTGCACGGCCGTCTCGCGCTCGGCGTCGGTCAGCCCCTCGGCGGCCAGCGTCCGCAGGACCTTCCAGAGGTCGTCCAGCGCCGGTCCGGTGGACTCCGTGTCCACCGAGCCGCTGATCGCGAGCATCGCCGCGCCGCCCGAGTCGGGGCCGCTGGAGCGCAGCACCTGGGCGAAGGCGCGCACCCCGTAGGTGTAGCCCTTCTCCTCGCGCAGCACCCGGTCCAGCCGGGAAGTGAGGGTGCCGCCCAGGCAGTACGTGCCGAGCACCTGCGCGGGCCACACGCGCTCGTGCCGGTCGGCGCCGATCCGGCCGATCAGCAGCTGGGTCTGGACCGCGCCGGGCCGGTCCACGATGACCACGCGGCCGGTGTCGTTCGCGGTGATGGGCGGCACCGGGCGGGTCTGCCCGGCGTTGCCCGACCAGTCGCCGAGGGTCTCCGCCAGCAGCGCGTCCAGGTCGATGCCCGTCAGGTCGCCGACGATCACGGCCGTCGCGGTGGACGGGCGGACATGGGCGTCGAAGAAGGCACGCACGGCGGCATCGTCGATCCGCCGGACCGTCTCCTCGGTGCCCAGACGCGGGCGGGACATCCGGGCGGTGGCCGGGAACAGCTCCTTGGAGAGCTGCTTGGCGGCGCGCCGGGACGGGTTGGCCTGCTCGTGCGGGATCTCGTCGAGGCGGTTGCCGACGAGGCGCTCGATCTCGCTCTCGGCGAAGGCCGGAGCCCGCAGCGCCTCGGCGACCAGACCGAGGGCCTTGGCCAGCCGGGAGGCCGGGACCTCCAGGGAGACCCGGACGCCGGGGTGGTCGGCGTGCGCGTCGAGCGTAGCGCCACAGCGCTCCAGCTCGGCGGCGAACTCCTCGGCGCTGTGCTTGTCGGTGCCCTCGGAGAGCGCCCGCGACATGATCGTGGCCACGCCGTCCAGCCCCTCGGGCTCGGCCTCCAGCGGCGCGTCCAGGAAGATCTCCACCGCGACGACCTGCTGGCCGGGGCGGTGGCAGCGCAGCACGGTCAGCCCGTTGGGCAGGGCGCCGCGCTCGGGCGCCGGGAAGGCCCAGGGGCGGGCCGTGCCGGGCGTGGGCTGCGGGTGGTACTCCATGGCTACTCCAGTCACGGCGGCGTCGCTCACTTGTCCGCCCCCTCGTGCGCGTCGGTGCCCTCGGTGCCTGCCGCGTCCTCGTCGGCCTCGTCGGCCGGCTCGATGGGCTCGTACACCAGCACCGCCCGGTTGTCGGGGCGCAGGGCCGCCTCGGCCGCCGCGCGCACCTCCTCCGCGGTGACGTCCAGGACGCGGCCCACGGCGCTCAGGGCGAGCTGCGGGTCGCCGAACAGGACCGCGTAGCGGCACAGTTCGTCGGCACGGCCGGCGACCGTGCCGAGCCGGTCCAGCCACTCGCGCTCCAACTGCGCCTGGGCCCGCTCCATTTCCTCGGGGGTGGGCCCCTCGGCGGCGAACCGGGCCAGCTCCTCGTCGACCGCGGCCTCGATCTGCTCCACCTCGACGCCGCCGGACGTCTTCACGTCCAGCCAGCCCAGCGAGGGCGCCCCGGCGAGCCGCAGCAGCCCGAAGCCCGCCGCCACCGCCGTACGGTCGCGGCGGACCAGGCGGTTGTGCAGCCGGGAGGACTCGCCGCCACCCAACACGGTGAGCGCCAGGTCGGCGGCGTCGCAGGCGCGGGTGCCGTCGTGGGGGAGGCGGTAGGCGGCCATCAGGGCGCGCGCCGGGACCTCCTCGTGGACCACTTCGCGCAGCTGCTCGCCGATGGTCTCGGGCAGCGTCCCGTCGCGCGGCGGCTGCTTGCCGTCGTGGGAGGGGATGGAGCCGAAGTACTTCTCGATCCAGGCGAGGGTCTGCTCGGGGTCGATGTCGCCGACCACCGAGAGCACCGCGTTGTTGGGCGCGTAGTACGTACGGAAGAACGTGCGGGCGTCCTCCAGCGTGGCCGCGTCCAGGTCGGCCATGGAGCCGATCGGGGTGTGGTGGTAGGGGTGGCCCTCGGGGTAGGAGAGGGCGGTCAGCTTCTCGAACGCGGTGCCGTAGGGCACGTTGTCGTAGCGCTGGCGGCGTTCGTTCTTGACGACGTCGCGCTGGTTCTCCATGGACTCCTCGTCGAGCGCGGCGAGGAGGGAGCCCATCCGGTCGGCTTCGAGCCAGAGAGCCAGTTCCACCTGGTGGGTGGGCATGGTCTCGAAGTAGTTGGTCCGCTCGAAGCTGGTCGTCCCGTTGAGCGAGCCGCCGGCCCCCTGGACGAGCTCGAAGTGACCGTTCCCCTTGACCTGTCCCGAGCCCTGGAACATCAGGTGCTCGAAGAGGTGAGCCAGACCGGTGCGCCCCTTGACCTCGTGGCGCGAGCCGACGTCGTACCAGAGGCAGACCGCGGCGACCGGGGTCAGATGGTCCTCGGAGAGCACCACACGCAGGCCGTTGGCCAGGCGGTGCTCGGTCGCTGTCAAGCCGCCGGAGCCGGCCTGTGCGGTGGCCGTGTGACCCATGGGCATGTACGTCCCTTCGATCGCGATACTGGACTTCCTGCCAGACCTGCCACTCTAAGCAAGCGCACCGGCTGCTGGCGAAGTTCCCGTTCCGCTGAAGTTCCGTCGATGGTGTCGCGGACGCCGCCGCGGGTGCGCCGCCCCGACCCGCTTCGGACGGGTCGAGGTCGGCGTTGTCAGTGCGGCGGTCCACAATGGACCGCGTCACTAGCTCGTGTCGTACCGAACAAGCTCAGGTTGTCCGAACAGAATCTGTGAAGGAGTCGCAGCCGCGATGGCCCGCCGTAGCACGAAGACCCCGCCGCCGGACGACTTCGAGGAGAAGATCCTCGACATCGACGTCGTCGACGAAATGCAGGGCTCCTTCCTCGAGTACGCGTACTCGGTGATCTACTCCAGGGCCCTGCCCGACGCCCGCGACGGCATGAAGCCGGTGCACCGCCGCATCGTGTCCCAGATGAACGAGATGGGACTGCGTCCCGACCGCGGCTATGTGAAGTGCGCCCGCGTCGTCGGCGAGGTGATGGGCAAGCTGCACCCGCACGGCGACGCCTCGATCTACGACGCCCTGGTGCGCATGGCCCAGCCGTTCTCGATGCGGCTGCCCCTGGTCGACGGCCACGGCAACTTCGGTTCCCTCGGCAACGACGACCCGCCGGCCGCCATGCGGTACACCGAGTGCCGGATGGCCGACGCCACCTCGCTGATGACCGAGGCGATCGACGAGGACACCGTCGACTTCCAGTCGAACTACGACGGTCAGGAGCGCGAGCCGGTCGTCCTCCCCGCCGCCTACCCCAACCTCCTGGTCAACGGGGTCTCCGGGATCGCCGTGGGCATGGCCACCAACATGCCCCCGCACAATCTGGGCGAGGTCATCGCCGCCGCCCGGCACCTGATCAGGCACCCGGGCGCCGACGTCGAGACGCTGATGCGCTTCGTGCCCGGCCCCGACCTGCCCACCGGCGGCCGCATCGTCGGGCTGGGCGGCATCAAGGACGCGTACGCGGCGGGCCGGGGGACGTTCAAGATCCGCGCCACCGTCTCCGTGGAGAACGTGACGGCCCGTCGCAAGGGCCTCGTCGTCACCGAGCTGCCCTTCACCGTCGGTCCGGAGAAGGTGATCGCCAAGATCAAGGACCTGGTCTCGGCGAAGAAGCTCCAGGGCATCGCGGACGTCAAGGACCTCACCGACCGGGCGCACGGACTGCGTCTGGTCATCGAGGTGAAGAACGGCTTCGTGCCGGAAGCGGTGCTGGAGCAGCTCTACAAGCTGACGCCGATGGAGGAGTCCTTCGGCATCAACAACGTGGCGCTGGTCGACGGCCAGCCGCTCACCCTGGGCCTCAAGGAGCTGCTGGAGGTCTACCTCGACCACCGCTTCGAGGTGGTGCGTCGGCGCAGCGAGTTCCGCCGCACCAAGCGCCGCGACCGGCTGCACCTGGTCGAGGGCCTGATCGTCGCCCTGCTCGACATCGACGAGGTCATCCGGATCATCCGGGACAGCGACAACTCCGCGCAGGCGAAGGAGCGCCTGATGGCGCACTTCTCGCTGAGCGAGATCCAGACGCAGTACATCCTGGACACCCCGCTGCGCCGGCTCACCCGTTTCGACCGGATCGAGCTGGAGAGCGAGCGGGACAGGCTCACCGGCGAGATCGACGCGCTGACCGCGATCCTGGAGTCGGACGCGGAGCTGCGCAAGCTGGTCTCCTCGGAGCTGGCCGCCGTGGCGAAGAAGTTCGGCACGGACCGGCGCACGGTGCTGCTGGAGTCGGCCGGTTCGCAGATCGCGTCCGTGCCGCTGGAGGTGGCGGACGACCCGTGCCGGGTGCTGCTCTCCTCGACGGGCCTGCTGGCCCGCACGGCGAACGCGGAGCCGGTCGAGATCTCCGAGGACGCCCGGCGGACCAAGCACGACGTGATCGTGTCGGCGGTGGCGGCGACGGCGCGCGGCGATGTCGGGGCGGTGACCTCCACGGGCCGGCTGCTGCGGCTCTCGGTGATCGACCTGCCGCAGCTGCCGGACACGCACGCGGAGCCGAATCTCTCCGGCGGGGCACAGATCTCCGAGTTCCTCAGTCTGGAGGCGGACGAGGAGCTGATCTGCCTCACCACCCTGGACGAGTCCTCGCCGGGCCTCGCGATCGGCACCCTTCAGGGCGTGGTGAAACGCGTCGTGCCGGACTACCCGGCCAACAAGGACGAGTTGGAGGTCATCGCCCTCAAGGACGGTGACCGCATCGTGGGCGCGGCCGAGCTGCGCACGGGCGAGGAGGACCTGGTGTTCATCACCTCCGACGCCCAGTTGCTCCGCTACCCGGCGGCCTCGGTACGCCCGCAGGGGCGGCCCGCCGGAGGCATGGCGGGCGTCAAGCTGACGGCCGGGGCCGAGGTGCTGTCGTTCACGGCGGTGGACCCGGCGGCCGAGGCGATCGTGTTCACGGTGGCCGGCTCGCACGGCACCCTGGACGACTCGGTGCTGACGTCCAAGCTCACCCCGTTCGACCAGTATCCGCGCAAGGGCCGGGCGACCGGCGGAGTGCGCTGCCAGCGGTTCCTGAAGGGCGAGGACGTCCTGGTGTTCGCCTGGGCGGGCGCCACCCCGGCACGGGCCGCCCAGAAGAACGGCACCCCGGCGAAGCTGCCGGAGCCCGACCCGAGGCGGGACGGTTCGGGCACGCCGCTGCTCGAACCGGTCGCCGTGATCGCGGGACCGCCGCTGTAGGCGGGACGCCTTCCCGTACGACGGGGAGCGGCCTGGGGGGTTACGCCTCTGCGGCCGCTTCCGGTTCGGGAGCCTGCTCCTGTACGTAGCGGAGCACGCCCCACATGGCGCGCTCGACGTCGGCGGTGCCTGTGAGGGCAGGCCCGTCCGCGCACGCAGGCCCCTCCGCATGCTCGGGCTCGACCGCGCGCTCGGGCCCGTCCGCATGCTCGGGCCCGTCCGCACGGCAGGCGGCGAGTCCGGCCAGCAGCGTCCCGGCGTCGATGCCCGCGCCGATCATGACGAGCTGGGTGAGCCGCTGTTCGCCGCGCGCCCACGGCCGGGGGACGAAGCGCAGGAAGCGGCCCACCGCGTGCAGCGCGTACGTGTTGTCCCGGTCCCCCGCGCCGAAGTCCGCGAACCCCTTGATCCGGTAGAGGCCCTCGGGCCGGGAGTCGAGGAACTCCATGAAGCGGCGTGGGTCCATGGGGATGTCCGAGGTGAAGCCGACGCTCTCGTACGCGGCGTGGAGGTGGTCGTGGGGCCCCTCCTGCCCGTCGCACGCCTCCTCCCGCAGCAGGTCCTCGAAGGTGAGCTGACGGGCCTTCTCCTCGTGGTCCGGCCGGAGAGCGGGATCGAAGAGCAGCTCGGGGTCGATCCGGCCGTGCACGGCACAGATCACGGCGGCGGGGCCGCTCAGCTCCGCGACCGTCGCCCGCAGCCGCTCCCGCTCGGCTTCCCCCACCCGGTCGGTCTTGTTCAGGACGACGAGGTCGGCGACGGCGAGATGGCGGTCGATCTCGGGGTGCCGCTGACGGGTACGGCCGAATTCCGCCGCGTCGACGACCTCGACGAGGCCTCCGTACAGGATGTGCGGGTTGTCGCTGGCCAGCAGCATGCGCACGAGTTCCTGGGGTTCGGCCAGCCCGCTCGCCTCGATGACGATCACGTCGAGCCGGGCGGAGGGCCGGGTCAGCGTCTCCAGGAAGGTGTCGAGTTCGCTCGCGTCGACGGCGCAGCACAGACAGCCGTTGCCCAGCGAGACCGTCGAGCCGACCTGTCCCGAGACGGTCATGGCGTCGATCTCGATTGCCCCGAAGTCGTTGACGATCACGCCGATCCGGGTGCCCGCCCGGTTGCGGAGCAGATGGTTCAGGAGCGTGGTCTTGCCGGAGCCGAGGAAGCCCGCCAGGACGACGACCGGGATCTGCGGGGTACGGGGCGGGGTCAACGGGAGCCTTCCTGGGGCGTCGTCAGGGTGCCGGGACCGGCTGCGGCGGGGGTGCGCCGACGTAGCGGGCCGCCGGGCGGATGATCTTCGCGTCCTCCGCCTGTTCCAGGATATTGGCGCTCCAGCCGACCACCCGCGCCGCACAGAAGGTGGGGGTGAACATCGCGCGCGGCAGCCCGCACAGCTCCATGACCACTCCGGCGTAGAACTCCACGTTGGTGTGCAGCTCCCGGCCCGGCTTGAGCTCGGCGAGGATGGCTTCGACCTGGCGTTCCACCTCCACGGCGAAGTCGACGAGCGGGCCGCCGAAGCCGTGTGCGAGGGACTTGAGCATCCGGGAGCGCGGGTCCTCGGTGCGGTAGACGGGGTGGCCGAAGCCCATGATGCGGCGGCCGGCGAGGACCTGTTCGCGGATCCAGCCGTCGATGCGGTCCGGGGTGCCGATGGCGTCGAGGGTGTCCAGGGCCCGGCTGGGGGCTCCGCCGTGCAGCGGTCCGGAGAGGGCGCCGACCGCCGCGACCAGGCAGGCGGCCAGGTCGGCTCCGGTGGAGGCGACGACCCGGGCGGTGAAGGTGGAGGCGTTGAAGCCGTGGTCGACGGTCGAGATGAGGTACTGCTCGACAGCCCTGGCGTGTTCCGGCTCCGGCTCGGACCCGGTCAGCATGTACAGGTAGTTCGCGGCGTGCGGCAGATCCGCGCGGGGTTCGACCGGCTGAAGCCCCTGGCCCAGGCGGTGGAGGGCGGTCAGGATCGTGGGGACGGCCGCGCAGGCGGCGAGCGCGTCCTCGCGTCGGCGGTCGGCCCCGATGTCGTAGACCGGGCGGAAGCCGGCCGAGGCGCCCAGCAGGGACAGCGCGGTGCGGAGTCCGGCGAGCGGGCCGGAGACGGCGCCGGCGCGGGCGATCGCGGGCAGCGCCTCGCGTACCTCCGCGGGCAGGGTGCGCAGTGCGGCGGTGCGGGCGGCGAAGTCGGCGGCAGCCGTCCGGTCGGGCAGTTCGCCGTGGACCATCAGGTACCAGACGTCCTCGAAGCCGCGGGTCTCCGCGAGCTCGATCGCCGAGTACTGGCGGTAGTGGTAGAAGCCCTCGCGGCCGCGCACGTCGCCGAGGGCGGTGTCGGTGACGACGACACCGGCGAGACCGCGGGGGACGGCAGGGGTGGTGGTCATGGCTGTTCTCTTTCCGACGCATGGAACATTGATTCGACTGTCTATGATTGACTTGAATTCTGTCAACGTTGATTGAATCAATGTAAAGAGCGAGATCCTTGGACTCCCTCATGGATTCAGGATGGATACGGTGGTCCGCATGACCGATCAATCAGCGCCCGGCGAGCAGGCGGCGCCCCGGCTCACCACGCGGGAGGCCGCCGCGTTGCTGGGCGTGAAGCCGGAGACGGTGTACGCCTACGTCAGCCGGGGGCAGCTGAGCAGCGCGCGGGCCACCGGAGGGCGGGGCAGCACGTTCGACGCCGACGAGGTCCGGGCGCTGGCCCGGCGCTCGGGACGGCGGGATCCCTCCCCGGCCGTGGGCGACCTCGCCTTCCGTACGGGCATCACGCTCATCGAGGGCGACCGCTGTTTCTTCCGCGGGGTCGACGCGGCGGAGCTGGCCCGGCGGTACAGCTACGAGGAGGTCGCCGAGTGGCTGTGGACGGGTGAGCTGCGACGCGGCGCCCGGTTCACCGCGTCCGCCGGAACCCTCGCGGCGGCCCGCCGGACGGTCGGCGCGCTGCCCGCGCACAGTGGGTCGACGGACCGGCTGCGGGTGGCGGTGACCGCTGCGGCGGCCACGGATCCGCTGCGGTTCGACCTGTCGCCCCAGGCGGTGCTGAGCAGCGCCCGGGGCCTGATCCCGACGCTGGTGGGCGCCCTGCCGGTGCTGGGCGGCCCGGAGGCCGAAGGGGGTTCCCTGGCGCGGGGGCTGTGGTCACGGCTCACCGCGGAGCCGGCCGACGCCCCTTCCCTCGCCGTGCTGGACGCGGCGCTGGCCCTCCTGATCGACCACGACCTGGCGGCCTCCACCCTGGCCGCCCGGGTCGCCGCCTCCGCGCGGGCCCACCCGTACGCCGTGGTCTCGGCGGGTCTCGGCGTGCTGGAGGGGCCGCTGCACGGCGCGGCGAGCGGTCTGGCGCACCGGATGCTCCGGGAGGCGGTGGACCGGGGCAGCGCGGTCCCCGTGGTCGCCGATCATCTGCGGACCGGGCGGCGGGTGCCGGGGCTGGGCCACCGGCTGTACCGGGGCGAGGACCCCCGGGCGACGGCGTTGTTCGCGCTGCTGGAGGACGTGCCGCAGGCGGCCGGGGCGCTGGCGGCGGCCCGCGAGGTGGTCGACACGACGGCGCGGCACGCTCCGCTGCACGCCAACGTCGACCTGGCCCTGGCCGTTCTGTCCGTCTCCCGGGGGATGCCGGCGGACGCGGGCGAGACCGTGTTCGCGGTGTCCCGCACCGCGGGCTGGATCGCCCACGCGCTGGAGGAGTACGGGGAGCGCCCGCTCCGCATCCGCCCCAGCGGGCAGTACACGGGCCCCCGGCCGCCGCAGCCACTGCCCGGCGCCTAGACGACCGTCGCGTCACCGACGACCGTGCACGGCGACGCACGGCGACGCACGGCGACGCACGGCCGAGATTTCCGCCCCGGCCGCCCGGCCCTTACCGTTCGTACGATGAACGCCCCACGGACCCCCGGGAGCGGACCGCGCCGGTTCGGCTGGCCCCAACGGGTCTTCTCCCAGGTCCTGCTGATGCAGCTGGCCATCATCACCGGCGTGATCGTCCTGGTCACCGGTCTGTTCCTGGCGCCGCTCAGCACCCAGCTGGACGATCAGGCGATGCGCCGCGCCCTGGCCATCGCCCAGAGCACCGCCGCCCAGCCGGGGATCGTGAAGGACCTGAGCACCACGGACCCGTCCGGCCGGGGGCCGGTCCAGTCGGCCGCCGAGCGGGTCAGGCGGGCGACCGGAGCGGAGTACGTCGTCGTCATGGACCGGCGCGGGGTGCGCTGGTCGCACCCCGCGGTCCGCCGGATCGGCGAGGTCGTCTCCACCGACCCCGGTGCGGCGCTGCGCGGCCGCGAGGTGATGGAGATCGACAGCGGGACCCTCGGCCGCTCGGCGCGGGGCAAGGTGCCGCTGTTCGGCTCCTCCGGCGAGGTGGTCGGCGCGGTCTCGGTCGGGATCGAGTACGACAGCGTCCGCGCCCGTCTCCTCGGGGCGATCCCGGGACTGCTCGCGTACGCGGGCGGAGCCCTGGCCGTCGGGGCGCTCGCCGCGTACCTGATCGCCCGCCGGCTGCAACGGCAGACCCACGACCTGGCGTTCTCCGACATCTCCGCGCTGCTGACCGAACGCGAGGCCATGCTGCACGGCATCCGCGAAGGGGTCGTCGCCCTCGACGGGGCCGGACGCGTCCGGCTGCTGAACGACGAGGCGCAGCGGCTGCTGGGCCTCGGTCCTGAGGCGGCGGGCCGACCGCTGGAGGAGGTGCTGGGCGACGGCCGGACCGCGGACGTGCTGGCCGGTCGGGTGGTCGGCGACGACCTGCTGGCGGTACGGGGCAGCCGGGTGCTGCTGGCCAACCGGATGCCCACGGACGACGGCGGGGCCGTGGTGACCCTGCGCGACCGGACCGAGCTGGAGCACCTGGGCCGGGAACTCGACTCCACCACGGGGCTGATCGACGCCCTGCGCGCCCAGGACCACGAGCACGCGAACCGGCTGCACACCCTGCTGGGGCTGTTGGAGCTGGAGATGCACGAGGACGCGATGGAGTTCATCACGGAGGTGGTGGGCGTCCACCGGGCGACGGCCGAGCAGGTCACCGAGAAGGTCCAGGACCCGCTGCTGGCAGCCCTCCTCGTCGGCAAGGCGACGGTCGCCGCCGAGCGCGGCGTCTCACTGCGGCTGACTCCCGGCACGCTGCTGCCGGACCGGGTGGTCGATCCCCGGGGCCTGGTCACCGTGGTGGGCAACCTCGTCGACAACGCCACGGACGCGGCGACCGGGTCGGACGGAGCTCGGATCGAGGTCGGGCTGTGCGCGGAGAGCCGTACGGTGATCCTGGAGGTACGCGACAGCGGCCCCGGCGTCCCCCGGGAGCAGCGCGCGTCGATCTTCACGGAGGGCTGGTCCACCAAGGACGTCCCGGCGCACGGCAGGCGCGGCCTCGGGCTCGCTCTCGTACGGAGGCTCGCGGAGCGCCAGGGAGGCAGGGTGACGGTCTCCGGGGCGGACGGGGGCGGCGCGGTGTTCACGGTCGTCCTGCCGGAGGCGCTGGCCGAGCCCGTTCCGGGGGCCTCGGCCGGCCCCGCCACGGTTTCCCCCGACGGCCCGCCGCCCCCCACGCGTACGGCCACGACGGGAGAGCAGCGGTGATCCAGGTCCTGATCGTGGACGACGACGTGCGGGTGGCGCGGATCAACGCCGCGTACGTCACCAAGGTCCCCGGATTCCGGGTGGCCGCGCAGGCCCACTCGGCGGCCGAGGCGCTGGCGACGGTCGAGGAGGTCGCGGTGGACCTGATCCTGCTGGACCACTACCTGCCGGACCGCAACGGCCTCGCCGTCGTACGGGAACTGCGCCGCCTCGGCCGTCAGGTCGACGTGATCATGGTGACGGCCGCCCGGGACGTCGCGACCGTGCAGGACGCGATGCGGCACGGCGCGCTCCAGTACCTGGTGAAGCCGTTCACGTACGCGGGCCTGCGCTCGAAGCTGGCGGCGTACGCGGCCCTGCGGCAGGCGCTCGACGGGGGCGGGGAGGCCGAGCAGGCGGAGGTGGACCGGCTCTTCGGCGCGCTGTGGGCGGTGGGCGAGCCGGCCCTCCCCAAGGGCCACTCCCCCACCACCGCCGAGCTCGTCCGGCGGGCCCTGCGCGGCGCCGAGGGCCCGCTCTCCGCCCAGGAGATCGCGGACAGCGCGGGGATGAGCCGGCAGACGGCCCAGCGCTATCTGAAGCTGCTGGAGCGCACCGGCAAGGTCCGGCTGACACTGCGGTACGGGGAGACGGGCCGCCCGGAACACCGCTACGCCTGGGCGGCCGGCTGAGCCGCCCACAGGCCCGTACGGCGTGACGCCTGGACGCACAGAGGACCCGGCCCTCCCAGGAGCCCGCTCTACGCTGCCCCGGCCCCCGTCAGCGCCCGGACTTCGGCCTCGGCGTGCTTGGCCTCGTCGGGCTTCTCGGGCGAGGTGACCGTACCGATCCAGCCGGCCAGGAAGCCGAGCGGGATGGAGACCAGGCCCGGGTTCTCCAGCGGGAAGAGCTGGAAGTCGACGCCGGGGAACAGGGACGTGGGGCTGCCCGAGACGACGGGCGAGACCAGCACCAGCAGGACCGCCGGGATCAGCCCGCCGTAGACCGCCCAGACCGCGCCCCGGGTGGTGAAGCCGCGCCAGAACAGCGAGTAGAGCAGGGCCGGGAGGTTCGCCGACGCGGCCACGGCGAACGCGAGGCCCACCAGGAACGCGACGTTGAGGTCCTGGGCCAGCAGTCCGAGGCCGATCGCGACCACGCCGATCCCCGCGGCGGCGATACGCGCCACGGCGACCTCGCCGTACTTCTTGCGCCCGGGGCGGCGGAGCGAGGCGTAGAGGTCGTGGGCGACGGACGCGGACGAGGCGAGCGTGATGCCCGCGACGACGGCCAGGATGGTGGCGAAGGCGATGGCGGCGACCACGGCGAAGAGAATCGTTCCGCCGGTGGACCCTTCACCGCCGCCGAGCTGGAGGGCCAGCAGCGGGACCGCGGTGTTGCCCGCCGCGTTCGAGGCGCGGACCTCGGCGGAGCCGACGAGAGCGGCGGCGCCGAACCCGAGCACGATCGTCATCAGGTAGAAGCTGCCGATCAGGCCGACGGACCAGACGACGGACCGGCGCGCGGCGCGGGCGGTGGGCACGGTGTAGAAGCGCGACAGGATGTGCGGGAGCCCCGCCGTGCCGAGGACGAGGGCGACTCCCAGGCTGATGAAGTCGAAGCGTGAGGTCCAGTCCCCGCCGTAGCGGAGGCCGGGGGCGAGGAAGTCCTTGCCGTGGCCGCTGCGTTCGGCGGCGGTGTTGAGCAGGCTGTTGACGTTCCCGTGGAAATGGACCAGGACGAGCACGGTGAGCGCGACGGCCCCGGCCATCAGCAGGACGGCCTTGACGATCTGGATCCAGGTGGTGGCGCGCATCCCGCCGAACGACACGTAGATCACCATGAGCGCGCCGACCCCGACCACCGTCCAGGACCGGGCCGCGTCGCTCGTACCGCCGAGCAGCAGGGCCACGAGGCTGCCCGCACCGACCATCTGGGCCACCAGATAGAGCACGGAGACGGTGACGGACGAGGTGCCGAGCGCGGTGCGCACCGGGCGCTCCGCCATCCGTGCGGCGACCACGTCGGCCAGGGTGAACCGGCCGCAGTTGCGGACGAGTTCGGCGACGAACAGCAGGACGACCAGCCAGGCGACGAGGAAGCCGACCGAGTAGAGCATGCCGTCGTAGCCGAAGAGGGCGATCAGCCCGGAGATCCCGAGGAAGGAGGCCGCCGACATGTAGTCGCCGGCGATGGCGAATCCGTTCTCCATGGGCGAGAACAGGCGTCCGCCGGCGTAGAACTCCTCGGCGGAGCCCTGCCGGTTGCGGCCGACCCAGGTGGTGATGAAGAGCGTCACCGCGATGAACGCGCTGAACAGCAGCAGGGCGAGTGTCTGGTGATCGCCTCTCAACGTCCGAGCCCTCTCGTCATCTCCTGGCCCAGGCCTCTCGACATCTCCGGGCCCAGCCCTCTGGTCGTCTCCTGGCCCAGGCCCCGCGTCATCTCCTGGGTGTCCCAGCGCAGATCGAGCGCGGCCCGGTCCCGGCGCAGCCGCGCGTGCCGTGCGTACGCCCAGGTGAGCAGGAACGTGGTGAGGAACTGGCCGAGCCCCGCCGTCATCGCGACGTTGACCGCGCCGGCGACCGGGCGGGCCATCAGCTCGGGCGCGGTGGTCGCGGCGACGACGTAGGCGAGATACCAGAGGAGGAAGGCGAGGGCGGCGGGGACCACGAAGCGGCGGTAGCGGCGGCGCACCTCGCGGAAGGCGGCGCTGCGGTGCACTTCCAGATAGATGTCGGCCGCGCTGGGCTCGGGATCCGGTCCCGCCGCACCGGACGCGCCGGGGCCGGCGACGCCTCCCGTCCCGTCCCGGTCGCCCCAGCCGACGGCCGGCGCACCGTCCCACGGGTCGTCGACCCGCACTCCCGCGGTCTCCGGCCCTGCTTCCTTCTCCACCGAACAGCTCCCCTGATCCGCGGACCTTTTCGGCCGCACGGCCAACCATGGGCGGTTCGGGAAGATCCCGGGCGCGTCATCCGCCCGACTTCACCCCTTCAGGTGACAGAAGTCCCGGACGGCTGCACGAACCGGGGAACCGTACGCGGCCCCCGCTCCGATCGGGCGGAACGCTGTTGGCGGGACGGCAGCGGGGACCGGGCGGGCATACGGGATCAGGCGTCGATGCGCGAACGGTCCAGGGTGGCCGCGGAGCTGGTGATGAACTCCTTGCGGGGCGCGACCTCGTTGCCCATCAGCAGGTCGAAGACCTGCTCGGAGGATTCCAGGTCGCCGATGTTGATGCGCCGCAGCGTGCGGTGGCGCGGGTCCATCGTCGTCTCCGCCAGCTGATCGGCGTCCATCTCGCCCAGGCCCTTGTAGCGCTGGATCGATTCCTTGATCCGGACGTTCTTGCGCTGGAACTCCAGGAGGGTCTGGCGCAGCTCGCTGTCGGAGTAGGTGTAGACGTACTTGTCCTGCCCCTTCTTGGGCTGGACCAGCTCGATCCGGTGCAGCGGCGGGACCGCGGCGAAGACCCGCCCCGCCTCGACCATCGGGCGCATGTAGCGCTGGAAGAGGGTCAGCAGCAGGCAGCGGATGTGGGCGCCGTCGACATCGGCGTCCACCAGCAGGACGATCTTCCCGTAGCGCGCGGCGTCGATGTCGAAGGTCCGCCCGGACCCTGCTCCTATGACCTGGATGATCGCGCCGCACTCGGCGTTCTTCAGCATGTCCGAGACGGACGACTTCTGTACGTTGAGGATCTTTCCGCGGATCGGCAGCAGCGCCTGGAACTCACTGTTCCGGGCCAGCTTGGCCGTGCCGAGCGCCGAGTCGCCCTCCACGATGAACAGCTCGCTGCGCTCGACGTCGTCGCTGCGGCAGTCGGCGAGCTTGGCGGGCAGCGAGGAGGACTCCAGCGCGGTCTTGCGGCGCTGGGCGTCCTTGTGCTGGCGGGCCGCGATCCGGGTGCGGGCGGCGGCCACGGCCTTCTCCAGCACCGCCCTGGCCTGGGCCTTGGCGTCCCGCTTCGTCGAGGTCAGGAACGCCTTGAGCTCCTTGGAGACCACGTTGGCGACGATCCGGTTGGCCGCCGAGGTGCCGAGCACCTCCTTGGTCTGCCCCTCGAACTGCGGCTCGGCGAGCCGTACGGTGACAACGGCCGTGAGCCCTTCGAGGGCGTCGTCCTTGACGACGTCGTCCTCGGCGACCCGCAGCATCTTGGCGGAGCGCAGCGCCTCGTTCACCGTCTTGGTCAGGGAGCGCTCGAATCCGCTGACATGGGTGCCGCCCTTGGGGGTGGCGATGATGTTGACGAACGACCGTACGGTCGTGTCGTAGCCGGTGCCCCAGCGCAGGGCGATGTCGACGGCCAGCTCGCGGGTGACCTCGGTGGCGGTCATGTGGCCGCGGTCGTCCAGGACGGGGACGGTCTCCTTGAAGGTGCCCGTGCCGGTCAGCCGCTGGACGTCGCAGACGGCCTTGTCCTGGGCGAGGTACTCGCAGAACTCGCTGATGCCGCCGTCGAAGCGGAACGTCTCCTCGGTCTTGCCCTCGCCGTCCAGCCCGCGCTCGTCGCGGACGATGATCGTGAGGCCGGGGACGAGGAAGGCCGTCTGCCGGGCGCGCTGGTAGAGCGTGTCCAGATTGAGCTTGGCGTCCTTGAGGAAGATCTGGCGGTCCGCCCAGTACCGCACCCGGGTACCGGTACGGGTCTTGGGGACGCGCTTGCCCTTGCGCAGTCCGTTGGCCGGGTCGAACGGGCTGTCCGGGCCCTGCTCGGTGAACATGCCGGGGACACCGCGCCGGAAGCTGATGGAGTGGGTCGCGCTGCTCCGGTCGACCTCGACGTCCAGGCGGGCGGAGAGGGCGTTGACCACGGACGCGCCGACACCGTGGAGGCCGCCCGAGGCCGCGTAGGAGCCGCCGCCGAACTTGCCCCCGGCATGCAGCTTGGTCATGACGACCTCGATGCCGGAGAGGCCGGTCTTGGGTTCGACGTCGACCGGGATGCCGCGGCCGTTGTCCCGGACCTCGACGGAGGAGTCGTCGTGGAGGATGACCTCGATCTGGTCGCAGTGGCCGCCGAGGGCTTCGTCGACGGAGTTGTCGATGATCTCCCAGAGGCAGTGCATCAGGCCACGGCTGTCGGTGGACCCGATGTACATCCCGGGACGCTTGCGGACCGCCTCAAGGCCTTCGAGGACGAGCAGGTGCCGCGCGGTGTAGTTGGAGCTGTCCCGGTCGCCGCCTGCTCCGGTCAGCATCGCGGTGGACGGCACGGACGTTTCGGCGGTCACGCGGTTCGCTCCTCGCTGAATTTCATCTGGGGCCCCCGTGGGTACAGGGCTGGGCTTCGGTTGCCGCTGAGAGCCTACAGAGGCCTGGTAGAGCGGTTGTAACGCCACCCTCGGGGAATCCTCATGCTAGTCGAGCTTCATCCGGGCTCGTATGGATGTTCGATCATTCGTTGGAGTGACGTGCACATCACGTTCCCTTCGACGCATGAACCATTTAGGCTCCGGGCACGTCCTCATGAACAAACCGGCAAGCCGGCCGGCGGGACCCACCCCTGGACAAGCAATGCGAAACCGTAGCGCTCCACATACGGCACCTTCGCCGCCAACCGGCAACTGACAGCCACACCGAGAAGAAGTTTCGAAGAAAAGCCACGAGCGGGAACGTTTTCGGCCTGGTTGGATGTTGACCCTGGTACGACAGCTCGTCGAGCTAGAGAAGAGGCGACGTGACTACTGTTCTGACCCCCGCGAGCCCGCTGACCGCAGCAGACCGCTGTGACCGTTGCGGCGCCCAGGCATATCTGCGCGTCGTCCTGATCAGCGGCGGTGAACTGCTCTTCTGCGCCCACCATGGGCGCAAGTTCGAGCCGGAACTCAAGAAGATCGCCGCGGAAATACAGGATGAGACGGATCGGCTCACCGCCGTGCAGACGGCTGCCGCTGCCGACGAGGACCAACACTGACACCTCGCATCCACGACGAGCCAGGGGCCGGTCCAGGACCGGCCGACGGGCGGCTCCCCCACCGGGGGAGCCGCCCGTTCTCGACTGCGGCTGCGGCTGCGGCTGCGGCTGCGGCTGCGGCTGCGGCTGCGGCTGCGGGGATCATGTGCGCGCGCCGCAGGAGCGCCGTGCGCACACGGCCACGACCCGCTCAGATGCGGCCCTCGGCCCAGTCCAGGGCGGCGGAGACCCGTGTGTACACCCCGGGGCTGCCCGCGCGCCCGCAGCCGCTGCCCCAGGACACCAGGCCGATAAGCCGCCCACGGGCCACCAGCGGCCCGCCGCTGTCGCCCTGGCACGCGTCCCGGCCACCCGCCCGATCGCCCGCACAGAGCATCGCCGAGGCCTTGTACGTACCCTCCCGGCCGCCCGGGTAGGCACGCGCGCAGTCACTGTCCGGCAGGACCTGGACCCGCGCGGAGCGCAGCACGGAGGCGTACGTACCGCTTCCCGTCGTGTCGCCCCACCCGTAGACGTCCGCGGCGGTCCCGGCCCGGTAGGCGGCGTCCCCGCCCCCGGCCATCGGGATGACGCCTCCCTCCGACAGTGCGCGCGCCAGCGTCAGCACCGCGAGGTCGCCCGCGTTGGAGGCGGGGTCGTACGCCGGGTTCACCCAGATGCCCCGGACCGGGATCTCCTGGCCGCCGGAATCGCCCAGCCGCTCCCGGCCGACGATGACCAGCAGATCCTTCACCCGGTTCGCCGGTCCGCCGAGCGCCTCGTCACTCAGACAGTGGGCGGCCGTCAGGATCTTCGTGGGCGCCACGGCGACGCCGCCGCAGAACTGGCCCGAGCGCGCCCCGCCGAACCGGTCCCGGCTCGACAGCGCCACGGCCCAGGGGCTGTCCGCCACGGGGGCGGGCCGGCCGCCGACGATGATGCTGTCCGCGACCGCAGCGGAGGGCGAGGCGAGCGGCAGCACGGCCGCGGCGGCGGTCAGGGCGAGCACCCCGGTCAGGGCACGGACGAGGGGACGGGGCATGGAGGCTCCTGACGCTGAGGTGGTGACGATGCACCCAGCGTGATCCAGCCGGTCCACGTACGCACCCGAGGACACGCCGGAGGGCCCGGATCCCCTGGGGGGTTCCGGGCCCTCGGCCGGTGAATCTTCCGCGATCTAGTCGAGGTAGTCGCGCAGCACCTGGGAGCGCGACGGGTGGCGAAGCTTCGACATCGTCTTCGACTCGATCTGACGGATGCGCTCACGCGTCACGCCGTAGACCTTGCCGATCTCGTCGAGCGTCTTCGGCTGACCGTCGGTGAGACCGAAGCGCATCGAGACCACGCCGGCCTCACGCTCGGAGAGCGTGTCGAGCACCGAGTGGAGCTGCTCCTGGAGGAGCGTGAAGCTGACCGCGTCCGCCGGGACGACGGCCTCGGAGTCCTCGATCAGGTCACCGAACTCGCTGTCTCCGTCCTCACCCAGCGGGGTGTGGAGGGAGATCGGCTCGCGACCGTACTTCTGGACCTCGATGACCTTCTCGGGGGTCATGTCGAGTTCCTTGGCCAGCTCCTCCGGGGTGGGCTCGCGGCCCAGGTCCTGGAGCATCTGACGCTGCACACGCGCGAGCTTGTTGATGACCTCGACCATGTGCACCGGAATACGGATGGTGCGGGCCTGGTCGGCCATCGCGCGGGTGATCGCCTGACGGATCCACCAGGTGGCGTACGTGGAGAACTTGTAGCCCTTGGTGTAGTCGAACTTCTCGACCGCACGGATCAGACCGAGGTTGCCCTCCTGGATCAGGTCCAGGAAGAGCATGCCGCGACCGGTATAGCGCTTGGCCAGGGAGACCACCAGACGGAGGTTGGCCTCCAGGAGGTGGTTCTTGGCCCGCCGGCCGTCCTCGGCGATGATCTCCAGCTCGCGCTTGAGCTTCGGTGCGAGCTTGTCGGCGTTCGCCAGCTTGTCCTCGGCGAAGAGACCGGCCTCGATGCGCTTGGCGAGCTCGACCTCCTGCTCGGCATTGAGGAGGGGAACCTTGCCGATCTGCTTCAGGTAGTCCTTGACCGGGTCGGCGGTGGCGCCGGCGACGGCGACCTGCTGCGCAGGTGCGTCGTCCTCGTCGTCGTCGGAGAGGACGAAGCCCTTGTTCTCGCCCTCGCTCTCCTCTTCCTCGCCCTTGCCGGCCTTGACTTCCTCGACAGCCTCGTCACCGTCGAGGAGCTCGTCGTCCTGCTTGCCGGACTTCTTCGCCGCTGTCTTCTTGGCCGCCGTCTTCTTCGCGGCGGTCTTCTTGGCAGCGGTCTTCTTGGCTGCTGTCTTCTTGGCGGGAGCGGCCGCGACGGCGTCGTCGGCCACCGCGTCCGCACTCTCGACCGCCGGGGCGGCGGTGGCCGCGACGGTCCTGGTCACGGTGGTCTTCGCCGCGACGGTCTTGGTGGCGGTGCGCTTGACCGGGCTCTTCGCTGCGACGCTCTTGCGGGCGCGCTTCGGCGACTCCGCGGCACTGACCATCAGCGTCACACCCTCTTCCTCGAGGATCTGGTTGAGGCTGCGCAGAACGTTCTTCCACTGGGTTGGCGGAATCTGGTCAGCCTCGAAGGCCCGACGCACGTCATCGCCGGCGATCTGCCCATCAGCCTTTCCCCGCTCGATGAGCGCCATCACAGACTCGGACTCGGCGATCTCCGGCGGGAGCGTACGGGATGTGCTGGCCGACACGAACAACCTCTCGGAACGATGGAAACGGCTTCCGGCCCTGCCCTGAAGAGGGCTGGAACCGACGACCGTCGACTGGGGATGTCGTCGACGGCGCGGGTTTGGCCTCAGAACTGCACAGCGCGCCCAAGGGCTGCTGTATTCCTTCCGCGACGGTCACCTCTTAAGTCATCGCGCTGCTTCGAGGAGTGTTACGGCCAATCCGCGTGGCCCGAGTCACACCCCATTTGCGACGAACCGGACCATGGGCGTCATCCCCCCACAATTATGCCGCCGGACCCGTGCGATCCGGCGGCACCGGGCCCAGGCACCCGGCCGCGCACCGGTCAGTGCTCGCGCGGCGCGGGAACCACACGCTCGACGTCGGGATGGACGACGAGCAGTTGACGCATGGCCGTCTCGGCGGCACCGGCGTCGCCCGATGCCAGGGCGTCGGCGATGCGCGCGTGGTGGCCGAGCGAGGCTTCGCCGGGCCGGTCACAGCCGGTGACGGGACCGCCGGAGACATGGAGAGCGGCCGAGACGATGCCGGAAAGGTGTTCGAGCATCCGGTTGCCCGCGGCCTGGATGAGCAGGGCGTGGAACTCCGCGTCGGCCCGGGAGAACGTGATCGCATCCCCCTGCCCCATCGCGTGCCCCATGATCTCCACCATGTCGCCGAGCCGCTGCTGGATGTCGTCCCGGCCGTGCCCGGCCGCGAGGCGGGCCGCGAGCGGTTCGATGGTCCAGCGGAGCTCGGCCAGCTCGCGGCGCTGGTCGTCACGCTGCGGACCGAAGGCCCGCCATTCGATGATGTCGGGATCCAGCAGGTTCCAGTCGCTGACCGGGCGGACCCTCGTCCCCACATTGGGGCGCGCGCTGACCAGCCCCTTGGCTTCGAGGACGCGCAGGGATTCGCGGACGACGGTGCGGGAGACCTCGAATCGCTGGCCGATCTCCTCGGGTACGAGGGGGCGGTCCGCGCCGAGGTCTCCGGAAACGATCATCTGGCCCAGCTGCTGAACGAGTTGGCCGTGGAGGCCACGCCCCCGGCTGGCCGCTCCCCGTCGGCTCGCCCGTCCCAGCTCGGAATCGGAACCGCCCCAGGCCCGGGACGCGGCACGCTCGCCGGCCGACGCCTCCGGATAGGGATAGCGGTCGAGATCGCCCGAGCCGGCCAGGCCGGAATCGACGGTGCGGGCGGCGGTCATCATGGTGTGCGCAAGGGTACTCACGCATCCTTTGTCGGCGCGGCTCGCCCGCCCCTTGAGGTCTTTGGTGAAAAGCACACGAAAGGGTGATCGGCGTCGGCTCCGCAATTGACGCCATATGCTTATAAATCGGTCATTTCTCAGGGAGTTGCGAGCCCCCGCCCTCGACGCGGGGCGACGGCGATCACCAACGCGCCTTTCCTCGAAGGCTGGTGAACAGATACGCGCAGATCAGGGCTGACAACGACAGGGCCAGTGCCGTCCCTACGGGCTGCGCCACCACCCGCGCGACAGCCAGGATCCAGTGGTCCGCCTCCTGCGGCAGCTGCCACCCGGCCAGATCACGCAGTCGGCCCGGGAGCCCGGCGACCGATCGCGCGGACGGCGCCTCGAAGAGCTTCTGCACCAGCGGAACGACGAGCACCGGAACCGCGAGCACCGCGGCGATGCCCGCCCCGGCCACCCGGAAGACGCCGGCGGCCAGCAGCCCCGCCCAGGCGCAGCCGACCGTCAGGCCGACCCAACTCGCGGTCAACGCAACGGCATTCGAAGGGATCTCGATCAAGTCCGGTCCGTACACGAGCCGGAGGCTCTGCGCTCCGCACACCACGGAGAGGCCCGCGAGCAGCAGAGCGAAACTCGCGGTCACGGTGAGCTTGGCCAGCAGCAGCCCGAGCCGCCGGGGCACGGTGCCGCGAGCGGCGGCGAGTGCCGGATAGCGGAACTCGTCCCCGAAGGACAGTGCCCCGAGCAGGCCCGCGCCGAGCGCGGCGGGCGGGAGCGGCAGCAGGGCGGGCCAGGCGGCGAGCACGCGGGGCAGCGCGGTGCCGTCGGTGCGGGCGAGCAGGACGGACACCGCGGCCGACACCACCAGAACGGTCGCCATGATCATGGCCGTTGTCCTGACGCCGAGGGAGCGTCGCAGTTCGTACCGGAGCGGGCGCAGGGGGCCTCGTGCGGGGCGCACCCGGATCGGGGGCGGCAGCTCGGACAGGGCGGCGGCCGAGTCGCCCCGCTCCCCGCTCCCGGCTTCCGCCGGGGCGGCGGGTCCGGTGTCGCCGATCTCGTCGGCGAGCCGGTGCACGGGGACACCGTGCCGGTAGGCGGTGTCCCCGATCTCCGCGCAGTTGCTGCCGTACACCGTCAGCCGGCCGCTCGCCTCCTCGACCACCTCGACGGAGCGCTGTGCGGCTCGGGCCTCCCTGCTGACCACGGCCGCCAGCCGGGCCGCGTGCGGGGTGCGGACGGCGACCCGGGCCCGGAGCCGGGTGCGGGCGAAGTCGGCGACGTCCTGGTCGGCGACGAGACGCCCGCCGCCGATGGTGACGACGCGGTCGGCCGTGCGGGCCGCCTCCTTGGGGTCGCCGGTGGTGTGGAGGACCGTGCCGCCCTGGGCCGCGTGCGCGCGCAACAGCCCGTACAGCCAGCTGTTCTCCCGCGGGGACAGCCCCTCCCCCGGTTCGTCCAGGATCAGGGTGTGGGGGTCTCCGAGCAGCGCGCAGGCGAGGCCGAGCCGACGGTCCATACCCACCGAGAGGGTGCCCAGGCGCTGGTCCCCGAGCCCGGCGAGGCCGACGGCTTCGAGCACCTCGTCGGCCCGGGAGGCGGGCACGCCTGCGGCCGCGCAGAGCATACGGAGCTGCCCCCGGGCGGTCCGGGAGGGGTGGCCCGGTACGTCACCGAGGAGTACGCCCACTTCCCGTGCCGGGTGGGCGACGCGGTGCAGCGGCCGTCCCCGGAAATAGGCGACGCCCCGCCCGGCTTCCAGTTCGAGCATCAGGCGCAGGGCCATGGTCTTGCCCGACCGGGGGGCGCCCAGCAGTGCCGTGACACGGCCGGGCGGAGCCTCGAAGGTCAGGTCGTTCACGGCGGGCGGAGCGTCACGACGGGGGGTGCTGGTGAGTCCGATGGCCTGGAGCATCGCTTCTCTCGCGTCTCTCGCGGAAGGTGAGACCGCTCGGCTGCAGAGGGGTACCGCAGCAAGATAACGCGACATTTCCGACTTTTGGTGCAGGGGTGGGGCGACCGGCGTTCCGCGCGGCCATCACAGCGGAACGCCAGGTGACTCAGACCTCGGGTCGCAGCATCGGCGGATTGAGCACCGTGGCCGCCCCGGCCCGGAACAACTGCGCGGGCCGGCCGCCCTGCCGTGTGGTCGTCCCACCGGAAGGCACCAGGAATCCCGGCGTTCCGGTGACCTTGCGGTGGAAGTTGCGGGGATCGAGGACCACGCCCCACACCGCCTCGTACACCCGGCGCAGCTCGCCGACCGTGAATTCCGGCGGGCAGAACGCCGTGGCCAGCGAGGAGTACTCGATCTTCGAGCGGGCACGCTCCACTCCGTCGGCCAGGATCCGCGCATGGTCGAAGGCCAGCGGCGCCGTCTGCTCGCCCTCCCGCCCGGTGCCGGGGTGCAGCAGATCCTCGACCGGCGCCCAGCGCGCACTGTTGGCGTCGCCGCCCGCCCGGGGCGCGGGCAGGTCCGGCGCGAGGGCGAGGTGGGCGACGCTGACCACCCGCATCCGGGGGTCGCGGGCCGGATCTCCGTACGTGGCCAACTGCTCCAGATGTGCGCCGTTGCCCACGGCCGGTTTCGCCGGATCGTGCGCACAGAGGCCGGTTTCCTCGACGAGTTCGCGCGCCGCCGCTGACCCCAGGTCCTCGTCCATCCTGACGAATCCGCCGGGCAGCGCCCATCGGCCCTGGAACGGGGTCTCTCCGCGACGGACGACCAGCGCGCAGAGCGCGTGACGGCGCACCGTGAGCACAACCAGGTCGACGGTGACAGCGAAGGGCGGGAAGGTCGACGGGTCGTAGGGCGGCATGTCGCGATCATAGTCGTCTGCCTGACGATAAACACTCCCTTCGGCATGCTCGTGATCAGTCCGGGTTCCACGGTTTCGTGGCCGGCCCTCGAAGGCACCTTCGTGCTCGGCGGTCGAAAGGGCGGGTCCTGGACCGCCCGATGGGACATGGACGCTCCAGGAACACGACTTCGGGGGCCGTGGCCGCTTGATGCCGCCGTGGTGAATGACCATGGAGCACCCCTGATCCGTGCCGCCCCGACCGAACGCGTGCGCAGGCGCGACGGTGGGCCGTGAAGGACCGCTCGCGACGCGGGTGCGGTGCTCCCACCACGACTTCGCGGTGATGTTCAGCACCGGCCCCGGGCACGATCGGCCGACGTTTCGCCTGCGGGGTGAGTGCCCCTGCTACCCGGCCGGTCGGCCGGCGGACCGCCCTCGCCGGCCTCCGGCTCGCGACCAGGTCATCGGCGCGTCCTGGTGCCGCGTCGGCCGTACCGCCGGACCTCGCGGGGCCGCCGCCCGGCCGCTGAGGTGCGGGGACGGACCGAGCCGGGTGCCGCTTTCCCCCGCTCAGTGCCCGGGGGCCGGGGAGCGCGTCCCCGGCGCCGGCCCCCGTCGGGCAGTCGACGGACCTTGCGGGCGTGCAGCGGGGTGGCGCCCCGGTCGACGGCGGTGTCCGCCGTCGCCCCCGGCGCTCCGGCACCGGAGCCCTTCTCCTCGTCCGTGGCCTCGCGCAGACAGCGGCGCAGGGCCTCCGGGTCGAGCCCTTCGTTGCAGGCCCGATGCAGCAGCTGGGCGAACGTGTAGTCGGGATCGGCGCGCAGCGCCAGCGTCAGGGCGACCCGCGCACCCGGCTCGTCGCCCGTGGACCAGGAGACCCAGCCCGCCAGGGTGAGCGGAGCGGCGGCGTGCTCCCCGTACGGCCCGACACAGCGCCGTGCCAGCGTCCGCCACAGGCGCAGCGCCGCCTGTGCTTCCGCCCCCTCCATCCAGGCGGCGGCCTTGTCCCGGGTCTCCCGGTCCTGGAGCCCGAGGATGACGGCGGCGGCCTCGTCGGAACTGATCAACTGGTCGTCCCCGGCGTCCGAGAGCGCCGGTGGCGCGGGCTGGGACTCCTCGATGCGGTCCATGAGCGTGCGCGCCAGCCGGAGGGTCTCCGCCGCGACCTCCCGCCTGGCCCGCTCGTCGAGGAGCCTGGGCACCAGCGCCGGTCCGGCCCTGTCCAGAGCCTCCTCCTGCGTCGTCACCGCCGCCGGGGTCCGCCAGGGCTGGAGCCGCGCTTCCATGTCGCGCAGCGTGCCCCGGACGTGGACGCCCGCGTAGGTGGCGGCCGCCGCCATCACCGTGGTGCCGGGCATGGCCAGGGGATTTCCCTGGTCGGGGCAGCATCGGGGGTCGGGACAGCAGTAGGACCAGTAACGGCCGTCGGAGATGCAGAGCGCTTCGAGGACGGGAACGTCGAGCGCTCCGCATGCCGTGCGCAGGCGTTGCGCGAACGGCCTGAGCCGCTCCATGGTCAGCCGGCCGCCCGAGCCGTCCGGCGAGTCCTGGCAGAGGAAGATCACGATCGCGTCGGGCCGTCCTTCACGGCGCTCGCTCCCCGAGATCAGGCACTCCGCCAGCTGATCGGCGACCGGTCCCCATTCACCGGGCGCCTGCGGAATCCCGAGGCGGAGCCGGCCGCCGAACCGGCCCCGCCCGCCGTGCAGGGCGACCATCACGACGCTGTCGTTGGGGTAGAAGCCCATGAGATACGGGAGGGCGTCGGCGAGCTCGGCGGGGCCGCGCAGGATGATCTGCTGTTCTCCGGCCGGGCCGGTGGATTCGTGGTGCTTGTTCATGGCTTGACGGTCCCGCAACCCGCCATATCCCGCGACCCCCTGTGGATAACGTTATCCACAGGCTCGCCCCGTCGTTCGCGGTTTGTCGTAGTCATCGGGTTGCATGGGGGCATGACCAACGCAGATCGTGCAGCACTCAGGGCTTCGGCCGACTCCGTCCTCGCCCGCCTGGTGGGCGATGCCACCGGTACGGCCGTGCTGCGCGAGGACCAGTGGGTGGCCATCGAAGCGCTCGTCGCCGACAAACGCAGAGCTCTGGTCGTGCAGCGCACCGGCTGGGGCAAGTCCGCCGTCTACTTCGTGGCGACCTCGCTGCTCCGCGCGCAGGGCAGCGGGCCGACGGTGATCGTCTCGCCGCTGCTGGCGCTGATGCGCAACCAGGTCGCGGCGGCGGCGCGGGCCGGGATCAGCGCCCGCACGATCAATTCGTCCAACACGGAGGAGTGGGAGAGCGTCCAGGCCGAGGTGGCTGCGGGCGAGGTCGACGTCCTGCTGGTGAGCCCCGAGCGGCTCAACAATCCCGACTTCCGCGACCAGGTGCTGCCGAAACTGGCGGCGGCGACCGGGCTCCTGGTGGTCGATGAGGCCCACTGCATCTCCGACTGGGGGCACGACTTCCGGCCCGACTACCGGCGGCTGCGGACGATGCTCGCGGATCTGCCGACGGGGGTCCCGGTGCTCGCCACCACCGCCACGGCCAACGCCCGCGTGACGGCGGACGTCGCGGAGCAGCTGGGCACCGGCGCCGGCACCGACGCGCTGGTCCTGCGGGGGCCGCTGGACCGGGAGAGCCTGAGCCTGAGCGTGCTGCAACTGCCGGGCGCGGCACACCGGCTGGCCTGGCTGGGCGACCACCTCGGCGAGCTTCCCGGCTCCGGGATCATCTATACGCTGACCGTGGCGGCGGCCGAGGAGATCACAGCCTATCTGCGCCAGAACGGCCATCCGGTGGCCTCGTACACAGGGCGGACCGAGAACGCCGACCGGCAGCAGGCCGAGGACGATCTGCTGGCGAACCGGGTCAAGGCGCTGGTCGCCACCTCCGCACTGGGCATGGGATTCGACAAACCCGACCTCGGCTTCGTCGTTCACCTGGGCTCGCCCTCCTCCCCCATCGCCTACTACCAGCAGGTCGGGCGTGCGGGGCGCGGCGTCGAGCACGCCGAGGTGCTGCTGCTCCCCGGCAAGGAGGACGAGGCGATCTGGCAGTATTTCGCCTCCGTCGCCTTCCCTCCCGAGGAGCAGGTGCGGCGCACCCTGGACGTTCTGGCCCGCGCGGAGCGGCCGGTCTCCCTCCCGGCGCTGGAGCCCCTGGTCGATCTGCGGCGGACCCGCCTGGAGACGATGCTCAAGGTGCTGGACGTCGATGGTGCGGTGAAGCGCGTCAAGGGCGGCTGGATCTCCACGGGCGCCCCTTGGGTCTACGACGCCGAGCGCTATGCCTGGGTCGCCCGGCAGCGGGAGGCCGAACAGCAGGCCATGCGTGACTACGCCTCGACGTCGGCGTGCCGGATGGAGTTCCTGCGGCTGCGGCTCGACGACGAGGAGGCCACGTCCTGCGGACGCTGTGACAACTGCGCGGGGGCCCGCTTCGACGACAAGGTCTCCACCGCCGCCCTGGACGGGGCGCGCAACGAGCTGGGCCGGCCCGGTGTCGAGGTGGATCCCCGCAAGATGTGGCCCACCGGTCTGCCCGCGGTGGGCATCGATCTCAAGGGCCGCATCCCCGCGGGCGAGCTGTCCTTCACCGGCCGGGCGCTCGGCCGGCTCTCCGACATCGGCTGGGGCAACCGGCTGCGGCCGATGCTCGCGGCGCAGGCTTCGGACGGACCGGTGCCGGACGATGTCACGGACGCCGTGGTCACCGTGCTCACCGGCTGGGCGAAGGGGCCCGGAGGTTGGGCCTCCGGTTCACCGGACGCGACTCCCCGGCCGGTCGGCGTGGTGACCGTCGCCTCACGCCGCAGGCCGCAACTGGTCCAGTCGCTCGGCCGGCGCATCTCCCAGATCGGCCGGATGCCCCTGCTCGGTACGGTCTCCTACGCGCCCGGCGCCGAGGACGTCCGGATGTCCCAGACCAACAGCGCGCAGCGAGTGCGGGCGCTGCACGAGGCCCTGGTCGTGGAGCCGGAGCTGGCACAGGCGTTGGCGTCCACGGCCGGCCCTGTTCTGCTGGTGGACGACCTGTCGGACACCGGCTGGACCCTGGCCGTGGCCGGACGCCTGCTGCGACGGGCCGGAGCACAGGGGGTGTTTCCGCTGGTCCTCGCGGTTCAGGGGTGACAGAGGGCGTCATCCCGGGCGGGTCTGGGCAGGGATATCAGTGTCATTCCGGCCGATTCCCGTCAGCCGCAGCAATTGCTCGTTGCCGCCTGCCGGTAGGCCAGGGAGAATTGGAGCTGCCCCCGCACAGTTCCTCACCGGGCCCGGAAGGGCTGTGCCGCGGCGCGCCCTCACTCGACCCTGCCCGCACCACGGGCGCGTAGCGAAGGGAGGACCGTGACCTTCGGATTCGCCCCGTCCACAGTCACTTCGGCAGCGGCGTCCTCAGTTTCCGCAGACTCCGTCAACCGCCTTGCCCGGATGCTCGAACCAGCGGAGTGGGCCTCGGCGGGCATACCCCTGCTCCGCAGCCCCCGGGAGGTGGTCAGCGGACTGCACTCCCGGCACCGGCCGGCTCCCGCCACCGCCGTGGTCGCGGTCCTCGATCATGAGGAACGGCTCACGGCGAGCGCCTCGTTCGCCCGCCGGGCGACGGTGGCCGCGGACGGCTGGGAGTTCCGCAATGCCCTGCTGGCGCAGCTGCGGCGCGTCATCCCGCACGATCTGCGCCGCCGTACTCCGGTCCGTACGGCCGTCCTTCTGTACTGCCGTGACGGCGACGAACGGTGGACCGAGGAGGACGGTGCGTGGATGTGGGGTCTCCGGGACGCCTGCACGCTGCACGGGCTCCGTTGCGGGGCCTACATCACGCTCACCCGCGGAGGCTGGCAGGTGCTCGGCGAGGGAAGGGGCGGGCGGCGGCCCAGTTCGCTGTCCGAGCCCACGCTCCTGGCCAACGCCCTTGCCGTCGCCGACCACCGGACCGCCCCGGCCCGGTCGGGCGGCGGAGCGGCGGAGGCACTGCGCCGCACCGCGGCCCGCTGAGTCGGCGCCGACCCGTCCAGCCGGTCCGCCGCTACCGGTCGGCCCCGGTCTCGGCCCGGTCATGGGCGGGAGACCGGCGGTGGTGCCTCCGGCCGCCCGTGCGGGCGGCCGGAGGCACCGGTGGGGCGTGTGTCAGACCCCGGCGCCGAGTGCGGGGTTGATCGTCTGCGGGTCTCCGCAGACGATCAGCAGCGCGGCGGCACGGTCACGTGCGACGGGCAGGATACGGGCCGCCACGGTCCGGTCGGCGTCGTCGTTGACCACGACGACGACCACGGGCCGGGAGCGGGCCCTTTCCGCCGCGGAGACGTCGGCGAAGAAGACGTCGTCGCCGGCGTCGTGCTGGGCCCAGTACGCGGCTTCGCCGAAGGACAGCTCGTGGGCGGCCCACGGGTGCTGCTCGCCGGTGGTGAGCACCAGGATGTCGCCCGGTGCGCGACCGGACTCCAGCAGCAGGTCGACGGCTTCCTCGGCCGCGTCGAGCGCACCGGCTGCCGGGGCCGGGATCAGCTGGATCTGCGGCGCGGAACGATTCTCCGCCGGCTCCGGGCTGGTGGGGGCCGGAGCGACGGGTGCCGCCGGAGCGGGTGTCGCGGGCGCGGGCTGTGCGCGCTGCGCCGGGGGCGCGGGACGCGGGCCCGGACGACCGGGACGCGGGGTGGCCGCGGAACGCGGACCGGGTACGGGACGGGGGGTCGGCGCGGTGCGGCCGGCGGCCGGAGTGACGCGGGGACCCTGGGCGCTCTCGGGAATCTGAGGCTCCTCGGAGATCGGAGGCATGAAGGTGGTCTGTGGCGGACGCCGATGTGGTCGGCGTCGGTAAGAGGGGCGCGTGTGCGCGATCAGAATTCGAAGCCGAGCTGGCCCCCGCTTTCGAGTGCGGCCGCCTCGGCGGAAAATCGGACCTTCTTCAGGTGCTGCCACCGGGGCAGCGCGTCCAGATACGCCCAGGAGAGGCGGTGATGGGCCGTCGGCCCCCGCTCCTCCAGCGCGGCCCGGTGAACGGGCGAGGGATACCCCGCGTTGGCACCGAAGGCGAAGTCGGCGTAGTCCTCGGACCCGGCGCCCAGCTCGGCCATCATCCGGTCCCGGTGCACCTTGGCGATCACCGAGGCCGCCGCGACCGCGATACAGGACTGATCGCCCTTGATCACGGTACGGACCTTCCAGGGCACGCCCAGATAATCGTGCTTGCCGTCGAGGATCACCGCGTCGGGCCGTACCGGCAGCCCCTCCAGGGCTCGCACGGCGGCGAGCCGCAGGGCGGCGGTCATTCCGAGGTCGTCGATCTCCTGCGGCGAGGCGTCGCCCAGCGCGTAGGCGGTGACCCAGCTCTCCAGCACGGGAGCGAGTTCGGCACGCCGCCGGGGGGTCAACAGCTTGGAATCGGTGAGGCCTTCGGGCGGTCGGCGCAGGCCGGTGACCGCCGCACACACGGTGACGGGTCCGGCCCACGCACCGCGTCCGACCTCATCGACACCGGCGACGGTCCTGGCACCGGTGGTAGCGCGAAGCGAGCGCTCGACGGTGTGCGTGGGTGGTTCGTACGGCATGGCGCCAGCCAGCGTACGCCGAGAGCCACGGCAGCAACACCCCGGGGCGCCCCGCATACCGCGAATCGGCCGTCGGAGGCAGGTTCGGAGGCCCCTCGAATCCCCCTGAACCCCCTGAGCCCCTGGGCTCAGAGGCCCATGCGATCAGAAAGCCATGCGATGCGATCGGCAGGCCCGTGGGATCAGAAGGTTCGTGGATCAGAAGGTTCGTGGATCAGAAGGTTCGTGGGCTCAAGGAGCTGGGCCCGGTGGGTCCGGCGGCTCAGGTGGGTCCGGGTGCTCAGTACGGGTCGTAGCCGTCGTCGTCCGGCCCGTATCCGTCGCGGGGCCCGCCCCTGCCCGCGCTGTAGCAGTCACGGCCGTCGCCCTTCACCGGACGCTTCTCCAGGATCTCCTTCGCCCGCGCCTCTCCCCAGCTGGTCGCGTACCAGGGGGTGTCGGCGTGGAGGACCTCGTTCTGGATGATCCGCAGCGCACAGGAGCGTTCCGGTTCGGGCAGCCGGTCCAGGGCCGGTACGGCGTCGGCGGACAGGCCCTTGACGTAGTCGATGTCGATGGCGGTCGAATCGCCGGCCTCGAAGCGCTGGACGTTCTGCTCGGCGACCAGTCCGTCCGGCGAGAGCAGTCCGAAGGCCAGGACCCCGGCGGCCGCACTCACCGCGATGGCCCGCGGCAGGAACCGGGCCCCGAAGATCCCGGCCGCCAGTATCAGGACCAGCACCACCCCGAGCCAGAGCTCCATCGCGGCCACGGATATCCGGAGCCTGGTCAGGCCGTACTCGTCGACGTACAGGTCCATGCGGCGCAGCGCGGAGGCGACGACGACGAGGGTGAGCACGCAGAGGGTCCCGAGGACGGCGCGTACCAGCGTCCGGTCCCGGGCGCCGCCGCGCGGCGCCCAGCGCAGGGCCAGGGCGATCACGAGGAGGGTGAGCAGGGTGGCCCACAGCAGTTGCCAGAAGCCCTGGCGGGCGTACTCGGCGTGATCGAGCCCGGTCTCCGCCCGCACCTTGTCGTAGCCCCCGAGGAGGATGACGAGCTGGAGGGTGATGAACGCGGCGAAGAGCAGGTTGAGCACGATCAGCGGAAGGGCCCATTCGGCCCGCCCTCGGGGCTCGCCGGGCCGTACGGTGAGCCCGTCCCAGCGCACCGGGGCCGCTGCGGCGTACGCGGCGGCGAGCGCACCGGCCAGCCCGAGTGCGAACAGGAGGATCCGCCACGGTCCATCGCCGACCGAAGGCTCGGGCAGGAGGCTGCCCAGCAGGTCGGCGAACGCGGCGTCCGCGCCGGCGAAGAGGGCTCCGAACACCACCAGCAGCACGAGGGCCACCGCCGTGGTGCGCAGGGCGGCGCCCCAGCGTGCCCGGGAACCGTCGGCCCGTGCGCGGATCCCCCGTACGCCCCAGATGATCCCGGGGACGACCGAGTCGAACAGGCCCAGCGAACCGATCAGCACGCCCAGCCAACTGCGGCTGCCGTGCAGCGCCAGCGAGCCGAGCGCGAAGGCCGACACCAGGGCGAGGAAGGTGGGCCAGCCCGCGTCCCGCAGCGCCGGCACCACGAGCAGCGTGAGCCCTCCCACCGCCCAGGTCGCGGTCCAGGGCCGAAGCCGGCGGCCTGCCGAACGCGCGGCGAAGTACGCGGCCAGCGCGGCGGGCACCGCCACGATCAGGAGGTTCGCCCCGAGCCCCTCGCCCAGGAAGAGCGCGCTCAGGACGGCGGTGGCCAGGACCGACCAGAGCACGGCGGGGCGGATCAGCGGCGGAGCGGCCGGCCGGATCCGGGCGGTCACGCCGTCGTCTTCCTTGGCACCGGGCGCCGCCGCGGCGTACTGCCAGGGGCTGCCCGGCCGCGCGGCGCCGACGGTCTGCGCGGCGGACGGCTGCGCACCGGACGGCCGCGCTTCAGCCGGCTGCGCACCGGACGGCCGCGCTTCAGCCGGCTGCGCTTCAGTTGGCTGCGGACCGGACGGCTGCGCTTCAGTTGGCTGCTTCGTGTTCGCTGCCGGTGTTTCGGCGGCCTCGGAGGCCGCCGTCGACGGCTCCGGCGGTTCCGGTGGCCGGGGCGTACCGGCTTCCCTTGACTCCTGTGGCGTCCTGGACGCCTCGGACGGCTGATCGGACATGGGACCCCTCCCCCACCGGGTCCACGCGCGGCCCGGGGCCGTACGCCTGTCCCGGCGTCTCATTCGGCGCCCGCCCCTCAAGAGCAACCAGGTCTCATGATCAACCAGGGGCGGCGTGGGCGAAAGAGTAGTCCCGAACTCGCGTTCGTAAACACTGCACAGACACACAGAGTGATCCTGTGGCAGGACCGTGACAGACGACCGCCGCCCCCGGAGCCGAGGGCGGTCAGCGAAGAGGCGGGACGAAACCGGACAGGCTCAGCGCAGGAACGGGGTCCCCGCACAGGAACGACATCAGCGCAGGAACGGGGTCAGCCACGCCGGCGGTTCCTCCGTCTGTGCCAGCCAGCCGGCGGGCGGCGCTCCGGCCTCGCCCGAGGCGACGACCCCGCCGGCGATGGCGCACGTCGTGTCGACGTCGCCGCCCGCCTGGGCCGTGACCCAGAACGCCTCCTCGTAGTCCCTGAGGCTCCTGGCGGCCGACCAGAGCGCGAACGGCACGGTGTCGTGGGCGCTGGTCCGGCGGCCGTTGCCGAGGACCGCGGCGACCGTCCCGGCGTCCCGGTAGTCCAGCATGTCGCGGGCCCGGCGCAGCCCCGCGCCGACGGCGCTGCGGGGGACGAGCGCGATGACGCCGTCGAGGAACTCCTCGGGGCTCGGCGGCCCGCCGGGGGCGGCGGAGAGCGACGCCGCGGCGGCCACCGCCATCGCGCCGACGACGGCCTCGCGGTGCTGGTGCGTGGTGTACGAGGAGATCTCCGCCTGGTGCGTGGCCTGCTCCGGATCGTCCGCGTACCAGGCGCCGAGCGGGGCGATACGCATCGCCGAGCCGTTGCCCCAGGAACCCTGGCCCTGGAACAGGGCCGAGGAAAGCTCCCGCCAGTCGCCGCCCTCCCGTACGAGCCTGAGGAGCCGGTTGACTGCGGGGCCGTAGCCCCGGTCGAAGTCGTGGTGCTCGGCGAAGGAGCGGGCGAGCGCGTCCTGGTCGATGCGGCCGTGCGCGGTGAGCACGGCGAGGACCGAGCACGCCATCTCGGTGTCGTCGGTCCACTGCCAGGGGCCGGGCGGCAGAGCCCGCTGTTTCAGCAGGGGGTAGTTGGCCGGAACGAAGAACTGGGAGCCCAGGGCGTCTCCCACGGACAGCCCACGCAGGCTGGCCAAGGCGCGTTCGAAGCGCCGCTCGGAAGCAGAATCAACGGTCATCGCCCTGCCACTCTATCCGGTGCGGCCGTACGGCTCAGGGGTCCGCCAGCGCTGAAAGGGCCGGTCGAGGGTGTAGCGGCCGTTCTCGCCCCGCAGCAGGGTCCGCGTCTCGCCGTTTCCCGGGTTGGACAGCGACTCGAACTCCGCGACCGACCAGTGGAACCAGCGCATGCAGAACAGCCGCATCGTCAGTCCGTGGGTGACCAGCAGGACGTTCTCCGGGTGGTCCGGCTCCTCGAAGCTCCGGTGCAGGCTCTCCAGGAACGCCCCGACCCGGTCGTAGACGTCGGCGCCGGACTCGCCCTGGGCGAACCGGTAGAAGAAGTGCCCGTAGGCGTCCCGGTAGGCCTTCTGCAGCCGTACGTCGTCCCGGTCCTGCCAGTTGCCCCAGTCCTGCTCGCGCAGCCGGGGTTCCTCGCGGACCCGGACCTTCGCCGGGTCGAGGCCGAAGGCCCGGAACGTCTCGTGGGTGCGGCGGTACGGCGAGATGTAGACGCTCACCCGCTCCTCGCCGAACTGCTCGCGCAGCCCCTCCCCGGTCTCCCGGGCCTGCCGCAGACCTGTGTCGGTGAGCCGGAGCGCGTGGTCGGGCTCCCGCTCGTACACCGTGTCGTCGGCGTTGCCCACGGACTCGCCGTGCCGGACGAGGACAATGCGCTGCGGTCGTGCCATGCCCCGAGCCTAGATCGAATCGGAACCGGGCGTGTGGTCGGGACCGGGCGTGTGGTCGGGCCCGCGCACGTGGTCAGGACGTGCGTGCGGGTACAGGACCGTGCACGTGTACAGGACCGTGCACGTGTACAGGACCGTGCACGTGGTCGAGGCGGCGCACGTAGCACGTGGTCGAGGGCGTGCACGTAAGTCGAGGCCGGGCCCGTGCGTGTGGTCGAAGCCGTGTGCGTGGTCGAGGGCGTGTGCGCCGCGGCCGTGGGTCACACCGTCCAGGACGGTTCCAGGTCCACGACGTCGCCCGTCAGCTCGATCACGTCCGTCTCGGTCTGCGCGCGGGCCGCCAGCCGCTCGGCCCCCGCCGCGCGGTACTTGCCGCGCTCGGCGCTCGACTTCCACAGGGACAGCGCGAGGAACTCCTGACCGGGCGCCTCGCCGAACACACCGCGCAACATGCCGGGCGATCCGGCCATGGCGGGATTCCACACCTGCTTCTGCATCAGCACGAAGTGTTCGGCGCGCTCGTCGTGCACCCGGCTGTGCGCCACCCTGACCACGTCCGCCTCCGCGAAGTGGGGCTCGAAGCCCGTCTTCACGTCGAAGCGGCGCTCGAAGAGCGTGACCTGCATGTCGCGGAACATGCCCGACTGCCCTGCCGCCAGCCGGTCGTGTCCGCGAGCCATGAAGGAGTCGTAGAAGACGCGGTTCTCCCAGAAAGCGAAGACATGGGCGACGTCGGGGCGCGTCCGGCTCCACCCGCCGCCCTGTCCGCTGAACCCCGGCTCGCCGAGCAGCCCCGCCCACTTCCGCTGTCCCCGTTCGAAACCATGACGGTCCACCACGGAACAGCGAATCCACTTCACCAGCACCGCGCCATCGTACGGCGCGGAACGTGGCACGCGTCACGGTCCCGGCGTGCGCGCCCCGCCGGTCGTTCCGCTCGCACAGTGATCACCATGACGACACCGCACGCCCCCTGTTCGCCGTGCACGCGCTGTCCCGGGGCGCCCCGGGGCGGGGTCCAGCCGTTGCGAGCCGCGTACCGGACGCCGATCGGGAGCGGTACGACACCGACGCGGTCGTCCTCGTGGGCGGCTGCACGGACATCCTGATGCGGAGGGGCGAGACGCGGCTCGGCACGCCGGAGGAGGACCTCGCCGGCGCGGCCGCCCCCGCCAGGACCGAAGGGCCCGAACACCTGGCCGTTTCCGTCGGGTTCGGGGTCGACGCCTGTCCCGGGGTGAGCCACGGTCGTACTCGGTGGATGAGTCCGGTTACTGATTACTGGCTGTCGCCGGTCACGGTGGTCCAGCGCGGATCGATGCGGCCCAGCCATATGTCCTGGTCGTCGGCCAGTGGTTGCTTCAGCGGAAGAGGGAGGAACCGGCAGGCGAAGGTGAGGCCGGCGTCGTCTCCGTCGCCGTTGACGTGGTGGTCCCACGCATCGGGGGTGTCTGCCGGCGCCTGGAGGAAGAAGTAGCTGGTTCGTCGTGGCTGACCCGTGTCGGGATGGGGCTTGTCCTCCACGGCGATCTGCCGGACCACCGTGGCTCCCGGCAGACCGGTCTCCTCGGCGACCTCTCGAAGGACCGCTTCTTCCAGCCCTTCGCCTGACCTGACTCCTCCCGCGGGGACTTGGGTGCCGGCCTCCGTCATACCGACGTGGTCGAACACCAGGACTTCGGGGACGGCGCGATCCCGGATCACGTATGCGGCGACACGGATTCTGGGTCGGGTCGTCCCGGCATGGTCAGTCATCGGTGCCTTTCATGGTGACCGGGGACGTATCGGCTCCAGGTTCTCGTGCAGCGAGGTGAAGCCGCCACCGCGCTCGCGCAGTTCGGCGACCCATGCCGATGAGGTCCTGGCAGCGGAGATGAGGGGCTCGGCGCCAGGTCTCGCGCGCCGGACAGCAGATTTCCGGAAGTCCGTGCGTAATCCTCTTGCGCAATGGTCAAGGTTTGTTGACCATTGCTCGCATGCCTACCGACGATCTTCCCGAGACGTTTCACGTCACCACTGACGAGCAGCTGCGCGCCGTCTCCAATCTCACGCGCCACCGGATCATGGCCGTGCTCCGCTTCGAGCCGACGACGATCACGCAGATCGCCCAACGGTTGGGCCTCGCGAAGGGGAGTTCCAGCTATCACGTGCGACTGCTGGAGCGGGCCGGCCTGGTGAAGGTGGTACGGACGCGGAAGGTGCGGGGGGTCACCGAGCGGTACTACGCGATGGCCGCGCGAGCGATCGCGCTGCCGGATCCGGGCGAAGGAGGGCCGGATGTGCTGATGCGTCATGCGGTGGCGGACCTGGAGGCGTCTCCGGCGGACGGCGAGCGGCATGTGCGGATGGCGCATCTTCGGCTCACCGAGGAGCAGTTCGCGGAGCTGGGGGCGCGGCTACAGGCGTTGGCGGACGAGTACCGCGAGTTGTCCGATCCGGCGCTGCCGGACGCGTCACTCGTCTTCGCGCTGTTCCACCCGGCGACGCGCGAGCAGGCTGAGGGGGGTGCCGAGTGACGTCAGATGTCCGGAAGTCGCCGACCGGTTTCGGACGGCTGTGGGCGGCGCAGACGGTGTCCTCGCTCGGCGACGGGGTGTCGCATGCCGCGCTGCCGCTGCTCGCGTTGACGTTGACGCGGGATCCGATGGCGCTCGCCGCCGTCACGGCCGCCGGGACGCTGCCGTGGCTGCTCTTCGGGGTGCTCGGCGGTGCGCTGGTGGACCGCTGGGACCGTCGGCGCACGATGTGGGTCGCGGACGCGGCGCGTGCGGCGCTGCTCGCGATACCGGCGGCAGCGGCCGTGCTCGACGCGCTGAGCATTCCGCTGCTCGCGGCCGTCGCCTTCCTGCTCGGCCTCGGCGGGTTGTTCTTCGATACGGCCGCCACGGCCTACCTGCCGGATCTGCTCCGCCGCGACCCCGCGCTCCTTGAGCGCGCCAACTCCCGCCTGCGCGGCGCCCAGACCGCCATGTCCGGTTTCGCGGGGCCGCCTGCGGGCGGTGCGCTGCTCGCGCTCGGGCGGGCGGTTCCGCTGCTCGCCGACGCGGTGTCGTTCCTGTTCTCCGCGCTGCTCGTCCGTACCCTGCCCGCCATGCCCCGGCCCGTGCCGGAGGTCCGCGACTCGCTGCTTCGGCAGGCGCGGGCCGGGGCCTCGTACGTCTTCCGGGACCGGGTGCTGCTCGGCCTGGCACTCCGCCCGGCGGTCGGAAACGTCGCCTTCCTCGCGGTGGAGACCGTCCTCGCCCTCTTCGCGCACGACCGCCTCGGCATCGACACCTACGGCTTCGGCCTGCTCCTCACGGCGGAGGCCGCCGGCGGCCTGCTCGGTGCAGGCATCGCCTCCCGCCTTGGCCGACGACTCGGCACCGGCACCGCACTGACCTGCACAGCCACCGTCGAGGGGCTGGCCATCCTGGGGCTGGCCGCTGCCCCGAACCCGTACGTCGCCGGGCTGGCGCTCGCCGTCTGCGGGGCCGGCATGGGCGCCACGATGGTGCTCGCGCCCTCCCTCCGGCAGGCGATCGTCCCCGCCCATCTGATGGGCCGGGTCGCCTCCACCTCCCGCATGCTGGCCATGTGCGCCGCCCCCGTCGGGGCTTTCCTCGGCGGCTGGCTGGCCACCACCTACGACATCCGCACCCCGCTCTACGCCGCCGCAGGCCTCCTCCTGGCGATGACGGCCGTCACGGCATCCATGACCAGCAACCGCCGGGTCGAAGCGGCGCTGCGTGCCGCCGCCCCGGCCGGCGGTCCTGATCACCCGGCATCCAAGGATCCCGCCCGGGAGAACGCGCCCGGCCTGTCGTGACGCGCGGCAGGCGTCACGAGGTACCGCGCACGACCATCGCGCCGATCCCGGCGACCTGGTCGCCGGCGGCCGGCGGGTGGCCCGAATCCGCCGTCCGTGGCCGGGGCAGTTGGTTCCGCGGCCGGTTCCGTACATGATCGGGTGAATCGTGTATCGGGTGATGAGAACGGTCCGCGGGCCGTCGGGCGGGAGGGAAGTCCCTTGAGCACTCCGAACAAGGACATCGAGCAGGTCGAGGTGCGGGTCAAATGGGATCCCAGCCCGCACGGGGAGCCGGCCAACGACCTCGACATCATCGCGGCGACCTACCCGGCCGACGAGCCGTACGGCGCACCCGCCTACCTCGTGCACTTCGACAGCCGCTCGCCGGACGGCACCATCACGCTGAACCGGGACAGCCGGACCGGCCAGGGCTTCGGCTTCGACGAGGTCATGACCATCGAGCTGGACCGGCTGGCGGACAGGTACGGGCGGGTGGTGGTCGGTGTCGCCATCCAGCAGCGCGACGGTCACAAGACCTTCGGCGCCATACGGAGCACGGCGGTGGAGATCGGCGAGGGCTACACGATCCTCACCGAGAACGACTTCTCCGGCGTGGCGTGGGCGACCGCGGCGGTCGTCGGGGAGTTCACCCGGGACGGCTCGGGGCCCTGGGGATTCCGGGCGGGCGTACGCGGCTTCGACGGCGCCCCCGACGCGTTCGCCGCGGTGATGGGCAGCCGGGCCCCCGAAGCGTGACAACGGCTGTTTCCGGACAACCCGGCACGGGGTGTCGGTGACATGCCGAAGGGGACCGGCCGATGGCCGGTCCCCTTCGTGAGCCGTACGTCAGCTATGGATGCGGGCTACGTCGCACGGGGCGTCCGACGCGGTTCCGGAAATCCTCAGCTGCAGCCGCTCGTCGAGCCGCAGCCCTCGCAGATGTAGCAGGATCCGGCGCGCTGCATCTTCGTACCGCAGGAGAAGCAGAGCGGGGCGTCGGCGCTGATGCCGAGCTGCATCTCGACCAGTTCGGCCGAGGTGTGCGCCGTCTTCGGTGCGGGCTTCACGGCGGACTCCTCAGGAGCCGCCACCACCTTCAGGGGCTCGGCGTGGACCGGGGCCGACTGCGCCAGGCTGTCCGCGTCCAGGCCGTCCGCATCGAACGACGGCTCGTAACTGCCGGTGTCCAGGTGACGCTGACGCTCCTCGGCGGAGTGGATGCCGAGGGCCGAGCGGGTCTCGAACGGCAGGAAGTCGAGCGCCAGGCGGCGGAAGATGTAGTCGACGATCGACTGCGCCATCCGCACGTCCGGGTCGTCCGTCATACCGGCCGGCTCGAAGCGCATGTTGGTGAACTTCGAGACGTACGTCTCCAGCGGGACGCCGTACTGCAGACCGACCGAGACCGCGATGGAGAAGGCGTCCATCATGCCCGCGAGGGTCGAACCCTGCTTGGACATCTTCAGGAAGACCTCGCCGAGACCGTCGTCCGGGTAGGAGTTGGCGGTCATGTAGCCCTCGGCGCCGCCCACCGTAAAGGAGGTGGTGATGCCGGGACGGCCCTTGGGGAGGCGCTTGCGGACCGGGCGGTACTCGACGACCTTCTCGACCGCCGTACGGATGGTCTCCTCGGCCTTCGCGGTGACCTCTTCCTTCTCCTTGTCCTTGGTCTTGGCGGAGAGGGGCTGGCCGACCTTGCAGTTGTCGCGGTAGATCGCGAGCGCCTTGACGCCCAGCTTCCACGCCTCGAAGTAGACCTCTTCGACGTCCTCGACGGTGGCCGTCTCGGGCAGGTTCACCGTCTTGGAGAGCGCGCCGGAGATCCACGGCTGGATGGCCGCCATCATCCGGACGTGGCCCATCGCGGAGATGGAGCGCTCGCCCATCGCGCAGTCGAAGACGCTGTAGTGCTCGGTCTTCAGGCCGGGGGCGTCGACCACGTTGCCGTGGTCGGCGATGTGCGCGACGATCGCTTCGATCTGCTCCGGCTGGTAGCCGAGACGGCGCAGTGCCTGCGGCACCGTGCCGTTGACGATCTGCATCGAGCCGCCGCCGACCAGCTTCTTGAACTTGACCAGGGCGAGGTCGGGCTCCAGACCGGTGGTGTCGCAGGACATCGCGAGACCGATGGTGCCGGTGGGCGCGATGACCGAGGCCTGCGCGTTACGGAAACCGTTCTTCGCGCCGAGCCGGATCACGTCCTGCCAGGCCTCCGTCGCGGCGGCCCAGACCGGCGAGTCGAGGTCGTCGACGTGGACGGCCTTGGCGTTGGCGTCGGAGTGCTGCTTCATGACGCGCTGGTGCGGCTCGGCGTTGCGGGCGTAACCGTCGTACGGGCCCACGACCGCGGCCAGTTCGGCGGAGCGCCGGTAGGAGGTGCCGGTCATCAGCGAGGTGATGGCGCCGGCCAGGGCGCGGCCGCCCTCGCTGTCGTACGCGTGACCGGTCGCCATCAGGAGGGCGCCGAGGTTGGCGTAACCGATGCCCAGCTGACGGTAGGCGCGGGTGTTCTCGCCGATCTTCTGCGTCGGGAAGTCCGCGAAGCAGATCGAGATGTCCATCGCGGTGATGACCAGCTCGACGACCTTGGCGAAGCGCTCGGACTCGAAGGACTGGTGGCCCAGTCCGTCGTCCTTGAGGAACTTCATCAGGTTCAGCGAGGCCAGGTTGCACGAGGTGTTGTCCAGGTGCATGTACTCGCTGCACGGGTTCGAGCCGTTGATCCGGCCGGACTCCGGGCAGGTGTGCCAGGCGTTGATGGTGTCGTCGTACTGGATGCCCGGGTCGGCGCAGGCCCAGGCGGCCTCGGCCATCTTGCGGAAGAGGGACTTGGCCTCGACCTCTTCGATGACGTCGCCGGTCATCCGGGCGCGCAGCCCGAACTTGCCGCCCGCCTCGACGGCCTTCATGAACTCGTCGTTCACGCGGACCGAGTTGTTGGCGTTCTGGTACTGGACGGACGTGATGTCGTCGCCGCCCAGGTCCATGTCGAAGCCCGCGTCGCGCAGGGCGCGGATCTTCTCCTCCTCCTTGACCTTGGTCTCGATGAAGTCCTCGATGTCGGGGTGGTCGACGTCGAGGATGACCATCTTGGCCGCGCGGCGGGTGGCGCCGCCCGACTTGATCGTTCCGGCGGACGCGTCGGCGCCGCGCATGAACGAGACCGGTCCCGAGGCGTTGCCGCCGGAGGAGAGGAGCTCCTTGGAGGAGCGGATACGGGAGAGGTTCAGGCCGGCGCCGGAGCCGCCCTTGAAGATCATGCCCTCTTCCTTGTACCAGTCGAGGATCGACTCCATGGAGTCGTCGACGGCCAGGATGAAGCAGGCGGAGACCTGCTGCGGCTGGGGCGTGCCGACGTTGAACCAGACCGGGGAGTTGAAGCTGAAGACCTGGTGCAGGAGGGCGTACGCCAGCTCGTGCTCGAAGATCTCCGCGTCCGCGGGAGAGGCGAAGTAGCCGTTGTCCTCTCCGGCCTTCCGGTACGTCTTCACGATCCGGTCGATCAGCTGCTTGAGGCCGGTCTCGCGCTGCGGCGTGCCGACAGCCCCGCGGAAGTACTTGCTGGTGACGATGTTGACCGCGTTCACCGACCAGAAGTCGGGGAACTCGACGCCACGCTGCTCGAAGTTGATCGAGCCGTCGCGCCAGTTGGTCATGACGACGTCACGGCGCTCCCACGCCACCTCGTCGTACGGGTGCACGCCGGGGTTGGTGTGGATGCGCTCGATACGCAGACCCTTGCTCGCCTTGGCGCCCTTGGTGCGGGAACCTCGTGCCGGGCCGCTCGCCGTCTCTGTCATGCCGCCTCCCATATGTGGGCGAAAACGCCCTGAAGTGCCCAGATCTTCCCAGGCACAATGTGTGTCCGATGCTCCGGAAGCCGTACTCGGCAGCCGGAAGCACATCTCATGTCGCCCTGCCGCCGGTCCGCAGAGATACGTCTGCGGGCGCGGGCGTCCCGGGCGGGTACCGCTCAGTCGGCGGCGATGGCGGGCGCGGGGACCTCAAGGGTCTCTCCGCTCCCGCGGTCCTCCGCGGAAGGCCGCCGCGCACGCAGTTCCACGATGGCGGCCTCGAAGTCTTCCAGGGAATCGAACGCCCGGTACACGGACGCGAAGCGCAGGTACGCGACCAGGTCGAGTTCCTGCAGCGGGCCGAGGATGGCCAGTCCCACGTCGTGGGTGGTCAGCTCGGCGCTGCCGGTGGCGCGCACCGCCTCCTCGACCCGCTGGCCGAGTTTGGCGAGGGCGTCCTCCGTGACGGGTCGCCCCTGGCACGCCTTGCGGACGCCGGAGATGACCTTGGTACGGCTGAAGGGCTCGGTCACGCCGCTGCGCTTGACCACCATCAGCGAGCAGGTCTCCACCGTGGTGAAACGGCGGGAACAGTCGGGGCACTGCCGGCGGCGACGGATCGATGTCCCGTCGTCGGTGGTGCGACTGTCGACGACCCTGCTGTCGGGGTGCCTGCAGAAGGGGCAGTGCATGGCTCCCAACCCTCCTTCACACGCACGACTGAATAGCCTCTTCAGGGCCCTTCTAGGGCCCCTGGAAGCAGCCTCCAGCATAGGCGATGAGCACGGCGCGATTGAACCGAGACCACAACTTCTGGGCGACTGGAGCAATCCAACCACTAGATCTAGGGTTGAGTCGCGTTTCGGGTCCCATCGCGTGTCGCGCGCCGGAACCTCGCCGGGACCTCGCCCGGAGGGCCGACCGCAGCCCGCCCGAAGGCCACTCGGAGGCCACTCGGAGGGAGCGTGGGCCAGAGAAGAGGGTACGGGAATCGCGGGGCCGCCGAGCGCCGGGGCTCCGGTACCCGGGTCCGGATGAAAGACTGGGGAACGGGACCGCGGCGGGTCCCCCACGGAGACCGCTCGCGCTCTCCGCCCTGCTGCTCATACACCTCTCGGCTGCACCACGGCACCCCTTTATTCGTTTTTCACTCGAACGTGTGTTTGGCGCAACCTTTCGAAAGCTACTACCGTTGTCCAGCTAGGGAGAACATTCGAGAGGGGCCGACGTGACCACCACCGCAGACAGTGCCACCATCACCGCCCGGGACCACCGCTCCCAGAGCCGACTTGAGCCGGTGCATGCCATGAATGACTCAGTCACGAACACGGACGGGCCCGAGCCCGCACGCCCGGGACGTTCCATGCCCGGCAGGCCCCCCGGGATCCGGGCGGACAGCTCCGGGCTCACGGACCGGCAACGGCGGGTCATCGAGGTCATCCGCGACTCCGTGCAGCGGCGCGGATACCCGCCCTCCATGCGGGAGATCGGTCAGGCGGTGGGCCTGTCCAGCACATCGTCCGTCGCCCATCAGCTGATGGCGCTGGAGCGCAAGGGCTTCCTCCGCCGGGACCCGCACCGGCCCCGCGCCTACGAGGTGCGCGGATCGGACCAGCCCAGCACCCAGCCGACCGACACGACGGGCAAGCCCGCCGCGTCCTATGTGCCTCTGGTGGGCCGGATCGCCGCCGGTGGCCCGATCCTCGCCGAGGAGTCCGTCGAGGACGTCTTCCCGCTCCCCCGCCAACTCGTGGGCGACGGTGAGCTGTTCGTCCTGAAGGTCGTCGGCGACTCGATGATCGAGGCCGCGATCTGTGACGGCGACTGGGTCACCGTCCGCCGCCAGCCCGTCGCGGAGAACGGGGACATCGTCGCCGCCATGCTCGACGGCGAGGCGACGGTCAAGCGCTTCCGCCGGGAGGACGGTCACGTATGGCTGCTCCCTCACAACGCCGCGTACCAGCCGATCCCCGGCGACGAGGCGACCATCCTGGGCAAGGTGGTGGCGGTGCTGCGTCGGGTCTGAGGAAGTCGGGTCTGAGGAAGTCGGGTCCGAGAAGTCGGGTCCGAGAAGAGCGTCGGTCACGGCTGTCCGCCCCGGGATCTCTGCCTAGGACGTCGATCATGACGTCGGTCCCGGGGCTTTGCCTTGCCCTGCCTGCCTCATTGGCAGGGCAACTCCTACTCCTTGTCGGCCTTGGCCTTGGCGTCGATGGCGGCCAGGGAGCGGCGCGCCTGGTTCCGGTCCGTGGTGTACCAGAAGTCCGGCAGCGAGGCGCGCAGATAGCTTCCGTACCGCGCGTTGGCGAGCCTCGGGTCCAGCACGGCGACGACGCCCTTGTCGCCCGTGGCCCGGACCAGCCGGCCCGCGCCCTGGGCCATCAGCAGAGCGGCGTGCGTCGCCGCCACCGCCATGAAGCCGTTGCCGCCCGCCTCCTCGACCGCCTTCTGCCGCGCGCTCATCAGCGGATCGTCCGGCCGGGGGAACGGGATCCGGTCCATGACCACCAGCTGACAGCTCGGGCCCGGGACGTCGACGCCCTGCCAGAGCGACAGGGTGCCGAAGAGGCAGGTCTCCGGGTCGGCCGCGAAGTTCTTGATCAGCTCGCCGAGCGTCTCCTCGCCCTGGAGGAGGATCGGCCTGTCCATGCGGCCCCGGAGCTCCTCGGCCGCCGCCTTGGCTCCCCGCATGGAGGAGAACAGGCCCAGCGTGCGACCGCCGGCCGCCTCCACCAGCTCGGCGAGCTCGTCCAGCATGTCCGTACGCGCCCCCTCGCGCCCCGGGGTGTTGAGATGACGGGCGACATAGAGGATGCCCTGCTTCGGGTAGTCGAACGGGGATCCGACGTCCAGCCCCTTCCACTGCGGGACGTCCTCGCCCGCCGTGCCCTCGGGGGCCAGCCCGAGAGACGCGCCCACGCCGTTGAAATCGCCGCCGAGCTTGAGGGTGGCCGAGGTCAGCACCACGGACCGCTCGGCGAAGAGCTTCTCGCGCAGCAGCCCGGAGACGGAGAGCGGAGCCACCCGCACGGAGGCCCCGAACCGGTCGTGCTGCTCGTACCAGACGACGTCGTACTCGGAGCCCTGGGTAATGCGCTCGGCGACGCCGTGGATCGACTCGACCGAGGCCAGGGCCTGCTTGCGTACGGCGTTCTCGTCCTCGACCGACTTGTCCCGGGTGGCGCCGATCGCGGAGATCACCGTGCGCGCCGCGTCACGCAGTGCCATCAGTGCGTACTCGAGGTCCTCGGGCACCTCTTCCAGACGCCCCGGGAGCGCCAGCTCCATGACCCGCTCGAAACCCTCGGCGGCGGTCTGGAGCGCGTCGGCGGCCTTCTCGTTGACCAGCTTCGCCGCCCGGCGGACCGCGCGGTTGACCTGGGCGGGGGTGAGCTCGCCGGTGGCGACGCCGGTGACCCGGGAGACCAGCTCATGGGCCTCGTCGACGATCAGGACCTCGTGCGGGGGCAGCACCGGCGCGCCCTCGATGGCGTCGATCGCGAGCAGCGCGTGGTTGGTGACGACCACGTCCGCGAGCTTCGCACGCTCGCGGGCCGCCTCCGCGAAGCACTCCGCGCCGTACGCGCACTTCGTCGCGCCCAGGCACTCACGCGAGGAGACCGAGATCTGCGCCCAGGCCCGGTCCGAGACGCCGGGGGTCAGATCGTCCCGGTCGCCCGTCTCCGTCTCGTCCGACCAGTCCCGCAGCCGCAGCAGGTCCTGGCCCAGCTTGCTGGACGGGGCCGCCGCCTCGAACTGGTCGAACAGCCCTTCCTCCTCGTCCTGCGGAACCCCTTCGTGGAGCCGGTGCAGGCAGAGGTAGTTCGACCGGCCCTTGAGCATGGCGAACTGCGGGCGCCGCCGCAGCAGCGGATGCAGGGATTCGACCGTACGCGGCAGGTCTCGCTCCACGAGCTGGCGCTGGAGGGCGAGGGTCGCCGTGGCCACGACGACCCGCTCCCCGTGCGCCAGGGCCGGCACCAGATAGCCGAGCGACTTGCCCGTACCGGTGCCGGCCTGGACGAGCAGGTGGGATTGGTCGTCGACGGCCTCGGCGACGGCTTCGGCCATGGTGACCTGGCCGGGCCTTTCCGTACCGCCGACAGCGGTGACGGCGGCGTGCAGGAGTTCGGGGAGGGGTGGCTTCGTCATAGCCCGACCAGCCTACGGCGCACCACTGACAACGGCGGTCACTCCCGGACGCGGGCGGAGGGGTGCAACGGGTTGGGAACCGTGCCGTGGATCGCCGCGTGCGGGCGGCTGGCACGGTCCCGGTAGCCGTCGACCAGCAGGCGGTTGCGGTTCAGGCAGAGGCGCTCGATCTCGGGGGTCAGCATGTCGAACAGCTCGAACCGCTCCTTCAGCTCCGGAAAACGGGCGTGGTGGCGGACGATCTCCGCCCGGACGAGTGACCAGAAAGCGTCCTCGGGCACCCCGAGCTGTTCCTCGCACAGGGGGGACAGATAGCGGAAGACGCCGACGAAGAGGCCGGAGTGGATGAACTGGGTGAGGAAGGACGGCTCCTCGGTGAGAAGGACGGCGCGGACCTCGTCGGGCATCGTGTCGTGCTCCGGCAGCGGGTGGGCGCTGACGTTGACGTCGTCGACGAAGTCCTTGATGGCGAGCCGTACGGGTACGTCGTTCTCGTCGAACACGACGATGGCGTTCTCGCCGTGCGGGGAGAAGACGGTGCCGTAGCGGTAGAGGAAGTGCAGCAGGGGCGGCAGCAGGGCGGCGAAGAGCCGCTTGAGCCAGGTGTCCGGGGACAGTCCGGAGCGCTCGACCAGTTCGGCGGTGAAGGCGCGGCCCGCCGGATCCGTATGCAGGAGGGAGGCGAGCGTGCGGGCGCGTTCGCCCGGGGCGAGGCGGGGCGGCAGGGGCTCCCGCCAGATCGCGCCGAGGATCTCCTTGTACTGGTAGGGCGCTTCCGGGAGGTGGTCGTACAGCGGATGCTCGACGGCGACGGAGGCGACCTCGCCGAGGAGGACGACCCGGCAGGTGTCGCGCAGGAACGGGTCGTCCGCGCACAGTCCCTGGACCCAGGCGGTGACCGCGGGGGCGGCGAGGGTCCGCTCGGTCGGCAGGCCACGCCAGACCAGGGTGTTGAGAATGGAGAGCGGGAGCTTCACGGTGTGCCGCTCGGGGTGCTCCACATTGGCGAACGTGCGAATGGACTGCTGCGGGAGGCGGGCGTCCCCGTCGGTGTGCAGGGCCACGATGTCGCCGTCGGCGATGGCCGGGGCGAAGAGCGGCACGATCCACTCGTCCCACTGCCAGGGGTGCACGGGGAGGTAGAGGTAGTCCCGCGGGTCGTGTCCCCTGGCCCGCAGGACCTCGCCGAAGGCGTCCCGGACGCTCGGGTCGAGCTCACCGGCGTACAGCTGGTCGGGGGTGGTGAGGCGGCCCACGCCCCGGTACTGCGCGATGCGGGTACTGACCGCGATCCACGGCAGCCGGAGCGGGCTGCGGGTCTCGGGGGCGAAGCGGGCGGCGTCGGCGGCGGAGAACCCGAGCCGTCCCTTGCTCGCCACCAGCCAGGGGTGGCCGGTCTGATGGCCTTCCAGCTCCGCGTAGTCCAGGGCGGCGAGCCGGTCAGCGGTGAGCGCGGTGTGGTCGAGCCGGGCGTCGGCGGACAGGGTCCGGGTCAGCTCGCGGATGAGATGGCCCAGCGTCGTGCCGTCGAGTCCGAGGAGGCCCCGGGCCCGGGTGAGGAACGCCAGCGGGTCGCCGAACGGCCGGGCCCCGGAGAGTGAACCGTTGGACTGCGCGGCGGGATGCGCCAGGGCCGGTGAGCCGTTGGCCTGCCGCGCGGCGGCCGGTGAGCCGTTGGTGTGGGCGGCCGGGGGCTGCTCGGTGACCTCGATCGAGTCGGGGTCGACGCGCCAGCTGCCGTAGACGCCGCGCCGGGCGGTGAAGGCGAGCACTCCCCCGTCGTCGAGGGTCAGCCGGTGGAGTCCGCCGGTCCCGGGCCCCGGTACCGGCTCGATGATCTTCTCGTAGGCGAACTCGCCGAGCATCTTGGCGAGAAGCCGTGCTGCGGCCCGGTCCCAGATCTGCCGGTTCAGCTCCGGAGGGCTGAACAGCTGCGGGGACTCGGCTGAATCACGGCTCGCGGGATATGTCGGCACGGGGACTCCTCCGGATGGAACCTATGAGGTTCGAGCGGTGTGGAAAGTGCGGCGAGTAAGTCACAGCTGGGCTCGGTACGTTCGGTCGCGGATCATCAGCGCGGCGCGTTTGTCGGGGAGATCCACTTCGGCGGAGAAGCGGAAGCCGGCACTGAGGAACGCGGATACGGATGGGGTGTTGCGCAGGTCCGGCTCGGCGACGACCCGTCCGCACCGAGGAAGGTTGTCCAGGACGAGGTCGGCGACGGCGCGGAGCAGAGTGGTGCCCACGCCCCGGCCCCGGTTGTTCACGCCCCCGATGAGGAGGTGGACACCGGTGTCGTGGGGGCGGGCCGGGTAGTGGCGGGCCAAGGGGTCGAGGTCGGCGCGGTAGATCTCCCAGTAGCTCACGGGCGTGCCGTCGAGCACGCCGAGGCAGGGGATGCTGCGTCCGTCCCCTTCGAGCTGGGTCCTGAGGTGGTCGGCGGTGACGGACTCGGGTCCGGCGAGCTCCCAGAAGGCCGCCACGGCGGGGTCGTTCATCCAGCGGCTGAGTACGGGGAGATCGCGCTCCGGCCGTACGGGCAGGAGCCCGAACTCACCCGCCGCCGTGGTCGCCGGCGGCCAGGCCCCCGGGTCGCCCAGCAGCTCATGGGAGGCCCCGGATCGGTCCCGGGCGTGGGTCGCCCCGGTGTTCCGCTCCCCGGCGATCAGGCCGAGGAGCTCCTCGGTGAGCTTGAGGTCGAGGGTGTCCTCGACGCCGGTGCTCCCGCCGTCGGGGGCGCCCCCGACGGCGGAGATCTCACCCGCGCCGCCGTCGGGCGGTGCGGCGGGGCGCCGGGTTCCCACCGGAGCGCCGGGTTCCGCTGAGCGGTCGGACTCCGCTGAGGCGCCGGGTTCCGCTGAGGGGTCGGCGGGAGGCACGGTGGCGCTCTCCTCTCTGGACCGGGTGCGGTCGGTGGGCTGCTGCGGAGCGGGTGCGCTCGGAGTCTGCCCGGTGCGGTGGCTCAGCTGTACAGCGGGTTGGCGATGGTGACGTACACCGACTGGGTGTCGACCGGTCCGACCAGCTCGTCGAGGCCGTGCAGCCGGGTCAGCAGGTTGGCCTTGCAGCGCAGTTGGCGGTTCTCCAGGAGATACGCGGGCAGCGGCGAGCCCAGTTCCGCGGCCTCGGTGAGGAACTGTCGCAGGACGGCGAGGAGTTCCTGCTCGTCGGCCAGGTGCTGGGCCCCGAACGCCCCGATGAGTCCGAGGACGTTGTTGATGCCGAGGTAGTAGGCGAACCGCTCGTCGGTGACCGGGTCGGAGACGAAGGTGTCGCTGACCGCGCCGATGCCGGGAAGCCGCTCCTCCAGCTCGGTGCGGCGGGAGTCGCGGAAGTAGTAGCCCTGGTTGTCCCGGTAGCGGCCGCCGACGGGCCAGCCGTCCGGGTCGAGGAGGACGAGGGTGTTCTGCTGGTGGGCTTCGAGCGCGACTCCGCCGTGGGCGTCGAGCCAGAGGACGGGGAGCACGACGTGGTCCAGATAGCGGCGGAACCATTCGACGGCGACGGCGGCGGGGGTGAGGCCGGTGCCGGCGGACAGCCGGGAGACGGCCTCGGCGAGCCGGGAGCGCATGCCGGGCTGTCCGGGCCGGGGGCGCTGCGCGGTGAGTCCCGCGATGCAGGCGGCGTCGTCGCCGGGGCCGAAGGGGTTGTGGCGGAGCATCACGTCGAGCCCGGTGACGGGTGAGCCCTCGGGGTCGTCGACGGCGAGCCAGGCGGGGTCCCGGACGATGTCGAAGCCGGGGTGCGCCCGCTGCCAGCGCTCGGCGAGTCCGGTCGACAGGAGGCGGTGGACCTCGACGCCCCGGTGCAGCTCCTTGCGGAGGTTCTCCCGGCGGGAGTTGGTGATGCGCACGCCGAGGGAGAGCTTGAGCATGACCCGCGCGCCGGGCCGGTGCACGGTGCGGATGGATGAGGTGGGGTGCCAGTGCTCGCCGTGGGGGCCGAGGTCGTGGAGCAGGCCGGTGTCGGCGAGGGCCCGGACCTGGGGGCGGTGGAGCAGATCGGCGGCCTGCCAGGGGTGGACGGGGACGGCGACGGTGCCGGGGGGCAGGCGCAGCCCTTCGGCGTACGGGGCGAGCAGCTCGTCGGCGGTGGCCGGACCGCCCGCGGTCCAGGCCGAGTCGGTGGCGGTCAGCGACCGGTCGACGGCGAACCAGTGGAGCGGGAAGGAGCCGTGGAGCTCCGGCGAATAGCGGCGGGCCTCCGACGCGGAGAGGCCTTCGCGGCTCTTGGGCGTGGGGTGGAGGGGGTGGCCGAGCAGCAGGGACTGTTCGGCGGTGAGGAAGAGGTCGGCCTCGGCGGGGTCCGCCGGGCTGCACCGCCGCTGCTCGATGAAGTCGGCGGTGTGGCGTACGGAGTCGGCTACCCGGGCGACCAGATCGCCCGCGCCGCTCTCGCCGCCCTCGCGGCCGATGAGGACGGCGACGGTGGCGGCGTCGGCGGGCGGGGCGTCGGCGGGGGCGTTCTCCAGGACGGGTGCGCCGAAGCGGTGGGCCCCGGTGGCGGACCAGTACCGCACGGGGACGAGCAGGGCGGTGCCGCTGGCGGGGAAGGCGATGCGCAGGGTGTCGCCGTCGGGGCGGGGCAGGTCGCTCTCCCGGGTCCAGCACCGCAGGAGGCTCTCCGTGCCCGCCGCGTCGGCGGCCCGCAGCGGGTCCGGATCGTCGAGCGCGTCGGGCCCCCGGTCCTGGTCCGTCGGCGCCCCGGGTCCCGGACCCGGTCCGTACGCAGGGGGGTTCGGGTCGCCGTGGCGCCCGGATTTCTGGCGGGGCACGGTCGTCGCCTCGACCGTGCCGGGGGCGGCCGGTCCGTCCTGCCCTCGGTGCTGGGGGGTGCCGGGGCCGTCGGCCTCGGACGCGGGGGTGGGGTTCACGGCGTTCTTCCTTGTGGGGATTCCGGGATCAGGTGATCGGCCCGGTGGTGGTCCGACGGTGCGGGGAGCGTGTCGCGGCTGCCAGCGCGTCGGCGAGACGGTCGACGACGGCACTCGCCTGCTCGTCGGTGAGGGTGAGGGGCGGCAGAAGGCGGACCACGGCGTCGTGCCGGCCGCCCAGTTCGACGATGAGGCCGCGCCGCAGGCATTCCTGCTGGACGGCGAGGGCGAGGGCCGGGTCGGGCGGCGGGGCCGGGGTGTGGTCGCCGGCTTCGGCGGACAGGGGCGCGCGTTCGGGATCCACCAGCTCCAGGCCGATCATCAGTCCCCGCCCCCGAACGTCACCGATTCCCGGGTGGTGCGCCCGCAACTCCGTCAGGCGGGCGAGCATCCAGGACCCCAGGACCGCCGCGCGGTCCGCCAGTTGGTTCTCCCTGACGTACGCGAGCGTGGCCGCGCCCGCCGCCATGGCGAGCTGGTTGCCACGAAACGTACCCGCGTGCGCGCCCGGCTGCCAAAGATCCAGCTCAGCGCGGTAGACGATCACGGCCAGCGGCAGCGAACCGCCGATCGCCTTGGAGAGGACCATGACGTCGGGCACGATGCCGCTGTGCTCCACGGCCCAGAAGGCGCCGGTCCTGCCGACCCCGGTCTGCACCTCGTCGGCGATGAGCGGAATGGAGCGGTCCGCGGTGATCCCGCGCATGCGGCGCAGCCAGGAGTCCGGGGCGGGGTTGACGCCGCCCTCGCCCTGGACCGGCTCCACGATCATCCCGGCCGGGGCCGGCACCCCGCCCTTGCGGTCGTCCAGGAGGTGTTCGGTCCAGCGGGCGGCGAGCGCGGCTCCGTGTTCGCCGCCGGTCCCGAACGGGCAGCGGTAGTCCTGCGGGAAGGGCAGCCGGGTGACCCGTACGTCGGTGGCGCCGCCGGAAGCCTCCAGGGCGCCGGCGGTCATGCCGTGGTACGCGCCGGTGAAGGCCAGCAGGCCGGTGCGCCCGGTCGCGGCCCGGACCAGTTTGAACGCGGCCTCGACGGCGTCCGTGCCGGCGGGGCCGCAGAACTGGATGCGGGCGTTGTCGGCGAACTCCCGCGGCAGCGTGGCGAACAGCTCGGTGGTGAAGGCGTCCTTGACCGGGGTGGCGAGGTCCAGCACGTGCAGGGGCGCGCCGGAGTCGATGACCTTACGGATGGCTTCGAGCACGACGGGGTGGTTGTGCCCGAGCGCCAGGGTGCCGGCGCCCGACAGGCAGTCGAGGTAGCGGCGTCCGTCGGCGCCCTCGATGGTGAGTCCGCGGGCGCGCACCGGGACGATCGGCAGGGACCGTGCGTAGGTGCGGGCCGCCGATTCACGCAGGGACTGCCGGCGGAGGATGCCTTCGTGTGCGGAGGGCGGCGCCACCGGTGCGGGTTCGGTCACGGACACGGCTCTTGATCCTCCAGCGGTAACAGTTGCGTTGCACGTCGGTACGTTCTCGCGCGGACGCACCGAGGGCGTGAACGCTGTCCTGGTGTCCCCCGTACGTACCAACGACGCCGTCCGCGATGGATCACGGCCGAATCGGAACATCCTCGCGGCGGCGGAACCGCGGACCTGCCGCGTGCCGTCACCATCGGCACCGGCATAGTGGGGGCCGCACAGCGGCGCGGAAGCACCTGATCCGCGCCCGAAGTGTCCGCAATGCAGCACGAGTACCGAGTGACGAAGTCCCAGGGGGATCACGAGATGCGACCCATTCGCCCGACCGATACCGCACGGCGCGGGAGGCGCGCACGGCGTATGCCGTCCACCGCGCTGGCCGCGACCGCCGTCGCCGCCGTGCTGGCGCTCACCGCCACCGCGTGCGGCCCGGAGGAGGACAACGCGGTCTCCACGCCCAGCGCCTCGGCCGATCAGTCGTCCGACGGCAAGGTCACCATTCCGGACGAGCTGAAGAACCGGCTCAAGGAGCACGGGATCGACCCCGACAAGTGGCGGGACGGGGAGTGGAAGAACTGGGACAAGGACAAGTGGCTGCGTGAGGCCAAGGACTTCGTCAACCCGGTCATCGACGGCCTGTGGGACCCGGACCGGATGCGGGAGGCCGACAAGCCGCCGGAGAACCCGGTCGACAACGACATCTCGGGCGACGACGGCGTGACGGACCCGACGCCGTCCCCGGTCCGGGCGGCCGGTGTCGCGACGCCGTACCACGACAACGCCCCGGAGTCCGGGAAGCTGCTCTTCGACGGCCCCCAGGGCTCGATGGTCTGTTCCGCGACCGTGGTGAAGGACCCGGCGAACCCCGGCAGGTCCAACATGGTGTGGACCGCCGGGCACTGTGTCCACGCGGGCAAGAAGGGCGGCTGGTACCGCAACATCGCCTTCGTCCCGGCGTACAACAACGACGGCCTGTCGCTGGCCGAGCTGGAGACCGCGTCCAAGGAGAAGATCGCTCCCTACGGTGTGTGGTGGGGCCAGTGGGCCCAGACCTCCGAGCAGTGGATCGCCGAGGGCGCGGCGGTCGGCGGCCAGGGCGCCCCGTACGACTTCGCGGTGCTGCACGTGGCGCCGGAGAAGGGCGCGGGCGGCAAGTCGCTGGAGGAGACGGTCGGTTCGGCGCTGCCGGTGGAGTTCGACGCTCCCGCCGTGCCGGAGATCGCCGGCATGACGGCCACGGGCTACCCGGCCGCGCCGCCGTTCGACGGTCAGAAGCTGCTCCAGTGCCAGGACGAGCCGGGCCGTCTCTCGGTCCGCCAGGACGAGCCGACGATGTACCGCATCGGCTGCACGATGACCGGTGGCTCCTCCGGCGGCGGCTGGGTCGCGGCGGGCCGGGACGGCAAGCCCGCCCTGGTCTCGAACACCTCGATCGGCCCGGTCACGGCGGGCTGGCTGGCCGGTCCGCGGCTCGGTAAGGAGGCCGAGGGCATCTACCGCGCGGTCAGCGAGAAGTACGCGGGCCGGTAGGCCCGGCGACGGGATTCTCCGCACGGGACCTCATCCTCGGCCCCTGGCACGGCAGTCGCCGGCCGGGGGCCGCGCTTGACCGGCGGTGAACCCCGGGATCATGCATGACAAGCACATGACACACTGCGACCGGATATCCACGCACGCGAAACAACCGTACGACTCAGCCGCTCAGGGGGTTCTCTTCCATGCGATCGATACGTCCGCTGCTGGCCGCTACCGGCCTCGTCGCGGCGCTCACACTGACGGCCACAGCCTGTGGCCCGGACGAGGACGCCGCTGCCGCGAAGCCGTCGGCCACCGACGAGGCCTCCGGCAAGGACCCCGCCGCCGGCCTTCCCGGCGAACTGGGCGACGCCCTGGAGAAGCACGGGGTGGACCCGGAGAAGTGGAAGGACGGGGAGTGGAAGAACTGGGACAAGGACCGCTGGCTCCGCAAGGCCGAGGACTTCGTCAACCCGGTCATCGACGGCCTGTGGAAGCCGGACCGGATGGCGTCGGCCGAGGAGCCCGCCAAGACGATGGCGGCCGGTGACCTCTCCGCCGGGCAGGACGTCAGCGACCCGGAGCCCGCCCCGGTACGGGCCAAGCCGGAGAAGCTGCCCTACCACCGGCATGCCGCACCGGTCGGCAAGGTCTTCTTCGACTCGCCCAAGGGCTCCATGGTCTGCTCGGGCACGGTCGTGAAGGACCCGAAGAACCCCGGCCGGTCGAACCTCGTGTGGACCGCCGGGCACTGCGTGCACGCCGGCGCGGGCGGCGGCTGGTACCGCAACATCGTCTTCGTGCCCTCGTACAACGACCAGGGCAAGAACGCGGCGCAGCTGCGGACCGCGCGGCCGCAGGAGATCGCCCCCTACGGCACCTACTGGGCGGACTGGGCCGCGTCCTCCGGCGAGTGGATCTCCGGCGGTGGCCCGACGGGCGGAGCGGGCGCGCCGTACGACTACGCGATCCTGCATGTGAAGCCTTCGAGCGGCACGAAGTCGCTGGAGGAGACGGTGGGCAACGCGCTGTCGGTCTCCTTCGACGCCCCCGAGGTCCAGCGGATCAGCGGCATGGGCGCCTGGGGCTACCCGGCCGGTCCGCCCTACGACGGGCTGCTGATGCACCGGTGCGTCGACCGTCCCGGCCGGCTCTCGATCGCCCCGGGCACTCCGGTCATGTACCGGATCGGCTGCACGATGACCGGCGGCTCCTCCGGCGGCGGCTGGTTCGTCGCCGGGCCGGACGGGAAGTCGATGCTGGTGTCCAACACCTCGATCGGCCCGGTCACCGCCGGCTGGCTGGCCGGCCCTCGGCTCGGTGAGGACGCCCGGCGCACCTTCACGATGATGAGCGAGAAGTTCGCCGGTCGCTGAGGGCTGTACGTACGCCGAAGGCCCGGCCCTCCTGGAGATTCCTGGAGGGCCGGGCCTTCGGTTCGTCGTGCGGTGCCGCGATCGTCAGTGCGCGGCGGGGACGAAGGTCCCGAGCTCCGCGGCCAGCTCCTCGTGGACCTGGGCCTTGAGCAGGGTGCCATCGGCGGTGTGCTCCTCGGAGAGCACCTCGCCCTCGGCGTGCACCCGGGAGACCAGAGCCCCCTGGATGTACGGCACGAGCACCTCGATCTCGACGGACGGACGGGGCAGCTCGGCGTCGATGAGCGCGAGGAGCTCGTCGATTCCGGCGCCGGTCCTGGCCGAGACCGTGATGGCGTACTTCTCGTTGCGCAGCAGCCGCTGGAGGACCAGGGGGTCCGCCGCGTCCGCCTTGTTGATCACGACGATCTCGCGTACGTCCACCGCGCCGACGTCCCGGATGACCTCGCGCACCGCGGCGAGCTGCTCCTCCGGCACCGGGTGGGAGCCGTCCACCACGTGGAGGATGAGATCGGACTCGCCGACCTCCTCCATGGTGGAGCGGAACGCCTCGACGAGGTGGTGCGGCAGATGCCGGACGAACCCGACGGTGTCGGCCAGGGTGTAGATACGGCCGCTCGGCGTCTCGGCCCGGCGGACGGTCGGGTCCAGGGTGGCGAACAGGGAGTTCTCCACCAGGACACCGGCCCCGGTCAGGCGGTTGAGGAGCGAGGACTTGCCGGCGTTGGTGTATCCGGCGATGGCGACGGAGGGCACCTTGTTGCGCTTGCGCTCCTGCCGCTTGATCTCGCGGCCGGTCTTCATCTCCGCGATCTCCCGGCGCATCTTCGCCATCTTCTCGCGGATCCGTCGCCGGTCCGTCTCGATCTTGGTCTCACCGGGACCACGCGTGGCCATGCCGCCACCGCCGCTGGAACCGCCGCCGCCCATCTGACGGGAGAGCGACTGACCCCAGCCGCGCAGCCGCGGCAGCATGTACTGCATCTGGGCCAGCGAGACCTGTGCCTTGCCCTCGCGGGACTTGGCGTGCTGGGCGAAGATGTCGAGGATCAGCGCGGTCCGGTCGACCACCTTCACCTTGACGACGTCTTCCAGGTGGATCAGCTGGCCGGGGCTCAGCTCACCGTCGCAGACGACGGTGTCGGCACCGGATTCGAGCACCATGTCACGGAGCTCCAGCGCCTTGCCCGAGCCGATGTAGGTGGCCGGGTCCGGCTTGTCGCGCCGCTGGTACACCGCGTCCAGCACCTGTGCGCCCGCCGTCTCGGCGAGTGCGGCGAGCTCCGCGAGGGAGATCTCCGCGTCGTGCACCGTCCCCGAGGTCCAGACGCCCACCAGCACCACGCGCTCCAGGCGCAGCTGGCGGTACTCGACCTCGGTGACGTCCTCGAGCTCCGTGGAGAGACCGGCCACGCGCCGCAGCGCGGCACGCTCGGAGCGGTCCAGCTGGTCGCCGTCCCGCGCTCCGTCGATCTCCTGGCTCCAGGCGACGTCCTCTTCCATCAGGGCGTCGGCCCGAAGGCTTTCGGTGAGGCTCTCGGGGGTGTTCTCCGTGGCGCTCTGCGCGTCCTGCGCGTCCTGGGGAAGGGAAGAAGAGGAGGTCATTGGATCCTTACGTCGATAGAAGTCTTTACGTCAGTCACAACGTGTGATCTTCCCGGATGATTCCCTTCCGGGAACCCCGGTGCGTCCCGCCGCGCCGACGCGTCGATAGTGGCACGGCCCCACCGGGCCCGTCACGCGGGTTTCGCGCTGCTCCAGTCGGGGTGGCCGGGCATCGCCGGGGTCTTCTTCCCGTACAGCCAGCCGTCGAAGAAGGCGGTCAGGTCCCGTCCCGCGATGCCGGACGCCAGCCGGGTGAAGTCCTCGGTGGCCGCCGTGGAGTCCCGGTGCACCCGGACCCAGGTGCGCTCCAGCCGGTCGAACGCGGCCTCGCCGATCTCCTGGCGCAGGGCGTAGAGCACCAGCGCGCTGCCGTCGTACATGACCGGGCGGAACAGGCTGAGCTTCTGCCCCGGGACCGGGCCGTCCGGGTGCGCCGGAGGGCCGCCGTCCGCGCGCCAGCCGTCGGAGAGCGTGTACGCGTGCCGCATCCGCCGCTCCAGGGTCACACCCCCGTTCTCCTCGGCGTACCGGGCCTCGTACCAGCTGGCGTGTCCTTCGTTGAGCCACAGGTCGGACCAGCTCTCGGGCGAGACGCTGTTGCCGAACCACTGGTGGGCCAGCTCGTGGATCATCACCGAGTCGACGTACCACTCCGGGTAGCCGGGCTCGGTGAAGAACGACTTCCCGAACAGCGAGAGCGTCTGGGTCTCCAGGGCGAAGCCGATGGGGCTGTCGGCGACGAGTACCCCGTACGTCTCGAAGGGGTAGCGCCCGACCTGCTTCTCCATCCACTCCAGCTGGGCCGGGGTCTTCTTCAGCCACGGCTCCAGCGTCTTGCGGTCGGCGGCCGGGACGACGTCGCGGACCGGCAGTCCGTGCGGTCCCGTGCGGTGCGCGACGGCGGAGCTGCCGATGGAGACCTGGGCCAGCTCGGTGGCCATGGGGTGCTCGGTGCGGTACGTCCAGGTGGTCGTGGCCCCGCGCCGGGTCTTCCCCGCGGGCAGGCCGCCCGCGACCGCCGTCAGCTTCTCCGGGGCGGTGATCCGGAAGGTGAAGTACGCCTTGTCCGAGGGGTGGTCGTTGCTCGGGAAGACGCGGTGGGCGGCGTCGGCCTGGTTGGCCATGGCGAGCCCGTCGGCGGTACGGACCCAGCCGCCGTCGTCCCCGGATCCGCTCGGGTCGCTGGTGTGCCGGACGGTGATGTTCAGCGGTACGCCCGCGGGGAGACGGCGGGGGGCCCGGACGACCAGGTCCTCACGCTTGCTGCCGAAGTCGGCGGCCCGTCCGTTGACCTCGACCCCGTGGACGGTGCCCCGGGCGAAGTCGAGGTTGATCCGGTCCAGTGCGGCGGTGGTGCGGGCCCTGATCTTCGTGACGGCGTCCAGGGGCTCGGTGTTGCTGCCGTGGTACGTGAGGTCGATGTCGTACGCGAGTACGTCGTAGCCGGGGTTGCCCAGCTCGGGGAAGAGCCGGTCTCCGATGCCCAGGGGCTCGGGGGCGGGCAGGGTGGCGGCGACGAGAGTGGCCGAGGCAGTCGCCAGCAGGGCGGCGCGCAGGCGGCGGGTCAGGAGCGGCATGGACTACCGCTATCAGCGCTCGTCGGTCCCGGCGGGGAGCCGCGCTCCACACCACCCGAACGAGAACGCACCGCCGGGGGTGGAACAGCTCGGCCGGCCGGAACAGGCCGCTTCCGGAGCGAGCCGCTTCGGACGAGCCGTTTCGGGCGCGCTGATTTCGGACGAGCTGCTTACGGATTGGCTCAGCCGGACGAGGACGGTTGCTGGGCGCGGCTGACGTCGTAGACCCCGGCGACCTCGCGCATGGCGCGCATCAGGGCGGGAAGACCCGCCGCATCGGGGAGCTGGAGGGTGTAGGTGTGGCGGACCCGCTGCTCACTGGGCGGCTCCACGGTGGCGGAGAAGATCGCCGCCCCGGCGGTGGCGATGGCCTCGGTGAGGTCGGCGAGGAGCCGGGGCCGGCCGAAGGACTCGGCGACGAGGGTGACCCGGCAGCCCGCGTCGGACTCCCGGCCCCCGGCGTCCGCCCAGCGGGCCCCGACCGGGGCACGGCCGATCTCCTGCATGGCGGCCACGGCGGGGCACTCGCGGCGGTGCACGGTGACCGCGCCGCCGCGGACGACGAAGCCGGTCAGCTCGTCGGGGGGCACCGGCGTGCAGCAGCCGGCCAGGCGCACCGGCGCGCCCGGCCCGTCGACGACGACGCCGGTGGAGCGGGGGCCGGACCGGGTGCGCGCCGGCGCGACGGCCTGAGCGTCGCGTACCGGGGCGCCGACGGCCGGCTCGGGCCGGCCGGGTCCGCTCGCGTCCACGGTCTCCGGGCCGGGCTTCGCCTCGTCGGGGTGGTCGGTGAGCCAGCCGGTGATCGCGATCCGGGCGGCGGGGGTACGCACATGGTCGAGCCAGTCGGGCGAGGGGCCGGAGGCGGTGTCCTGGGCGAGCAGCAGCTGCACGGTGTCGCCGTCGCTGAGGACCGTGCTCAGGGTGGCGAGGCGGCCGTTGACCCGGGCCCCGATGGAGGTGTGCGCGCGGTCGCCGTACTGCGCGTAGGCGGCGTCGACGCAGCTGGCCCCGGCGGGCAGCCCGACGGTGCCGCCGTCGGTGCGGAACACGGTGATCTCGCGGTCCTGGGCGAGGTCGTCGCGCAGGGTGGTCCAGAAGGTGTCGGGGTCGGTGGCGGACTCCTGCCAGTCCAGCAGCCGGGAGAGCCAGCCGGGCCGGGTCGGGTCGGCGCGCTCGTCGGACGGCTCGGTCTGCGGGGCGGCGGTGTGGTCCTGGGCGTACGGGTTGCCCAGCGCGACGACGCCCGCTTCGGCGACCTTGTGCATCCGGTGCGTACGGATGAGGACTTCGGCGACGGCGCCCCCGGGGCCGACGACGGCAGTGTGCAGCGACTGGTACAGGTTGAACTTGGGGGCGGCGATGAAGTCCTTGAACTCGGAGATCACCGGGGTGAAGCAGGTGTGCAGTTCACCGAGGACGGCGTAGCAGTCGGCGTCCTCGCCGACGAGGACGAGCAGCCGGCCGAAGTCGGTGCCGCGCAGTTCACCGCGTTTCCTGCGGACCCGGTGCACGGAGACGAAGTGGCGTGGCCTGATCAGGACTTCGGCGCTGATACCGGCGGCCCGCAGGGTGTGCCGTACGTTGTCGGCGATGGTTTCGAGGGGGGCGTCCTGGCCTGCCGCGGCGCTGATCAGGGCGCGGGTGTGCTCGTACTCCTCGGGTTGCAGGATCGCGAAGACCAGGTCCTCCAGCTCGGTCTTGAGCGCCTGCACGCCGAGCCGTTCGGCGAGCGGGATGAGGACGTCCCGGGTGACCTTGGCGATCCTGGCCTGCTTCTCGGGGCGCATCACACCGAGGGTGCGCACGTTGTGCAGCCGGTCCGCGAGCTTGATCGACATGACCCGGACGTCGTTGCCGGTGGCGACGAGCATCTTGCGGAAGGTCTCCGGTTCGGCGGCGGCGCCGTAGTCTACCTTCTCCAGCTTGGTGACGCCGTCGACGAGATAGCAGACCTCGTCGCCGAACTGCTCCCGCACCTGATCGAGCGTCACCTCCGTGTCCTCGACGGTGTCGTGGAGCAGGGAGGCGGTGAGGGTGGTGGTCTCGGCGCCGAGCTCGGCGAGGATCAGGGTGACGGCCAGCGGGTGCGTGATGTACGGCTCGCCGCTCTTGCGCATCTGGCCGCGGTGCGAGGACTCCGCGAGGACGTACGCCCGCCGCAGGATGGTGAGGTCGGCGTCGGGGTGGTGGGCGCGGTGCGCCTCGGCGACGTGTCCGATGGCATCGGGCAGCCGGTCGCGGGAGACCGGGCCGCGCAGTGCCACCCGGCCCAGTCTGCGCAGATCGATCCGGGGGCGGCTCCGCCTGCGAAGGGGGGCGCCCGGATCGGCGGCCTCTGCACTCATGGGCACCTCCGGCGACGTCGACCGGCGCTGGGGAGGAGCGGATGCCCCTCAGGGCCGGTGCTTGATGCTATCGACCCCACCACGTGGCGCAGTCCAGCTCTCGCCCAGCGTGAAACGGATCACCCATTCGAGCGAAGCTCCGGCCGATCACCGTTTCGAGCGAATCCGGCCGGGTGGCTGCTTCGGGACGGTCTCGGGTCGCAGGTTTCCTAGAGGGCTTCCGTGTCGAGCCAGGACGGGTCGATGACGCCCTCGGCGACGATCACGGCGGGTCCGGTCATGTCGATCGCGCCGTCGGGGTGCTCGGTGATGACGAGCGTGCCGCCGGGAAGATCCACCCGGTACGTGGCGGGGAGGCCGGTCCCGGCGGGGTCGGCGCCGTCGCGGCGGGCGGTGGCGACGGCGACCGCGCAGGCGCCGGTGCCGCAGGACCGGGTCTCGCCGGAGCCCCGCTCGTGGACGCGCATGCCGACGTGGCGCGGGCCCCGGTCGACGACGAATTCGACGTTGACGCCCTCGGGGTAGACGGCCTCGGGGCTGATGGGCGGGGCGGTGAACAGATCACCGGCATGGCCGAGGTCGTCGACGAAGGCGACGGCGTGCGGGTTGCCCATGTTGACGTTGCGGGCGGGCCAGCTGCGGTCGCCGACGCTGACCGTGACGCTCTCCTCGGGCAGCAGCGCGCGTCCCATGGAAACCGTGATGTCGCCGTTCTTGGCGAGGTGCACGCGCTTGGGGCCGCCCCGGGTGGCGACGGTGAGGTCGCCCTCCTCGACGAGACCGGCGCGCTGAAGGTAGTGGGCGAAGACGCGAACGCCGTTGCCGCACATCTCGGCGATCGAGCCGTCCGCGTTGCGGTAGTCCATGAACCACTCGGCGGCGTCCGCCATGTCCCGCGCTTCGGGGTGGGCGGCGGACCGCACGACGTGCAGCAGTCCGTCCCCGCCGATGCCGGCCCGGCGGTCGCAGAGCCGGGCGACGACGGCGGCGGGCAGCGTGAGGGCGTTGTCCGGGTCCGGGACGATCACGAAGTCGTTCTCGGTGCCGTGACCCTTGAGGAAGGCGATCTGCGAGGTGCTCACAGGCCAACTGTACGAGGCGGCACCGACAACCCGCACGAGCGGACCCGGCGCTCTGGCCCGTGCACCCGCCCGACGCGACCCAGCACCCCGGTCCGTGCACCCGCACGACTCGACCCGGTGTCCGGGCCTGTGACCCGCGCGATCGGACCCGGTGTACCGGGCCCACCGCGGCCGTCAGCGCAGCCGGGCCACGCGCCAGACGGCGAGGGCGACCAGGGCGACGCCGGTCGCGACGTACAGCGCGATCACCCGCCAGTCGGGGCGGTCGCCCGAGCCGCGGGAGGGCAGTCCCGGCCAGGTGTGGCCGACGCGGCGGGCCGCCATCATGCCCCAGCCGGCCGCGCAGCAGCTGATCAGGAGCCCCAGCATGGCGACGATCGCGCCGCCGTCGCCGAACTCGAAGGCGAGGGGGAAGGCGAACATCAGCGAGCCGACCGCGGCCAGCACGATGATGGGCGCGAGCTGCCAGATCCGCAGCTTGCGGGTGGGCCGCAGCTCGACCTCGACCTCGGGGGGCACGTCCTGCTCGTCGGGCCCGTCCGGGCTCAGCCGTCCCGCGGTCTCCCGCGGTGACGGCACGTCGTGCTCTGTGTCGCGCTGCTCCGTGTCGCGAGGGCCGGCCTCCATCGCCACGCGCCCTCCCAACTCGGAACTCGGACTCCACTGGTGGATCGATGCTCGATGATGGCACGATCACGGGCGCCGAATTGACGGGCGGAGCTTCCCGATGCCATCACGTGATCAGGCTGTGACCGCTCGTTCGACCAACGTCAGCGCCCGGTGCGGGAGTTCCCGCCGGTCTCGGTGTCCGCCGGCGAGCCACACGACACGCGGGTCGCGGCGGAACCACGAGTCCTGACGGCGGGCGAAGCGCTTGGTGGCGCGCACGGTCTCGGCCCGCGCGTCGTCCTCGGTGCACTCCCCCGCGAGCGCCGCGAGGATCTGCTGATAGCCGAGGGCCCGCGAGGCCGTGAGGCCCTCGCGCAGCCCGGAGGCCTCCAGGGTGCGCACCTCGTCCACGAGTCCCGCCTCCCACATCCGGTCGACGCGCAGCGCGATGCGCTCGTCCAGTTCGGGGCGGTCCACATCGACGCCGATCTGTACGGAGTCGTAGACAGGCTCGTCGCCGGGGAGGTTGGCGGTGAAGGGCTTGCCGGTGATCTCGATGACTTCGAGGGCGCGGACGATACGGCGGCCGTTGCTCGCCAGAATGGACCGGGCGGCGTCCGGGTCGGCGGCGGTGAGGCGTTCGTGCAGGGCGCCCGAGCCGCGCTCGGCCAGCTCCGCTTCGAGACGGGCGCGCACCTCGGGGTCCGTACCGGGGAACTCCAGGGCGTCGATGGTGCCCTTCACGTACAGCCCGGATCCGCCGACCAGGACGGGCGTGCGTCCTTCGGCGAGCAGCCGGTCGATCTCCAGGCGGGCCAGGCGCTGGTACTCGGCGACGCTGGCCGCCTCGGTGACGTCCCAGATGTCCAGCAGCCGGTGCGGCACGCCGTCACGCTCGGGGAGCGTCAGCTTCGCGGTGCCGATGTCCATCCCCCGGTAGAGCTGCATGGAGTCGGCGTTGATCACCTCGCCGCCGAGCCGCTGGGCGAGAAAGACCCCCAGATCCGATTTTCCGGCTGCGGTGGGGCCTACGACGGTGATGACGCGGGGGGCGGAGGTGGGAGGGGTCACCCGGACAGTCTCCCAAATATCCGGACCGTCCCGAACACACCGGGTGCGGAGGGCGAACACACCGAGTACGGAAGGCGACCGGGCCGCGTGCGGAAGGCAACCGAACCGAGTGCGGAAGGCGACGTCAAGGATGCGCTCGGAAAACGCCGCAGGGCGCTGCAGGGCGCTATAGGGCGCGTAAAAACGGCAGGAACGGACAGGTGACGGACAATGGGGGCGGGAGAACGCTCCCGCGAACAGTCCTCACTGCACGGAAGGTGACCCAATGGGGTTCCTGGACAACCTGAAGGCCAAGCTGGGACCGGCCAAGGACAAGGTCAGTGACCTCGCGCAGCAGCACGGGGGCAAGATCGAGCAGGGCCTCGACAAGGCCGCACGCACGGTCGACCAGAAGACCAAGGGCAAATACAGCGACAAGATCGATTCGGGTACGCGCAAGGCCAAGGAGGCCGTGGACAAGCTGGGGCAGAAGGACGGGGGCACCCCTCCTCCGCCGCCGCCCGCTTCCTGACGCGGTGGCCGGGCCCCGGCGGCGGGTGTGGAGCCGAGTGCTCCGCGCCCGCCGCCGGTCCGTTCAGGACCAGGCGGCGACGGTGTAGCCCACGCCGTACGGGGCGTCCTCGTACAGCAGCCGTCCGGCGAGACCGGCGTCCCGCGCGGCGCCGCCGAGCAGCTGCCAGGGGGCCCGGCCGGCCGCCTTCAGCTCATGGGCGAGCGTCACGTCGAGCGCCGCGAGGGCGTCGAGGTCCGCGGCGCCGAGCGCTTCGGTGGCCCGTACGTCGAAGGCGGCGGCCCGGTCGTCGAGGTAGCCGGGCGCCTTGAGGGTGCGGCAGGCGCTGCCGTCGCCCATCACCAGGAGCGCGACCCGCTCGGCACGGCGGGCGAGGGAGCGTCCGGCCTCCGCACACTGCTCGGCGGCCTCCCGCTCCGCCACGGCGAGCCCTTCGACGGGAGCGCCCGCCCATCGGGCCCAGCCCAGCAGCCATGCGCCCACCGTGAGGGACTGGGGCAGCGGCCGGCCCGGGGCGGCGGCGCCCCGGGGTGCGTCGCCGAGCATCACGCCGAGGTCCACGCCGACGCCCTGGAAGGAACCGCGCGCCCCCGCCGGGTAGGGCCCGGCGGACCGGTCGTCGCCCGGCCCCACGACGACGAGCAGGTCCGGGCGCGAGGCGGCGAGCACCCCCACGGCGTCGAGGCACGCGTCACGCGCGGCGGCGAGCTCGGGGGCGGCCCCGGCGGCGACCTCGGGCACCAGGAGTGGCGGACAGGGGCACACGGCGGCGGCGACAAGCATGGCGGTCAGCGTACTTGCCGCGAGGCGGGAGCCGGGACCCACCGACCGTGGGCGGCGGCTGGGGCAAGGGCGGTGGGCCGGGGCCGGCCCCGGCCGCGCGTGAGCCGTAAGCCGGGAGCCGTGAGCCATGGGCTGTGGCCCGGGGCCGGTGGCTGACGCCCGAAGCCGTGAGCCGGGAACCATGGGCTGTGGCCCGGCGCCCACGGCCGACGACTCCCGACACCGACGACTGACGCCCGAAGCCGCAGGCCGGATGCCGTGGCCCGGCGCCGACGGCTGACGCCCGAAGCCGTCAGCCGATGCCGCAGGCCGGGGCCGCGGCGGCCGGGAGCGGGTCCGGGGCGCCGATGCCGGGGAGGCCGAGCATCACTCCGGCGGGCTTGGCGGCGGCCTCGGTGTCGCGCTTCTCCCAGGCGTCGCCCGCACGGGTGGGCCGTACGGCGAGCGGCGTGCCCTCGGCGAGCAGGTGGTGCGGGGCGGCGTAGGTGATCTCGACGGTCACCACGTCGCCGGGGCGCACGGCCCTCTCGGGCTGCGTGAAGTGGACCAGCCGGTTGTCGGGGGCGCGGCCGGAGAGGCGTCGGGTCGCACCGTCCTTGCGTCCCTCGCCCTCCGCGACCATGACGTCCAGAGTGCGTCCGACCTGCTTCTTGTTCTCGTCCCAGGAGATCTGCTCCTGGAGGGCGGACAGGCGCATGTACCGCTCCTGGACGACCGCCTTGGGGATCTGACCGTCCATGTCGGCGGCGGGGGTCCCGGGACGCTTGGAGTACTGGAAGGTGAACGCGTTGGCGAAACGCGCCTCGCGGACGGCGTGCATCGTCTGCTCGAAGTCCTCCTCGGTCTCGCCGGGGAAGCCCACGATGATGTCCGTGGAGATGGCGGCGTCCGGCATCGCGGCACGCACCTTCTCGATGATCCCCAGGAAGCGCTCCTGGCGGTAGGAGCGGCGCATCGCCTTCAGGATGCGGTCCGAGCCGGACTGCATCGGCATGTGCAGCTGCGGCATCACGTTCGGTGTCTCGGCCATGGCGGCGATGACGTCGTCGGTGAAGTCGCGGGGATGCGGCGAGGTGAAACGGACGCGCTCCAGGCCCTCGATGGAGCCGCAGGCGCGCAGCAGCTTGGAGAAGGCCTCGCGGTCGCCGATGTCGGAGCCGTACGCGTTCACGTTCTGGCCGAGCAGGGTGATCTCGGAGACGCCCTCGGAGACCAGGGCCTCGATCTCGGCCAGGATGTCGCCGGTGCGGCGGTCCTTCTCCTTGCCGCGCAGCGCCGGGACGATGCAGAAGGTGCAGGTGTTGTTGCAGCCGACCGAGATGGAGACCCACGCGGCGTAGGCGGACTCGCGGCGGGTGGGGAGCGTGGAGGGGAAGGCCTCCAGGGATTCCGCGATCTCGATCTGCGCCTCTTCCTGGATGCGGGCGCGCTCCAGGAGGACCGGCAGTTTGCCGATGTTGTGGGTGCCGAAGACGACATCGACCCAGGGGGCCCGCTTGACGATGGTGTCGCGGTCCTTCTGCGCGAGACAGCCGCCGACGGCGATCTGCATCCCGGGGCGCTTGGCCTTCATGGGCGCGAGGCGGCCGAGGTTTCCGTAAAGCTTGTTGTCGGCGTTCTCCCGCACCGCGCAGGTGTTGAAGACGACGACGTCGGCGTCGCCGTCGGAACCTTCGGGGGCCCGGACATAACCGGCGCCCTCCAGGAGACCCGACAGCCGTTCGGAGTCGTGGACGTTCATCTGGCACCCGTAGGTGCGCACCTCGTAGCTCTTCTGGACGTCCACTGCTTCGCTCCGGTTGCCGCTGCTCATGGGACAAGGGTAGGCGGTTGACGGACAGCCCCCTCCCGTCCCCTTCCCCTGCCCCTACCGGCGCTGTCCCTGCCGCTCCCCGCCCCCGCCCGTCCGCCGTGGGCCGGGCCTCACGGGGAAGCCTGGCCAGCGGGGCGGGTGAGCTGGCAGGATCGCGCGCATGTCCCACGCTCCGTCCCGATTCGGCCGCCGGCGCACCCTGCAGACGGGTGCCGTCCTCGCCGTCGTGCTCGGGCTGCTCGCGTGGTGGCTGCGGCCCGCGGGGGACGGGGGAGAGCCGAGCGGGCCGCTCACCTTCTCCACCGGGGTGCCCAGCGGCGTCTACCAGCGGTACGGGGAACGGTTGGAGGGTGCGCTCCGCAAGGACATGCCGGAGGTGTCCATACGGCTGCGGACCAGCGAGGGGTCGCAGCAGAATCTCGCCCGGGTGGCGACGGGCGAGGCGGACTTCACCATCGCGACCGCCGACGCCGTGGCCACCTATCTGCGCGACGGCAGGCCCGGGGCCCAGCGGCTGCGCGGCTGCGTCCGGCTGTACGACGACTACGTCCAGCTGGTCGTCCCCCGCGACTCCGACATCCGCAAGGCCTCCGACCTGCGGGGCAAGCGGGTGGGCGTCGGCCAGGAGGGCTCCGGGGTGCGGCTGGTCGCGGACCGGCTGCTGACGGCGGCGGGGCTCGATCCGGCCGACGACATCACCCCGGTGCCCGTGGGCATCGACACCATGCCCATACGGCTGATCCAGGGTCGGCTCGACGCCTTCTTCTGGTCGGGCGGGCTGCCGACCGCGGCCGTGCAGGAGCTGTCGCAGCGCTTCGCCATCCGGCTGGTGCCGCTGGAGGCGGACCTGGTCGCGAGGTTGCAGGCGGCGACCGGTCCCACCCGTTTCTACCGGTCGGCCATGATGCCCGCAGACGCCTATCCGCAGGCCCAGCAGGGTCAGTCGGTGCCCACGGTCGCCATCGCCAACCTGATCGTCACGACCGACCGTACGGACGCGGCCATGACCGAGGTCTTCACCCGGACGGTGATCAACAGTCGGGACCGGATCGGCCGCGAGGTTCACGCGGCGCAGTTGGTGGATCTGCGGACGGCGATCTACACGGATCCGCTGGACGTGCACGACGGGGCCAAGGACTACTACCGCTCGGTGAAGCCGTGAGGCCGGTCTTTAGCCGTAGCCAGCCCTGAGTCGTAGCCGGTCCCGAGCCGTCGCCAACCCTGAGCCGCCGTCGGCCCTGATCTCCCGGTGCCCCTCTGCGGCCCCTCGACTCAGCCGCCCGGCAGGTCGCGGGGGACCGAAACCGTCACCCGCAGACCGTGCGGTTCGTGGTGCTCGTACGCGATCGAGCCGCCGCCCGCCGCGAGCAGCACCCGGGAGATGGAGAGGCCCAGGCCCGATCCGCTGACGTTCTGGTGGCGGGCGCTGCGCCAGAAGCGGTCCCCGACCCGTTCCAGCTCCGCTTCGGTGAGGCCGGGGCCCCGGTCGGCGACGACAACGGTCGCCGCGAGGGCTCCTACGGCGACGGTGACCCGTACGTCCTCCCCGGCGGGGGTGAACTTCAGGGCGTTGTCGATAACCGCGTCCAGGGCGCTGGAGACCGCGATGGGGTCGGCCCAGGCGGTGGCCGCCGGGGCTCCTCCCAGAGTGAGAGCCACCCCCTCCCGCTCCGCCATCGGGCGCCAGGAGGCGACCCGCTCGGCAGTGAGCGGAACGATGTCGATCAGCTGGAGGTCCGCCTCCGCGTGCTCGGCCAGCGCGAGGTCCAGGAGGTCGTCCAGGACCCGGGCCAGCCGCTTGCCCTCGGTGCGCACGGCGGCGATCTCCTCGTTGTCCTCGGGCAGCTCCAGGGCAAGGAGCTCGATACGCAGCAGCAGGGCGGCGAGCGGGTTGCGCAGCTGGTGCGAGGCGTCGGCGACGAAGGCGCGCTGCTGCTCCAGCACGTCCTCGACGTTGTCCGCCATCTCGTTGAAGGAGCGGGCCAGGTGTCTGAGCTCCGGCGGCCCGGCGGAGGCGGCGACCCGGGAGCGCATGCGGCCGCCGGCGATGTCGCGGGTGGCCGCGTCCAGGGTCCGTACGGGCAGCAGGACCCAGCCGGTGAGCCGGACCGCCGCCCCGACCGCCACCAGCAGGGCCAGCGCCTCGCCGAGGCCGATGAACAGCCAGGTCCGCAGGATCCGGGACCGCATCTCGCCGGTGGGCGAGTCGATGACGACCACGGCGACCACGTCGCCGTCGCGCACGACGGGTGAGGCGACGACGACGCGGCCGTCGTGCCAGGGCCAGACCTGCGGGGGGTCGTGCGAGCGGCGGCCCAGCAGCGCCTCACTGAAGGCCGTGCGCCCCTCCCCCTCGACGGGCAGGGTCCAGAAGCCGGGGGCCTTGGCCAGGGCCCGGTCATCCCGGAAGAAGACGCCGGCGCGGATGTCGTACACCGAGGCGTAGAGCTCCAGGTCGGTCTGGAGGGTGCGGCGGCGCTCCTCGCTGTCCGGGGAGATGTCGGTGATGGACTGCGCCAGGGCGGCGAACCGTGCGGTGTCGTCGATCCGGTCGATCACCAGACGCTGCTGTTCGGCCGCCGCCACGCTCACCGCGAGCGGGAGGCCGAGGGTGAGCAGGACGGCGGCCATCAGGACGATGAGCAGCGGGAGCAGACGGGAGCGCACCGGGAGACGTACCCGCCCGTTACGCGGACGGTGCGACGAGCCGGTAGCCGACGCCCCGCACGGTCTCGATCAGGGCGGGCAGCCGCAGCTTGGAGCGCAGGGAGGCGACGTGGACCTCCAGGGTGCGTCCGGTGCCCTCCCAGCTGGTGCGCCAGACCTCGCTGATGATCTGCTCGCGGCGGAAGACGACGCCGGGGCGCTGGGCGAGGAGGGCCAGCAGGTCGAACTCCTTGCGGGTGAGCTGGACTTCCGAGCCGTCGACGCTGACCCGGCGCGTCGGCAGCTCGATGGCGACCGGCCCGAGGCGCAGGGCGGCGACGGGGGTCGGCGCGGCGTCCTCACCGCTGGTGGTGCGCCGGGCGACCGCGTGGATACGGGCGAGCAGCTCGCCGGTGTCGTACGGCTTGGTGACGTAGTCGTCGGCGCCGAGGTTGAGTCCGTGGATGCGTGACCGCACGTCGGCGCGGGCGGTGACCATGATCACGGGAGTCGCGGTGCGTTTGCGGATCTTCCCGCACACCTCGTAGCCGTCCTGGTCGGGCAGGCCGAGGTCGAGGAGGATCACCCCGAAGGGCTCCTTCTCGGCGGGCAGCAGCGCGCGCAGGGCCTCCTCGCCGTTGCGGGCGTGCACGACCTGGAATCCGTGCCGGGCGAGCACGGCGGACAGGGCCGCCGCGACATGGTCGTCGTCCTCGACGAGCAGCAGTCTCATGACCCTCCCCTCCGTGTCTCCGGGGGCCGTACGGCTCCTCGGGTTCGTTCGCACAACAGTTGCACGGTGTCACCGGGTGCAGTCCCGCGTTCCACCCTGCTTCACCGGGAAGACCCTTCGTGAGGACTCCCGTTCATCGACGCTTCGCGTCCACCTCTCTGAAGGCATCCATGCCGATGAGCGGCACGTCAGTCAAGAGCCTGCCGGTTACAGCAGGGTTTCCGTTATGCACCCGGTACGCCTCCGGGCGGCGCGGGGCGTCCTGTTCACGCGGAGTGTCCGGTTGCCGCCGGATCGTTATGCTCAATTTCCGCTCAGATGTAATGACGTTGGTAGCACTGCGTCATTAGTGTCCTTGTTCAACCGAGGAGGACGGAGCAAGAAGCCGATGAGCGGAGTTTCAGTGACCAAGGACGCCGAGGATGCCGCGCCCGCGGCGAACGACCTGGTCGTACTGAGCAACGTCAACAAGCACTTCGGCGCGCTGCATGTGCTCCAGGACATCGACCTGACCATCGCCCGTGGCGAGGTCGTGGTTGTCATCGGGCCTTCCGGGTCCGGCAAGTCCACGCTGTGCCGCACGATCAACCGCTTGGAGACGATCGATTCGGGAGCGATCTCGATCGACGGCAGGCCCCTGCCCCAGGAGGGCAAGGAGCTGGCCAGGCTGCGTGCCGACGTGGGCATGGTCTTCCAGTCGTTCAATCTCTTCGCACACAAGACGGTGCTGGAGAACGTCATGCTGGGCCAGATCAAGGTCCGCAAGGCCGACAGGAAAGCGGCGGAGGAGAAGGCCCGGACCCTGCTCGACCGGGTGGGCGTCGGCGTACAGGCCGACAAGTACCCGGCGCAGCTCTCCGGTGGCCAGCAGCAACGCGTCGCGATCGCACGGGCGTTGGCGATGGACCCGAAGGTCATGCTCTTCGACGAGCCCACGTCGGCTCTCGACCCGGAGATGATCAACGAGGTCCTCGAAGTCATGCAGCAGCTGGCCCGGGACGGGATGACGATGATCGTCGTCACCCACGAGATGGGCTTCGCCCGTTCCGCCGCCAACCGCGTCGTGTTCATGGCTGACGGGAAGATCGTCGAAGAGGCGACGCCCGACCAGTTCTTCAGCAACCCGCGCAGCGACCGGGCCAAGGACTTCCTGTCGAAGATCCTTCACCACTGACGACAACGACCTACGACCAACGACCTAAGGATTGTTCCCATGAAGCTCCGTAAGTCCGCCGCCGTAGCGGCCATCGCCGTCCTCGCCCTGACCGCGACCGCGTGTGGTGGCAAGGAGGGCTCCGCCGGTGACAAGCAGGGTGGCACGAAGCCGGGTTCCTCCGAGGCTCCCGCGCTCCCCGAGTACACCGCCGCCACCGGCGTCGACCTGGACTCGCCGGTCTTCAAGAAGGCCAAGGAGCGCGGCAAGCTGATCATCGGCGCCAAGGCCGACCAGCCGTACCTCGGCTTCGAGGACCAGTCGACCAAGGAGCGCTCGGGCTTCGACATCGAGATCGCCAGGATGGTCGCGGCCGACCTCGGCTTCTCCGAGAAGCAGATCGAGTGGAAGACCGTCGACTCCGGCGTCCGTGAGACGGCCATCTCCAAGGGGCAGGTCGACTACTACGTCGGCACGTACACGATCAACGACGAGCGCAAGAAGCAGGTCGGCTTCGCCGGGCCGTACTACAAGGCCGGCGCGGCTCTCCTGACACGCAAGGACGACACGTCGATCACCGGCAAGGAGTCGGTGAAGGACAAGAAGGTCTGCTCGATCGTCGGCTCCACCCCGCTCCAGGAGATCAAGAAGCCGGAGTACGGCGCGAAGGTCGTCGAGCTGGCCAAGTACTCCGACTGCGTGCAGCAGCTGCTGACCAAGCAGGTCGACGCCGTCACCACGGACGACTCGATCCTCAAGGGCTACGCCGCCGCCAACTCCGGCAAGCTCCACGTCGTCGGCGAGCCGTTCACCGACGAGCCCTACGGCGTCGGAATGGACAAGGACGACAAGGTGCTCCGCGAGGCCATCAGCAAGTCGCTGGAGGACCGCGTCAAGGACGGCACGTACAAGAAGATCTACGAGGCCACGCTGGGCCTTTCCGGCTCGGACTACGTCGACCCGCCGGCCATCGAGCGCTACTGACGCCGCCGGCCGTCGGACGGTGGGCTCCGGCCCGCCGTCCGACGGCCGCCTCCGTCACCCCGTCACCCCGTCACCGACGCCCCACGAGTGACCCAGGCGTCCCGTACTCCCCCGCCGGACCGGTTTCCCCGGGCACGGCGAGCGTACGGGGCGCCCCTTCCCCTGCCCTGATGCCGCTGACCGCCGACGCGGAGACCTCATGAACGTACTGCTCGACAATTTTCCAGAGTTCCGCGACGGCTTCATAGGAACCGTGTCGATCACCGCCGTCAGCTCGGTTATCGCCCTGGTCCTCGGTGTGCTCATCGCCGGATTCCGGGTCTCGCCGGTGCCGCCACTGCGGTACTTCGGCACCGCCTGGGTGACGCTGATGCGCAACACCCCGCTGACGCTGCTCTTCCTGATCTTCTTCTTCGTCGTGCCCGAGATCCTCTTCCCGGGGATGAGCCCGTTCGTGCTCGGCTCGCTGGCGCTCGGTTTCTACACCTCGTCGTTCGTGTGCGAGGCGGTCCGCTCCGGCATCAACACCGTGCCGCTGGGGCAGGCCGAGGCCGCGCGTTCGATCGGCATGACGTTCGCGCAGACGCTCCGGATCGTGGTGCTCCCCCAGGCGACCCGGACCGTGATCCCGCCGCTGAGCAGCATCTTCATCGCGCTCACGAAGAACTCCGCGATCGCCGGGGCCTTCAGCGTCGCCGAACTGTTCGGCTGGCAGAAGCTGATGAGCGACAAGGGCTACGACATCGTCCCCGTCTTCATCTGGGTGGCCCTCGGCTATCTGGTCGTCACGTTTACCATCAGCGGCCTCTTCCGGCTGCTGGAGCGTCGCATGGAGGTCGCCCGATGAGCGCCAGCGTTCTCTTCGACGCCCCGGGTCCCAAGGCCGTCGTCCGCAACCGGATCTACGCCGTCGTCGGCACCCTCGCCATCGCGGCGCTGATCGCCATCAGCATCGTGCGGCTCGCCGACAAGGGGCACCTCGCCCCGGAGATGTGGGACATCTTCAACTACACGGGCATCCGGCAGAACATCGCCGACGCCCTGATCGCCACGCTCAAGGCGTTCGGTCTCGCCGCGATCGGCTCGCTGGTCCTCGGTGTGCTCCTGGTGGTGGGCCGGCTCTCCGACCACAAGCCGGTCCGCTGGGCGGCGGCCACCTTCATCGAGCTGTTCCGTTCGCTCCCGCTGCTGATCACCATCTACGCCATCTGGGTCGGCTTCCTCACCGACTACTCGATGTGGGCGCTCGCGGCGGGCCTGTCCGTCTACAACGGCTGCGTGCAGGCCGAGGTGCTGCGGGCCGGCATCAACTCGGTGCCCAAGGGGCAGAGCGAGGCGGCGTACGCGCTCGGCATGAGCAAGACGCAGGTCATGGTCAGCGTCCTGATGCCGCAGGCCGTCCGGGCCATGCTGCCGACGATCATCGGTCAGCTCGTGGTGACCCTCAAGGACACCTCGCTCGGCTTCATCATCCTGTACCCGGAGCTGCTCCAGACCGCGCGTCTGATCGCCTCCAACACCCAGGTGAACGGCCAGTACCCGTACGTCTCGACGATCGTCGTCATCGGCACGATCTACATCGCGATGTGTCTGCTGCTCTCGGCGCTGGCGACGTGGATCGAGAAGCGCGGCCGCCGCGCCAGGACCGGCATCAAGGTGGCGCCCGGCGCCCCGGCCGACGGCATCCCCGCGGTGAAGGCCGTGCCCGGCCCGCCCGCAGGGGGCGCAGGGGGCGCAGGCCCGAAGGACGACGGTGCCGGTGGGACCGGTGTGACGAAGGACTGACCTTTCCCGGGCCCCACCGGCCCTTCCCGGCAGGAGCATTCGAGGCAGCGGCGCACGCGTCGCTGCCTCGGTCACTTGACGCAAGCACCACCAGTGGGTTGCATACGTTCTGTGATCACGCACCCGGCTTCCTCTGCCACGTTCCGCATGACCGTACGGGCCGGAGGGGACGCGCCGTGGACCCGGTGATCGTCGTCGGCGCCGGGCCCGTCGGCCTGGCGCTGTCACTGGCCCTCGCCGCCCAGGGCGTCCCCTCGGTCGTTCTCGACGAGGGCCCCGGCACGCAGGAGCCCCGTCCCGCCCGCACGGTCGTGCTGCGCGAGGACACCGCCGACCTGGTGGACCGCCTCGGCTGCCGGGAGCTGGACCGGGCCGGGCTGCGCTGGGCCGGGTGGCGTTCGATGCGCCGGAAGCAGCTGGTCCGCAACGTGCCGCTGGGCGGGGGCCGGAGGGACGAGGACGAGGCTCCGCTCCCTGGGCTCCTTCCGGCGCCGCTCCATGTTCCGCAGCATGCTCTGAGCGCCGCGCTGTGTGCGGCGGTGGACAAGGCACCGCTGATCCAGCGAGTGCCGATGAGCCGGATCGACACGCTGGAACAGGACCCCGACGGCATCACGGTGCACACCAGGGAGCCGGGCTCGACGTGGTGGCGCGGGAGCTATCTGGTCGGCTGCGACGGCGCCCGGTCGACCGTGCGCAAGCTGCTGGACATCCGGTTCCCCGGTCGTACGGCGGTGGAGCGGCATGCCGTCGCCGCGCTCCGGGCCGAACTCCCCTGGCCGGACGAGGCCGTCCTGCACCGGCAGCCCCCCTGGCCGACCGGGGGCGCCGAGGTCTCCGCCCGGCCGCTGCCGGACGGTGTCTGGCGGCTGGACTGGCTGCTGCCGCCGCGCGGCGAACTGGTCACCCCCGAAGCCCTGATCAGCCGGATCCGGGACACCTTGGCCGGCTGGTGCGGCGAGACCCCGGCGTACGAGCTGCTGGACACCGGCGTCCACACACTCCACCACCGGCTCGCCCGGCGCTGGCGCAAGCAGCGCGCCTTCCTCGCCGGGGACGCGGCACACCTGCTGGGCGCCCTGGGCACACAGGGACTGGACGAGGGCCTCAGGGACGCCGAGAACCTGGCCTGGAAGCTGGCCCACGCCTGGCACCACGGCCCCGCCGAGCAGCTGCTCGACAGCTACCAGGCGGAGCGCCGGGCCGCGGTGGCCGCCCGGCTGCGCGCCGCCGACCAGTCGCTGCCGATACTGCGCGGCGGAGGCGGCCTGCGGACCCTGGTCCCGGGCACGGCACGCGGTCACGGCACCCTGCTCGCCGACGGCCATCTGGGCCGCGGAGCACTGGGTGCGCCCCCCTCGTACTCGCACTCGCCCCTTGCGCCGCCACACGCCGAGGCGCACACCGTTGTCGGTACGCCCCCCGGTGCGCCGGTCGCCGATGTGACGGTGACAGCACCGGACGGAACGACGGCGCGGCTGCGGGAGCGGCTCGGGCAGGGCCATCCGCTGGTGATCCTGGTCGCACCGGGGACCGGGGTCTGGGACCGGCGGCACTGGCGGACCGCGGGCATCATGCCCCGCCTCACGGACGCCGTGGCGGCGCTCCCGCGGGCGACGGAGCTACTGGTCACCGAGAGCTATCCGGGAGCACCGGCCCATACCGTCCTGCTGGTCAGGCCGGACGGACATCTGGTGGCGGCCTTCGGCGGCGTACGGCCCGCGGAGCTGTTCAGCGCGGCACAGGCCGCTCTCGGCGGTGCGCCCCGCGGTGCGCAGGAGCCCGTGGAACCGGAGGACGGCGGGGACGAACGGATCGCGGGGCGCGAGCAGCGGCCCCGGGCACGGGTCCACGCCGACGGGACCGCCGGGCTCCATTGACCGATTGGCCGTCATGACCGATTGACCGGCACAGGCGCGCGGTGTACTCCAGATCACGACCGACACCGATGCGCGCCTGTGCCGGAGGGTCCACAGGGACCTTCTCCGTTACGCGGGCCGTGTGATGTCGGCCGTCCTGTACGCGGACCGCGAGTGCCGCCCACCCTGCTGAATCACCTTCCGTCTGCCGGTTTGTGCCGCTTTCCGCACGGCCGGACCCCGCGCGACTCTCAGGACGGTCGTCGCGTCTTCCCCTCGCTCCGCTCACTCCGCCGGGCGGCTGCACGGATACGCGGCGCTCCGTGACCGGACGGACTGATCCCGATCCCGGGCACGCTGGTCGTCGAACGCAATGAACCGGAACGGCGGCTCGATCCCCGGGGCAGCCACCGCGCCACCGAAGTGGTCGGCCACGGCCTCCGGGTCGTCGTCATCTGCAACACGGGTTACGCCTCCGGCCTCGCGATCGCCTCGCTGCGGCAGCTTGCACCGCACCGGGCCACCGACCTGACCGGCGACTTCCGGACGCGACGCACCGTGGGACTCCCGGTCGCCTCCGCCCGACACCCGATCGCCACGTTCCACTGGAGCAATCGCCGCGCGTGACCGACATTCGCCTCACACAGAGGACCGAAATGTACGGAGATGACGCAATCATGGCGACCGCTGTCCTCACTCCCGACCAGCTCGACGGCCAGGCCTCCCGGCTGTACGACACCCAGGCGTGGCAGCAGATCGTCACAGGGTGGAAGTACACCGCCCCCGAGCGCGTACTCACCCCGGCGGAGCCGACCTCCGCACGGCCCCTGCTGCCCGCAGAGCCTGGGGAAGCCTCGCCCGCAGGGCCCTCCGACTGGCGGAACCTGCTGTCCGTGCCCGTGGACCGGCTCGTCGACGAAACTCTGCGCACGCTGCCCGCGGCACCTCCGCACGAGCGCCCGCTGCCCGGACGGCTGGGTGCGATCCTGCCCGACCGCGTCCACCTCTGGCGGCGGGTCGGGCAGGGCGACCTGCGCCCTTCGACCCATCTCGGCTACGCACGGCGGATCCTGGCCGAGTGGGGCTGGCAGAACACCCCGTACCGGCTGCGGAACGCCCGTGGCGCACGCTGCGTCTGCGGCGCCCTGATCTCCGCGCACCGCCTCGGCTACGGCTCCCTCGACACCGTGGACCGGGCCGGCGCCTGGCTGATCACGGAACTGCGCGCGCAGGGGTGGTCCGGGCTGATCGGCCCCTGGAACCGTTACCCCGGCCGCACCGCCGCGGACGCGCTGGCCCTCGTCGACGGAGCCGCCCGCCGCGCTGCCTCGGCCGGACACTGACCGGCCGACGGATCCTGCCCCCGCTCCCCCTCAGAAAGGCTCATCCAGGCCTTCCGTGTCCTCGCCCTCCTCCTCCAGCGCCTGACGCACCACCCGCAGGGCCATGCCCTCCCCGTATCCCTTGCGTGCGAGCATCCCCGCCAGACGGCGCAGCCGCTTGTCCCGGTCCAGGCCGCGCGTGGAGCGGAGCTTGCGGGCCACGAGCTCGCGTGCCGTCTCCTCCTCCTGATCCGCGTCGAGCTGCCCGACCGCCTCGTCGATCACAGTGGAGTCCACGCCCTTCGTCCGCAGCTCACGGACAAGGGCACGGCGCGCGAGCCCCCGGCCGTGGTGCCGGGACTCCACCCATGCCCCGGCGAAGGCCGCATCGTCGATCAGCCCGACGTCCTCGAAGCGCGCGAGCACTTCCTCGGCCGCCTCGTCCGGGATCTCCCGCTTGCGCAGGGCGTCCGCGAGCTGCTTGCGCGTGCGCGGCGTCCCGGTGAGCAGCCGCAGGCAGATGTTGCGCGCCTGCTCCACCGGGTCACGCGGCTCCCCCTTCTCGGCCCTCGACGAGGAAGGGGAGCCGCTGCTTCTGGTGCCGGAGCGGGCACGGCGGCCCGCCCCTTCGCCGAATCCGCTCCCAGTGCCCGCTCCTCCGCGTGAGCGGCGCCCGGACCGCTCCCCGGCACCGGCCCCCGGCTCGGTGAAGGAAGCGTCGGCGGGCCCGTAGCCCGATTCAGGGCCGGATTCGGGGTCGCCGCCGGGCTCGGCGGGGCTGCCCGGCCACTCCGTACGACGTGTCACGGACTAGCTCTTGGCCGCCGCGGTCTTGGCCGGCTTCGCCTTGGCGGCCGCAGTGGTCGCCGGCTTCGCCGCCCCGTCTGCCGCCGGTGCCTCTGGCGCAGCGGCGTCCGTAGCAGGCTCGCCCGCGTCGGCGTCCGGACGGACACCGACACCCAGCTTCTCCAGGATCTTCTTCTCGATCTCGTTGGCGAGGTCGGGATTGTCCTTGAGGAAGTTGCGGGCGTTCTCCTTGCCCTGGCCGAGCTGGTCGCCCTCGTACGTGTACCAGGCGCCGGCCTTGCGGACGAAGCCGTGCTCCACGCCCATGTCGATCAGTCCGCCCTCGCGGCTGATGCCCTGGCCGTAGAGGATGTCGAACTCCGCCTGCTTGAACGGCGGGGCGACCTTGTTCTTGACGACCTTGACGCGGGTGCGGTTGCCGACGGCGTCGGTGCCGTCCTTGAGCGTCTCGATCCGGCGGATGTCGAGGCGCACCGAGGCGTAGAACTTCAGCGCCCGGCCACCGGTGGTGGTTTCCGGGGAGCCGAACATCACGCCGATCTTCTCGCGCAGCTGGTTGATGAAGATCGCGGTGGTCTTGGACTGGTTGAGCGCACTGGTGATCTTGCGGAGGGCCTGGCTCATCAGGCGGGCCTGGAGACCCACGTGCGAGTCGCCCATCTCGCCCTCGATCTCCGCACGGGGCACCAGGGCCGCCACGGAGTCGATGACGATCAGGTCCAGGGCGCCGGAGCGCACCAGCATGTCGACGATCTCCAGCGCCTGCTCACCGTTGTCCGGCTGGGACAGGATGAGGTTGTCGATGTCGACGCCGAGCTTCTTCGCGTACTCCGGGTCCAGCGCGTGCTCGGCGTCGATGAACGCCACCGAGCCGCCGAGCTTCTGTGCGTTCGCCACGGCGTGCAGCGTCAGCGTCGTCTTACCGGAGGACTCCGGTCCGTACACCTCCACCACACGGCCACGCGGCAGACCGCCGACGCCGAGGGCGACGTCGAGGGCGGTCGATCCCGTGGGGATGACCTCGATGGGCTCGTTCGGTCGCTCGCCGAGGCGCATTACCGCACCCTTGCCGAACTGTCGTTCAATCTGTGCGAGTGCGGCGTCCAACGCCTTCTCGCGGTCGTTTCCTGCCATGGGTTCCACCCGATTTGCTTGAGTCGATCGCTTCACGTCACAGACGCTAACCCCTGCCACTGACAATGGGCCTCGACGTCCTCCCGGCCTGTGGACAACTCCACGGTCGGATCCGGGAAACCCGGCCGGAATCCCATCAGAATAGATGTTCGATTTTCGTGTCAAGCGCACCACGCGGGCCCTGCGGCGGCACCTTGGCCGGTGCGTTGTGCCGTCGCACTTCGATCACTGCCGTCAAAGGCTGATCATCGGCAGGTTCGTACCAGCGAGGACCGAGCGCCCGGACCGGAGGACCCGGGCCGGTGGCCCCGCTCGCGCGCCGTCCCCCCGCCGGCCGGACTGACCGGTTCGTCCACTTCAAGGCCATTGAGAGCGACGGTTTCATGAGCCTCAAGGAGGGCCGGACCGTCATCGGGTTCTCACGAATCCACCCAGGTGGGAGCGGGTGGGGACCAGTGAGGCTCATCACTGCCCACCTACATCAACACCTACGTCAAAGGGCCTCTCAGAACACGATCGAGCCCTGCCCGGCCCGCAGGTCCCCATGTCGGCTTGCCGCCGGGAAGGCCCTGGTCTCCGTTCCGGCCCATGTGCATGAGGAACAGGCTCTTCAGAGCGGCCAGCCCGCGGGCGCGACGGATCATCGCCTCGTCCGCATGCGCGTACACGTCGAAGAACCGCGATGCGGCGCCCGCTGGAAGGACCACCCACGCGGCCGCCAGATCCCATGCCGGATCACCGGCGAACATGTCGCCGAAGTCGATCACGCCCGAGAGCGTCCCGTCCGAGACGATGACGTTCGCGGGGTGAAGATCACCGTGCACCCATACCGGCGGGCCCGCCCACGCCGGGGCCGCGACGGCATCGGCCCGGACGGCCCGGATCCCGTCGGCGATGTCGCCGGGTGCAACGGCCTCGAAGAAGTGGTCGAAGCCGTCCGTGCACATCCTGGGGTGATCGCCGCGGTCAGGACTGGCCGGCGCATCGGCGGGCGCCTCCACATGAAGCGCCCCGAGGAAGCGCGCCAAAGCGTCGGCCGCGTCGTCGCCGCGGCTGATCGAAGTGCAGTCCAGTGGCTCGCCGGGGACCCACGTCATGATGGTCCAGGGCTTCGGGAAGAGTGCGGACGGTTCGCCGATCCGCACAGGCTTCGGGACCGGGAGAGGGAGGCGCGGGGCCAGGACAGGCAGCCATCGCCGCTCCTTGCGCTGGAGATCGGGGGCGCGTTCGGTGCGCGGCATGCGTACGGCCCACTCGTCCCCGACGCGCCACTGCTGATGTCCCAACCGCCCGCCGCTTCGCGGATGGCCAGCCCCGCAAGGTCCGGATGCTGCTCCCGCAGCAGGTCGTGAACCAGCTCTGCGGTGATCTCGATCTCGGCATCCGTCATGCGAAACCACGGTACTGGAGCGGGCACCACGGCCCCCGCCCTCCGTCCTCCGCCGGCACCCGGCACCCGGCACCCGGCACCCGGCACCCGGCACCCGGCACCCGGCACCCGGCACCCGGCCAAGCCTGCACACGTGAACGTATCGCCCTATATTCGAACGGTATGGGAGCGACTGCGGAACCCGGAACACCCCACGGCGGGCAGGCCCCCGGATGCGACCTGGCCGGCCGTGTGGCACTCGTCGCCGGAGGCACCCGCGGGGCCGGTCGGGGGATCGCCGTCCAGCTCGGCGCCGCCGGGGCCACCGTGTACGTGACCGGCCGTACGAGCGGGTCCGAGCGCTCCGAGATGGACCGGCCCGAAACGATCGAGGAAACCGCCGCCCTGGTCGACGCGGCGGGCGGACGGGGGATCGCCGTCCAGGTCGATCATCTGGTTCCCGACCGGGTCAGGGCGCTCGTGGCCCGCATCGCGAGCGAGCAGGGTGTCCTGCACATCCTGGTGAACGACATCTGGGGCGCCGAGATCGAGTGGGACAAGCCGGTGTGGGAGTCGTCGCTCGACATCGGGCTGCGCACCCTGCGGCTGGCCGTCGACACCCATGCCATCACCAGTCACTTCGCGCTGCCGCTGCTGATCGAGACACCGGGCGGCCTGGTCGTCGAGATGACCGACGGGACGGACGAGTACAACGCGTCCAACTACCGCGTCTCGTTCTTCTACGACCTGGCCAAGGCCGCGGTGAACCGGATGGCCTTCGCTCTCGGCCATGAACTCGCACCGCACCGCGCGACGGCCGTGGCGCTCACACCGGGCTGGCTCCGGTCCGAGGCCATGCTCCAGGCCCACGGGGTGACCGAGGCCACCTGGCGCGACGCCGTCGCGCACGCGCCCCACTTCGCGATCTCCGAGTCCCCCGCATACGTCGGCCGTGCCGTGGCCGCCCTCGCCGGCGATCCCGAGGTGGCCCGCTGGAACGGCAGGTCGCTCTCCAGCGGGCAGCTCGCCCAGGTGTACGGCTTCACCGATGTGGACGGGAGCCGGCCCGACGCCTGGCGGTATCTGACCGAGGTCCAGGATCCGGGGCTGCCGGCCGACGTGACCGGCTACCGCTGAGGCGGCCCGATGCGACCGGCTACCGCTGAGGCGGCCCGCCCTCGGCTCCCCCGCGGCCGGCGGCCCGGCGGCCGTTCACCAGGTGGCGTATCCGCGACGGCAACGGCCTCCTGGGAACGCGGCCGCTTCCCCCGTGCACGCGTGGATCGTCGGTGACGTCGTACCGCTTCACATAGGCGCCGAGAAACGCCTGCAGCGTGGCGACGGCGGGGATGGCGACCAGCGCGCCGACCGCGCCGAGCAGGGCCGTACCGGCGATGACCGATCCGAACGCGACCGCGGGGTGGATGTCGACGGTCTTCGCGGTCAGCTTGGGCTGGAGCACATAGTTCTCGAACTGCTGGTAGATCACGACGAACCCGAGCACCCACAGCGCGTACCAGGGATCGACCGTGAAGGCGATCAGCATCGGCAGGGCGCCCGCGAGATACGTGCCGATGGTGGGGATGAACTGCGAGACGAGTCCGACCCAGACCGCGAGCGCCGGGGCGTAGGGCACCCCGAGGACCACCAGCAGGACGTAGTGCGCGACGCCGGAGATCAACGCCATCAGACCGCGCGAGTAGATGTACCCGCCGGTCTTGTCGACCGCGATCTCCCAGGCGCGCAGCACCTCGGTCTGCCGGGCCGGCGGCAGGACGGAGCACAGGGCGCGGCGGAGCCGGGGGCCGTCGGCCGCGAAGTAGAAGGAGAACAGGAAGATCGTCAGCAGCCGGAACAGCCCGCCGAGGACCGTGGTGGAGACGTCGAGCACTCCGGTGGCGCTGTTCTGGACGTACTTCTGCAACCAGTCCGAGTGCAGCAGGCTGTCCTGGACCTCGACCCGGGAGAGTTCGGTGTGGAGGGTCTGGTTGACCCAGTTGATCACCGAGTCGATGTATCTGGGGAACTCGTCGACCATGTCGACGATCTGGCCCGCGAGCATCGACCCCAGCAGCACCACGAATCCGACGCCGAAGATCATCAGACCGAGGAAGACGAGGAACGTGGCCAGCCCACGGCGCATACCGCGACTCGCCATCCGGCCGACCGCCGGCTCGACGGCGAGCGCGAGGAAGAACGCGATCAGCACGTTCGTCAGCAGCCCGATGAGCTGGTCGAACGCCCAGCTGCTGAGCTGGAAGCAGGCGTAGAGCGCCAGGGCCAGCACCATCGCACGCGGCAGCCAGCCGGGCATACGGACCCCACCGGCGCCGGACGGCGGCACGGGTGGTGCGGCCGGCGGGGCGGACGGGGAGGCGGACGGCTGGACCGGGACGGTCTCGTCTGTCGATGGCACGGGACAAGTCTGGCCTATGTCTGCGGCCACCGGTCCCCCGCCCCGAGTCGACCGTCGCGGTTCCGCTCCTGCCCGGAACGGGGCTCCGCGGCGTTCAGCGCATGTCCGCCGGGACGTCCATGGCCGCGCAGACCCCGCGCCAGACGTCCTTGGCGTCCCAGCCCGCGTCCAGGGCCTGGTGCACCGTGCGGCCGCCGAGTTCGGCCATCACATGGTCACGGGCGAAGGAGTCCGCGTACGCCGCACCGAAGTGGTCGGCCATCCGCTCCCAGAAAATCGTCAACCGCATGCCATCAGTATCCCGCTCCTGGGAGTGCAGCCGGTCCGCCGGGCATGTGCCGGGCTCCTTTCCCCTCTACGGTCGGTCCATGGCTGGAACCGGAGCAAACGCCCTCGCCCGCGCCGAGCAGTTCATCTGGCTCACGGCCCGCGTCCTCGAACAGCGGAGGTTCGCCCATGGCTTCCTCGGCGGAGACCCCGACGCCGTGGAGACGGCCCTCTCCGCCTATCGGAACGAGGACGGCGGCTACGGTCACGCGCTGGAACCCGATCTCCGGGGTCCGGTGAGCCGGCCGCTGCACACCGCCCACGCGCTGAGCGTTCTTGATTCGATCGACCGCTGCGACGGACAGCGGATGGAACGGATCTGTCGCTATCTGACCGATGTGTCAACCAAAGAAGGCGCGCTACCCGCTCTGCTTCCCACGCAGCGCGGGTATCCCGCGGCGCCGTTCATCCCGATCGTGGACGACCCACCGGCGGAGCTGCTCGCGACCGGACCGGTCGTCGGGCTGCTGCACGCCAATCAGGTGTGGCACGCCTGGCTGTTCCGGGCGACGGACTTCTGCTGGAGTGCCGTCGAAGCTCTGGAGCAGTCCCATCCTTACGAGGTCGAGGCCGCGGTCGCCTTCTTGGACGGCGCCCCGGACCGGGCCCGCGCCGAGGCGGCGGCCGACCGCCTCGGCCGGCTGGTGCGCGAACAACGGCTCGCGGTGCTCGATCCCTCCCTGCGGGCGGAGTACCCGGTGGCGACGGGATACGCACCGGGTGAGCACCACTTCCCGCACGACTACGCCCGTACGCCCGGGTCCCTGGCCCGCCGCTGGTTCACGGACGAGGAGCTGGAGCGCTCGCTCGACCACCTGGCCGCCGAGCAGCAGGACGACGGCGGATGGCCTGTGACCTGGCGGCAGTGGGCCCCCGGAACCGTGCTGGAAGGGCGCCCCCTGGTGACGCTCAGAGCCTTGGAGACGCTCCGCTCGTACGGTCGCCCGCTCGGCTGACCGCCTGTCCGGCCTGCCGGGCGGGCTCCTCCGCGGCTTCGCTCCCCGGGCGCTCGACTCGCTCAGGCTAGTGCGCGTACGCCCGCCGTGACCAGGACACCCGCACCGACGACCACCAGGAAGGGAGCGCGCAGGACCAGGGCGAGCGCGGCCGCCCCGAGACCGGCGGCACGGGCGTCGAGGACGAGCTGCTGGCCGTCGCCGAAGGTCTGCTGCGCGGTGAGAGCCGCCAGCAGCGCCACGGGCAGCAGGGCGGCCATCCGCTGGACCAGCGGTCGCTCCAGCACGCCCGCGGGCACCAGCAGGCCCAGGAGCTTGGCGAGGTAGCAGCCCGCCACCGTCAGCGCGATGGCAATCCAGACGTTCATGAGCGCTGCCCGCCCTTCTCCCGCTGTGTCGCCGCGTCATCCTTGGCGTCCGGTCCCCGCTTCGCGCGTCCCATGAGGAAGAGGACGATCGGCGCCGCGAGCGCCGACAGCAGAACGGGCACGCCCGCCGGGAGAACGGGCAGCAGCGTCAGGGCCAGCAGGACGGCCAGCCCCGCCGTGACGCGTTCGATGGTGCTCTTGAGCATCGGCGCGAGCAGTGCGAGGAACACCGCGGGACTCGCCGCGTCCAGGCCCCATGCGTCGGTGTCGCCCAGCGCCTCGGCACCCAGAGCGCCCACCAGGGTCGTCAGGTTCCACAGCACGTACAGGGTCAGCCCCGTGACCGTGAAGCCGATGCGCGCGGCCCGCCGGGTGGGCTGCGGCAGGGTGACCGCGGTCGTCTCGTCGATGACCCAGTGGGCGGCGAAGGGCCGTACCGCACGGGGCAGGGCGAGCAGTTGGGAGAGCCGCAGACCGTAGAACGCGTTCCGCACACCCAGGAAGAACGCCCCGGCCGCCGCGGTGTAAGGGTTGCCGCCCGCGGCCAGCGCGCCGACCAGGGCGAACTGCGAGGCTCCGGTGAAGACGAGAAGACTCAGGACGCAGGTCTGAAGAAGGCTGAGACCGGAGCCGGCGGAGGTGACGCCGAAGGCGAAGCCGGAGAGCCCGACGGCGATGCCGACGCCGAGCGCGTCCCGGACGACGGCCGCGTCCGGCTTGTCCGGCCGGGCCTCGGCCGCCGGGCCGGGCGGACCGGCGGATATGGCACCGGGTACGCCGGTGCTCTCTGGGAGTGCTGTCTGTTCTGCCACGCCCGGAACGCTACGGGGACCGTTCAGGCCGGGTCTTGTACGTTCTTGCGCACCGACCGGCCGTTACGCTCGTGCAAACTCACCCGCCATCGTTCTTGCAAACTCACCCGCCGTCGCTCTACTACACACCCAGCGGCCGTAACGCTCGTGCGCACCCACCGGCGAGTACGTTGTCGCACTCACCGGCCGGGCCTCAGCACACCGCGCTCGCGCTGGTAGGCACCGGGCGGCACACCCACGATCCGGGTGAAGTGACGATTGAGGTGCGGCTGGTCCGTGAAGCCGACGGCGGTCGCGGCCTCGGCGGGGGCGAGACCGGCGTCGAGGAAGCGGCGGGCCCTGCGCACCCGGGCGTCGGTGAGCCACGTGTGGGGCGGCATCCCGTACTCCTTCTTGAAGGCCCTCAACAGAGCGAACGGGCCGGTGCCCAGCTCGGCGGCGAGCCTCTCCAGCGTGGGCGGGGCAGCCATGCGCTCCTCCAGCACGGCGCGGGCGCGTACGGCGTTCCGCGCGCCCCCGGCGTGCGTGGCCAGTCCGGGCAACGGGCTGCCGTGCCGGCTGAGGAGGTGGGTGACCAGGACCCGCAGCAGGCTGTCGGCCGCAAGCGCGTTGCCCTCCTCCGCCGCCCGGTGCACCTCGGTGATCAGCCGGGAGGCGTGGGGATCGGTCACCCCGCTCTCGGCGAAGCCGACCGTGCCGCGCAGGGACGTCACCTCGGCCGCGATGTCGTTGACGACCTGGGCCGACGGGTAGAGCGTGGCGTACGCCCAGCCCTCGGGCGCCCCGGAGCGGGCGGTGTGCGGCACCTCGGGGTTGATCATGACGACGGTGCCCGGGACCGCGTGGACGGTGCCGCCCGGCAGTCCCACGTCCTCCACCCCGCCGGTGACCGCTCCGAAGACGTAGCCCTCGTGACTGTGCCGGGGGAAGGTGTGGCGGACGTACCGGGCACGCAGCAGATCGAGGTCGGGCAGCGCGGCGTACTGCCAGTGCCGCGCCCATTCCGCCGTGCCGTCAACTCCCGCCATGGCGCCATTCTCGCAGGTCCCGGCCGTGTGCCACCGCGTGAGCGGTCCTTCGCGGGCGGCATCTCCGGCCGGTTGTCAGTGGCGGGGTGCACGATGGGGGACATGACCGGCTCCGCTCTCGACGCCTTCTCGCCCGCGACCCGCGGTTGGTTCGCCGGGGCCTTCAGCGCGCCCACCGCCGCGCAGGAGGGCGCCTGGCGGGCCATCGGCGAGGGCAGCGATGTCCTGGTCGTCGCACCGACCGGTTCCGGCAAGACGCTGGCAGCGTTCCTCGCCTCGCTGGACCGGCTGGCGGCCGAGCCGCCGCCCGCCGAGGCGAGGAAGCGCTGCCGCGTGCTGTATGTGTCCCCGCTCAAGGCACTCGCGGTCGACGTCGAGCGCAACCTCCGCTCGCCCCTGACCGGCATCCGCCAGGAGTCGGTGCGCCTGGGCCTGCCGGAGCCGGAGGTGCGGGTCGGCATCCGGTCCGGAGACACCCCGCCCGCCGAGCGGCGCTCCCTGGTGACGAGACCACCGGACATCCTGATCACCACGCCCGAATCCCTGTTCCTGATGCTGACGTCCTCCGCCCGGGACGCGCTGGCCGGCATCGAGACGGTGATCCTCGACGAGGTGCACGCGGTCGCCGGGACGAAACGCGGTGCCCATCTCGCCCTCTCCCTGGAGCGTCTCGACGAGCTGCTGCCCCGGCCCGCCCGGCGCATCGGCCTGTCCGCGACGGTCCGGCCGGTCGACGAGGTGGCCCGCTTCCTGTCGCCGCAGCGCAAGGTGGAGATCGTCCAGCCCCGGTCCACCAAGGAGTTCGACCTCTCGGTCGTCGTCCCGGTCGAGGACCTGGGCGAGCTGGGCGGTTCCCCCGCCACGGACGGCGACTCCGGTCAGGCGGACAAGCCCTCGATCTGGCCGCATGTCGAGGAGCGCATCGCCGATCTCGTCCAGTCGCACCGCTCCACCATCGTCTTCGCCAACTCCCGGCGGCTGGCGGAGCGGCTGTGCAACCGGCTGAACGAGATCGCGTACGAGCGGGCGACCGGCACCGCGTTCGATCCCGACAACCCGGCCCCCGCCCTCCCGGAGGCCCACGCCCCGGCGGAGATCATGGCCCAGTCCGGCACGGGCAGGGGCGCCCCCGCCCTGCTGGCCCGTGCCCACCACGGCTCGGTGTCCAAGGAGCAGCGGGCCCAGGTGGAGGAGGATCTCAAGGCGGGCCGGCTGCCCGCCGTGGTCGCCACCTCCAGCCTGGAGCTCGGCATCGACATGGGCGCGGTCGACCTGGTGGTCCAGGTGGAGTCCCCGCCCTCCGTCGCCTCCGGCCTCCAGCGGGTGGGCCGGGCCGGGCACCAGGTGGGCGCGGTCTCCACCGGGGTGGTCTTCCCGAAGTACCGCGGCGATCTGGTGCAGGCCGCCGTCGTCACCGAGCGGATGCGCGAAGGGGCCATCGAGGCGCTGCGCGTCCCGTCCAATCCGCTGGACGTGCTGGCGCAGCAGCTGGTCGCCATGGTGGCTCTGGACAGCTGGCAGGCCGACGACCTGCTGGCCCTGGTCCGGCGGGCCGCCCCGTTCGCCTCGCTCCCCGAGTCGGCGTTCACCGCCGTGCTCGACATGCTCGCGGGACGCTATCCCTCCGACGCCTTCGCGGAGCTGCGCCCCCGGGTGGTGTGGGACCGGGTCGGGGGTACGGTCACGGGCCGCCCCGGCGCGCAGCGGCTCGCCGTCACCTCGGGCGGCACCATTCCCGACCGGGGGCTCTTCGGGGTCTTCCTGGCCGGGGCCGACCCGAAGAAGGGCGGCGGCCGGGTCGGCGAGCTGGACGAGGAGATGGTCTACGAGTCCCGCGTCGGCGACGTCTTCACCCTGGGCACGACGTCCTGGCGGATCGAGGACATCACCCGGGACCGGGTCCTCGTCTCGCCCGCACCGGGCGTTCCGGGGCGGCTGCCGTTCTGGAAGGGCGACCAGCTGGGCCGCCCACTGGAGCTCGGCCGCGCCCTGGGGGCCTTCCTCCGCGAGATCGGCGGTCTGTCCGAGGAGGACGCCCGGCTGCGCCTGCTCGCCGCCGGACTCGACGCCTGGGCGGCGGACAACATCCTGGCCTACCTCGACGAGCAGCGCCGGGCCTGCGGTCATGTGCCGGACGACCGGACGATCCTGGTCGAGCGGTTCCGGGACGAGCTCGGCGACTGGCGGGTCGTCGTGCACTCCCCCTTCGGCGCCCAGGTGCACGCCCCGTGGGCGCTCGCCCTCTCCGCCCGCCTCGGTGAGCGGTACGGCATGGACGCCCAGGTCATGCACGCCGACGACGGCATCGTGCTGCGGCTGCCCGACGCGGACATGATGGGCCTGGACCTGCTCGACCTCGACGCCCCGGGGGACCCGGACACCGGGACCGGCGGACCGGCGCCGGCGACCGCGGCGTACGACAGCGACCAGCCCCCGGTGGCGGCCGCCGACGTCGTCTTCGACCAGGGCGAGGTCCAGCAGATCGTCACCGACCAGGTGGGCGGATCGGCTCTGTTCGCCGCCCGGTTCCGGGAGTGCGCCGCGCGCGCCCTGCTGCTGCCCCGGCGCTCCCCCGGCAAGCGCACCCCGCTCTGGCAGCAGCGCCAGCGGGCCTCCCAGCTGCTCCAGGTCGCCTCGGAGTTCGGCTCGTTCCCGATCGTTCTGGAGGCCGTCCGCGAATGCCTCCAGGACGTGTTCGACGTCCCCGGGCTCACGGAACTGATGGGCGACCTGGAGGCGCGCCGGGTCCGGCTGGTCGAGGTGACCACCCAGGAGCCCTCACCGTTCGCCCGTTCGCTCCTCTTCGGCTACGTGGCCCAGTTCCTGTACGAGGGCGACTCGCCGCTCGCCGAGCGGCGCGCCGCCGCCCTCTCCCTGGACTCCCGTCTCCTCGCCGAGCTGCTGGGTCAGGCGGAGCTGCGTGAACTGCTCGACCCCGAGGTCCTCACCGAGCTGGAGCGGGAGCTGCGGTGGCTCACCGAGGACCGGCGGATCAAGGACGCCGAGGGGGTCGCCGACCTGCTGCGCGTGCTCGGTCCGCTCACGGACGCCGAGCTGGCCGAGCGGGGCGCCGAGCCGTCCTGGGCGCCGGAGCTGGCGGCGGCCCGCCGAGCGATCCAGGTCCGGATCGCCGGTACCGGTCACTGGGCGGCGATCGAGGACGCGGGCCGACTGCGCGACGCCCTCGGCACCGCGCTTCCGGTCGGCGTTCCCGAGGCGTTCACCGAGCCGGTGAAGGACCCGCTCGGCGACCTTCTCGCCCGCTTCGCACGGACGCACGGCCCGTTCACCGCCACCCGGGCCGCCGAGCGTTTCGGGCTCGGCACCGCCGTCACCGACGGCGCGCTGCACCGGCTGTCGGCCTCCGGCAGGATCGTCCAGGGCGAATTCCATCCGGCGGGCATCGGTCAGGAATGGTGCGACGCCACGGTGCTGCGCCGGCTCCGCCGCCGTTCGCTGGCGGCGCTCCGCCAGGAGCTGGAGCCGGTGCCGCCCGCGGCCCTCGCCTCCTTCCTCCCCCAGTGGCAGCACTTCGGCTCCAACAGCCTGCGGGGCATCGACGGGCTGGCCCGCGCCGTCGAGCAGCTCCAGGGCGCGCCCGTCCCCGCGTCGGCGCTGGAGAAGCTGATCCTGCCGAGCCGGGTCATGGGCTACGCCCCGGCGATGCTCGACGAGCTGACGACCACGGGCGAGGTCGTCTGGGCCGGTGCGGGGGCGTTGCCCGGCAAGGACGGCTGGGTCTGTCTCTACCTCGCCGACAGTGCGCCGCTGCTCCTGCCTCCTCCGCATCCGCTGGAGCTGTCGGCGCTCCACGCGTCCGCGCTCACCACGCTCTCCGGCGGATACGCCCTCTTCTTCCGCCAGATCGCCGACCAGGTGCGGGCCACGACCCACCCGGACTGCACGGACCAGCAGCTGGCCGACGCCCTGTGGGACCTGGCCTGGTCCGGGCGGCTCACCAACGACACCCTGGCCCCGCTGCGTTCGCTCCTGGGCTCGGGACGGACGGCCGGCTCCACCGCCCACCGCTCCCGGCGCAGCGTCCCGCGCGGGCGCTACGGCTCGCTCACCGCCGCCGCCCGTCCCGCGTCCCGTACCGGCCCGCCGACCGTTTCGGGCCGCTGGTCCCTGCTGCCCCCGGTCGAACCGGAACGGACCCACCGCGCCCACGCCCTGGCCCGCACCCTCCTCGACCGGCACGGTGTCGTGACCCGGGGCGCGGTGCAGGCCGAGGGGGTGGAGGGCGGCTTCTCCGCGACGTACCGCGTCCTGGCCGCCTTCGAGGACAACGGGCAGGCACGGCGCGGCTATGTGGTCGAGGGGCTCGGGGCCGCCCAGTTCGCGATGGAGGGCGCGGTGGACCGGCTGCGGGCGGCGTCCACGGCGCGTGACCGCCGGGATCCGGACGCCGCACCCCAGGCCCTGGTGCTCGCGGCCGCCGACCCTGCCAACGCGTACGGCGCGGCCCTGCCGTGGCCCGAGTCCCCGGACGGTGCCGGACACAAGCCGGGCCGCAAGGCGGGGGCGCTGGTGGTCCTCGTCGACGGCGAGCTGACGCTCTACATGGAGCGCGGCGGCAAGACCCTCCTGGCCTGGCCGTCCGACCCCGAGGCCCCAGCCCTGCGAGCGGCTGCCGGGGCCTTGGCCGCCTCGGCCCGAGCCGGCACCCTGGGCACGGTGACGGTGGAGCGGACGAACGGCGTCTCCTCCCTCACCTCGCCGCTGGGCCGGACACTGGAGGCGGCCGGGTTCCTCGCCACCCCGAGAGGCCTGCGCCTGCGCGGCTGACCCGGGCCACCGGATCAGGCCCCGGGTCGGCGGCGGGCCCGGGTCGGCGCACAACCGCCCCGGCGCACCCATCATGGAGGCATGCCCGAAGGAGACACCGTCCTGCGGACCGCCACCCGGCTGCACGAGGCACTGGCGGGGCAGGTGCTGACCCGGTCGGACCTGCGGGTCCCCCGCTTCGCCACCGCCGACCTCACCGGCCGGACCGTCCTGGACGTCACCGCGCGCGGCAAGCACCTGCTGACCCGTATCGAGGGCGGCCTGACCCTGCACAGCCACCTCCGGATGGACGGATCCTGGCGGGTGTACGACCCGGACGAGCGCTGGCGGGGCGGCCCGGGACACCAGATCCGAGCGATCCTCGCCAACGCGGAGCACACCGCGGTCGGCTACCGCCTGCCTGTGCTGGAACTGCTGCGCACCAGCGAGGAGAGCCGGGCCGTGGGCCATCTGGGCCCGGACCTGCTGGGCCCCGACTGGGCCCCCGGCATCGCCCTGGACCGGCTGCTGGCCGCACCGGAGCGCCCCCTCGGCGAGGCACTCGTGGACCAGCGCAATCTGGCGGGCATCGGCAATGTCTACAAGTGCGAGCTGTGCTTCCTGGCCCGCGTCACCCCCTGGCTCCCCGTGGGCGCTCTGCCCGACGGCGTACTCCCCCGGCTCGTCACCCTGGCCGAGCGCCTGCTGCACGCCAACCGCGACCGCCCCACCCGCACCACGACCATCACCTCCGGACTCCGCACCCCGACAGGGCATCCGGGCCCTCCCACCGGAGCATCCGTTCGCGTACAGGAGCGGCTGTACGTCTACGGGCGCGCCCGCCGTCCCTGTCTGCGCTGCGGCGCCCCGATCCGTCTCGCCGACCAGGGCGGCCGGCCCACCTACTGGTGCCCCGGCTGCCAATCAGGCCCGGCCCCCTAGTTGACGCTCCGTCAGATGCGGTCGTACGGTCCCGTCATGCCTCTCTCCGTGTACGACCTCACGGGCCGTGCCGCGTTCATCACCGGTGCGGCGAGCGGTATCGGGCGGGCGAGCGCCCTGCTGCTCGCTGAGGCCGGAGCCACGGTGCACTGCGCGGACCGCGACGAGACGGGCCTGCGCCGGACGTACGACCTGATCGCCGACGCCGGCGGCAGCGCCCGGACCCACGCCCTCGACGTCACCGACCGCGACCAGGTCCGTGCGGCCGTCGGCGCGGCCGGACATCTCGGCATCCTGGTCGCCGCGGCCGGGATCATGCACACCAGCAGCGTGCTGGAGACGGCGGACGAGGACCTGGACCGGGTGCTGGCGGTCAACTTCAAAGGGGTGCTGTACGCCTGCCAGGAAGTGGCCCGCTCCATGACGGCCCGCTCCGCACCCGGCTCACTGATCACGATGGCGTCCGGCGCCGTGGACTCCGCGAGCGCGGGCCTGCTCTGCTACAGCGCCGCGAAGGCTGCCGTGGTGCAGCTCACCAAGACCCTCGCCACGGAGCTGGGACCCCACGCCATACGGGTGAACGCCGTCGCGCCCGGCTGGATCCGTACGCCGATGACCGACCGGCGCGATGCCGCCGGCCGGCACCGGGCGGAGGCGACGATGGCCCGGATCTCCCCGCTGGGCCGGGTCGGCGAACCCGAGGACGTCGCCCATACCGTGCTGCACCTGGCGTCGGACGCCTCGGCGTTCACGACCGGCCAGATCCTCCGGCCGAACGGCGGCGTCGCCATGCCCTGGTGAGCAGCCCGGCAGACCGCCCCCGCCGACCACCGCCTCCGGAACCGCCCCCATCCCCGCCACCGCCCCCGGGGCCCGTCCGCCGCCTCGTCAACGAGCCCAACGGACCCAACGGCACGACCGACGGAACCGACGCGACATGCACCGGCAACAGGCTCAGTCCCCAGCCACCCGCCGCCACCGCCCCCTCCACCAACCCCGCCTGATCCGGATGCAGCACCAGCCGGAGCACCGCCCACCACCACAGCCCGCCGAGGACCAGCGCCGGCACCCAACGCCGTCTCATCGCTGCCTCCTGCGGCCGACGCCCTTTCCCGCAGTTTCCCCTGGCAGCGGCGGCGGTGCACCCAGAACGTCCGGCCGAGGGGCCACCCGCACAGGAGTGCCCCCGCCGTTTCGGCGGGGGCACTCCGATCACTCAAACCCCTGGGGGGCGGGCGCGGCGGGCCGCAGGACTACGCGTCGTCGTCGCTGCGAAGAGAGTCCTTGACGCCCTTCGCACGGTCGCCGACCTCGTCCACCGCGTCCTTGGCCCGGCCCTTGGCCTGGTCGGCCTTGCCCTCGGCCTCCTTCCGGTGGTCGCCGGTCAGCTTGCCGACCGCTTCCTTGCCCTTGCCCTTGAGCTTGTCCATGGCGCTGTCATCACTCACGATGCCGCTCTCCTTCCACTCGGGTCATGTGCGCTGCCCCCTCCGTCAGCCGCTTCACCGGCCGCCTCGGCACATCACCGACGATGGCATGTATGAAGCAAAACGGTCATACGAGGCACCTCCCATACGCCCACCGAATCCTCCATATGCCCACCGGATCCTCCGTGCGCCCACCGGCCCACGGCCGCACGCAACGCAGAAGTCCCGGCCGACCCCGTCAGGGGCCGACCGGGACTCCGGTCGAGCAACTGTGCCGCGTGGATCAGGCGGCGACGACGTCCACCGCTTCCGCGGGCGCCTTGATGGTCACCCGCCCCGACGGCACACCTGCGACCGACGAGACGGAGACGGAATTGAGCATGGGACGAACCGGTACTGGGACCGGATCACTGGCAGCTGCCGACTCGGCCAGCTCAGCGAGCGAGAGCTCGTCGCTCACTTCACGCATGAGCTCGGACATCCGTACGTCAAGCGCGTCGCAAATCGCGGAGAGCAGCTCGGAGGATGCCTCCTTCTGCCCCCGCTCCACCTCGGAGAGATAACCGAGCGAGACCCGGGCGGACGAGGAGACTTCGCGCAGAGTACGGCCTTGGCGCTGGCGCTGCCGACGCAGCACGTCACCCAGCAGGCGACGGAGCAGAATCATCGGTGGCTCCCTCCTCGGACCGCGTAGCCGCATCCTTCACGCCCTACCGTACCGCCTTGTGCTGCGGCCGTGCGGGGAGCGATGTCGTGTTCACTCAGGGCTGCAAACATCAATTCCCCCCGTTCTGTTCCGTATCCTGTGCCCGCGCATTCTCACCGAGTTCGCTCGCGAGCAGGTCGAGGGCGCTTCGCACACTCTCACTACGGATATCCGCCCTCTCACCATTCAACCGCAGAGCCGTCACTTTCTCGACGCCAAGGGGCCCGGCCACGGCCACGTAGACGGTGCCGACCGGCTGCCCGTCCTGTGGTGCCGGCCCCGCGACCCCCGTGGTGGAGACGCCCCAGTCGGCGTCGAGAACCCGGCGTACCCCGGCCGCCATCTGCAGTGCGACCTCGGGGTCCACGGCTCCGCGCTCCGCCAGAAGAGCCCCGTCGACGCCCAGGACATCCCGCTTCAGGAAGGTGGCGTATGCCGTCACCGATCCCCGGAAGGACCGGGAAGCACCGGGTACGGAGGTCAGATCGGCGGCGACCAGGCCGCCCGTCAGCGATTCGGCGACGGCGAGCGTCTCGCCCCGCGCTCCGAGAAGCCGGAGCACCCGGGCAGCGGCTGTCACCGCTCGGCCTCCGCGGCGTCGCGCGCCTCGGACGCACGTCGTACGTCCGTCACACCGGTCACAGCGCCCGCGGCCGGACCGGCACCGGCCGCGGTGCCGGCGGCGGGGGCCTGGACATCAGCCGCGGTGCCGCCAGGGGTCTCGAGCGCCTCTGTGGCCTCAGTGGCCGCAAGGGCCTCCCCGGCCCGCTCGGCTGCGGCGGCGCGCTCGGCGGCGAGGCCCTTGCGGCGCAGGACGACGGCCTGGCGTACGTAATCGAGTCCGGTGACGACCGTCAGCACGACGGCGACCATCATCACCCAGAAGCGCAAGGTCGCCAGGGGGCCGGTGAGCACCAGGACATACATCCCGGCCGCCGTCCCCTGTGCGAGCGTCTTCAGCTTGCCGCCTCTGCTCGCCGGGATCACCGCGTGCCGGATCACCCAGAACCGCATCAGCGTGATGCCCAGCTCACGGGCGAGGATCACTCCGGTGATCCACCACGGCAGGTCGCCCAGGACGGAGAGGGAGACCAGCGCCGCGCCCATGATCGCCTTGTCGGCGATCGGGTCGGCGATCTTCCCGAAGTCCGTCACCAGGTTGTACGCCCGTGCCAGATGGCCGTCGAACAGGTCGGTGATCATCGCGATGGCGAAGGCCGCCCAGGCGAAGGCGCGCCAGACCGGATCGTATCCGCCGTCGTGGAACAGCAGCAGCACGAAGCCGGGCACGAGCAGCAACCGCACCATGGTCAGGATGTTGGCGATGTTCCACAGGCTGGCCTGGTTGACGGCCGCAGTGCCCAGCTTGCCGCCGCGGACCGGCTTCGCGCCGGAGCCGCCTGCCGCGGATGCCGGGACTCCGGTCATCTGGCTGCCTCCGCAAGCTCGTGGTGTTCGGCCACCAGGTCGACGCCCTCGGTGCCCACTGCCTTTGCCTCGACCATACGGCCCGGCACGAGTCCCTCGCGTGTGGTGAAGACCACCTGGCCATCCGTTTCGGGGGCCTGGTGCGCCGCACGTCCGATCGCGGCCTCGCCGTCGTCGTCCGACTCCACGGACTCCACCAGCACCTGGAGGGTCTCGCCGACGCGCTCCTCGGCCCGCTGCGAGGTCAGCTCCTCGGCCAGCTGGGAGATGTGGGCGAGGCGCTCCGCGATGGTGTCGGCGTCGAGCTTGTTCTCGTAGCCGACCGCCTCGGTGCCCTCCTCGTCGGAGTAGCCGAAGACGCCGATCGCGTCGAGGCGGGCGCCGGTGAGGAAGCGTTCCAGCTCGGCGAGGTCCGCCTCGGTCTCGCCGGGGAAGCCGACGATGAAGTTGGAGCGGGCGCCGGCCTGGGGCGCCTTGGTCCGGATGGTGTCCAGGAGCTCCAGGAAGCGGTCGGTGTCGCCGAAGCGGCGCATCGCGCGCAGCACACCCGGGGCGGAGTGCTGGAAGGAGAGGTCGAAGTACGGGGCGACCTTCGGCGTCGAGGTGAGGACGTCGATGAGTCCGGGACGCATCTCGGCGGGCTGGAGGTAGCTGACCCGGATCCGCTCGATGCCGTCCACGTCGGCCAGCTCGGGCAGCAGGGTCTCCAGGAGGCGGATGTCGCCGAGGTCCTTGCCGTAGGAGGTGTTGTTCTCGGAGACGAGCATGACCTCCTTGACGCCCTGCTCGGCCAGCCAGCGGGTCTCCTGCAGCACGTCCGAGGGACGCCGCGAGATGAACGATCCGCGGAAGGAGGGAATGGCGCAGAAGGAGCAGCGTCGGTCGCAGCCGGAGGCGAGCTTCACCGAGGCGACGGGGCTGGTGCCGAGCCTGCGGCGCAGCGGCGCCCGCGGCCCGGAGACCGGCGCGACCCCTTCGGGAAGGTCCTCGGGGGCGGGGGCGGGCGTCTCCTGGGCGTGGCCGGGCAGCGCCACGGCGGCGTCCTGCCGCTCGGCGGGGCTGATCGGCAGCAGCTTGCGGCGGTCGCGCGGGGTGTGCGAGGCGTGGATGCCGCCGTTGAGGATGGTCTGGAGCCGGTCGGAGATATCGGCGTAGTCGTCGAATCCGAGGACGCCGTCCGCCTCCGGCAGGGCCTCGGCGAGGTCCTTGCCGTAGCGCTCGGCCATGCAGCCGACGGCGACGACGGCCTGGGTGCGGCCCTGGTCCTTCAGATCATTGGCTTCGAGCAGGGCGTCGACGGAGTCCTTCTTGGCGGCTTCGACGAACCCACAGGTGTTGACGACTGCGACATCCGCGTCGGAGGCATCCTCGACGAGGTCCCAGCCGTCCGCTGCCAAGCGGCCTGCAAGCTCCTCCGAGTCCACCTCGTTACGGGCGCAGCCAAGAGTGACAAGGGCGACGGTACGGCGTTCGGGCATGGACTCAAGACTACTTTGTCCCGGCGGCCCCCCTGCCGTGCAGGGTTGCCGACGCCGCACGGAGCCCCTTCCCTGCTACGGGGAGTGACAGTGTCCGGGCCGGGGAACGCCGACGGGCGCCCGGCGCGAGGCCGGACGCCCGTCGGGACGTGTACGGGAACGGAGGGCGGCGGATCAGCCGGCCTCGGGATCACCCTTGGTGTAGGAGAGCCGCTCGACCTGGCCCGGACCGAAGCGGTCCTGGACCTGCTTGCCGTTGACGAAGAGCTCGATCGCCCCGGCGTCGCCGAGGACGAGGTCGATGCGCTCCTTGTCCTGGAAGGTCTTGGACTCGCCCTGGAGCAGCAGCCCGTCGAAGAGCAGCCGCCCGTTGTGGTCCTTGGCCGAGATCCAGCTCTTGCCCCGGTCCGCACTGAGCTTGACCGTCACCTTGTCCCGGGGGGCGGCGGCGATGGCGCTCTCGGAGGGCACGGGCTCGGGGTCGGAGGGCTTGGTGGCGGTGGGCTCGGCCGCGGTCTTGTCGGGCTTGGAGCCCTCCGCGATCTGCGCGGTGTTCGCGGGTTCGTCCTCGCCGCTGAAGAGCGTGAAGCCGACGAACCCGATGACGGCGACGATGGCCGCGACCATGGCGGCGGTCCAGTTGGGCCGGCGGGGTTCGGAGCGGATGCGTTCCGCTTCGAACAGCGGTGCCGCGGGGGTCGGTGCGGGACGGCCGCCGTGATCGGCGTCGTACTCCTCGACCAGCGGTTCCGGATCGAGGCCGACGGCGCGCGCGAGCGTGCGGATGTGGCCGCGGGCGTAGACGTCGCCGCCGCAGCGGGAGAAGTCGTCCTGCTCGATCGCGTGCACGATGGGGATGCGCACCCGGGTGGAGCTGCTGACTTCCTCGACCGTCAGAGCTGCGGCGATACGAGCCTGCTGAAGGGCACGACCGATCGAAGGCCGGTCGTCTTCGGGAGAGTTGCCGATGGACACGGGGGCGCCTTTCGAGCGTGAGCCACCTGCTGGATGTTCAGTCTAGAGCGGGTACGAAAGGGAGGGGCAACCGGGAGGGACGACTTTGTACGCCATCGGGTTCGCCGGACGGCCCCGCCGCCGGCTCCGGGGCGGAGCGGGGACGGAGCACAGCCCCGATCGAGGACTGGTCAACCTGTAGTGGGCCGAACGGGGTGGGAATACGGGTGGGGTGACGAGGAAGCGAGCAGCGGGGAGGAGCACGGTTCCGTCCCTCCCTTCAACTGGACGTACGACCGTACGAAACGGTTGCCCACAAAACCTTTACGGAGCGGATTCCCCGCGGATGACGGCCAACACCCCGTCGAGTTCCTCGGGTTTCACCATGACGTCGCGCGCCTTGGAGCCCTCGCTGGGTCCGACGATGTTGCGGGACTCCATCAGGTCCATCAGCCGGCCCGCCTTCGCGAAGCCGACCCGGAGCTTGCGCTGGAGCATCGAGGTCGATCCGAACTGGGTGGAGACGACCAGCTCGGCGGCCTGACAGAGCAGGTCCAGGTCGTCGCCGATGTCCTCGTCGATCTCCTTCTTCTGCTTCGTCCCCACCACGACGTCGTCCCGGAAGACCGGGGCCATCTGGTCCTTGCAGTGCTGGACGACGGCGGCGACCTCGTCCTCGGTGACGAACGCTCCCTGCATACGGGTGGGTTTGTTGGCCCCCATCGGGAGGAAGAGCCCGTCACCCTTGCCGATGAGCTTCTCGGCGCCGGGCTGGTCGAGGATGACCCGGCTGTCGGCGAGGGAGGAGGTGGCGAAGGCGAGCCGGGAGGGCACGTTGGCCTTGATCAGACCGGTCACCACGTCGACCGAGGGTCGCTGGGTGGCGAGCACCAGGTGGATGCCTGCGGCGCGGGCCAGCTGGGTGATGCGGACGATCGAGTCCTCGACGTCACGCGGGGCCACCATCATCAGGTCGGCCAGCTCGTCGACGATCACCAGCAGGTACGGGTACGGGGACAGCTCCCGCTCGCTGCCCTCGGGCGCCTTGCACTTGCCGTTGCGCACCGCGTGGTTGAAGTCGTCGATGTGCCGGTAGCCGAAGTTGGCGAGGTCGTCGTAGCGCAGGTCCATCTCCCGCACGACCCACTGGAGCGCCTCGGCGGCCTTCTTGGGGTTGGTGATGATCGGGGTGATGAGGTGGGGGATGCCCTCGTACGCGGTGAGCTCGACGCGCTTGGGGTCGACGAGGACCATCCGCACGTCGTCCGGGGTGGCCCGCACCATGATCGAGGTGATCAGGCAGTTGATGCAGGAGGACTTGCCGGAGCCGGTGGCGCCGGCGACCAGGACGTGGGGCATCTTGGCGAGGTTGGCCATCTCGTAGCCGCCCTCGACGTTCTTGCCGAGCGCCACGAGCATCGGGTGGTCGTCCTCCGCGGCGTCCGCGAGGCGCAGCACATCGCCGAGGTTGACCATCTCCCGGTCGGAGTTGGGAATCTCGATGCCGACGGCGGACTTGCCCGGGATCGGCGAGATGATCCGCACGTCCGGGCTCGCCACGGCGTACGCGATGTTCTTGGCCAGGGCCGTGATCTTCTCGACCTTCACGGCCGGGCCGAGCTCGATCTCGTACCGGGTGACCGTCGGGCCCCGGGTGAAGCCGGTGACCGCGGCGTCGACCTTGAACTCGGAGAAGACGTTGGTCAGCGAGGCCACGACGACGTCGTTGGCGGCGCTGCGGGTCTTGCCCGGTCCGCCGCGCTCCAGCAGGTCGAGCGAGGGCAGCGAGTACGTGATGTCGCCGGACAGCTGGAGCTGCTCGGCGCGGGCGGGCAGACCCTCGGAACGCTCCGGTGCGGGTTTGGTCAGGTCGGGAACGGTACCGGACCGGCCGGACGCGTCACCGGAACGGTCACCGCCGGTCGCCCCGTCGGCGTCCTCGGACCGGTCCGGCCGGCGGCGCCCCGCCCCGGTCCTGCCCGCTGCGTGCCGCTCGGCCTCGCGGGCGCCGGGGACGGGCGTCCCGGTGCGCTCCCGGTCCACGGAGACGCCCTGGGTCAGGTCGGCGACGATCGGCGAGGGCGGCATGCCGTTGAGCACGGCCCCGTCGAGTGCGGCGGCAGCGGCGGCCGCGACGTCCACCGCGTCCAGCGGCCGGTTCATCGCGGGCTGCACGGGAGGCCTGCGGGGCCTCCTGCGCTTGGTGAGCGCTTCCGCCTCGGCCTGGTCGTGGTCGTGGAGCGGGTCCGCGTCCGTGCGCCGCGCACCGCGTCGGTGGGGCCGCTCGGGCAGCGCCTCGCGCCACTGTTCGTCGTAGCGCTCGTCGTCGTCCTCGTACCCCTCGTACCCCTCGGGTGCCGGTTCCACGATGCCGAGGCGGGCGCCGAGCTGACGCAGCCGCTGCGGAATGGCGTTGACCGGGGTGGCGGTGACGACGAGGAGCCCGAACACCGTCAGCAGGAGCAGCAGCGGTACGGCGAGCACCTCGCCCATCATGAAGATCAGCGGCTTGGAGGCGGCCCAGCCGACCAGCCCGCCCGCGTCCTGCATCGCCTCGGTGCCCGCGTCCCGGCCCGGCGAACCACAGGCGATGTGGACCTGGCCGAGGACCCCGATGACCAGGGCGGACAGCCCGATGACGATGCGTCCGTTGGCCTCGGGCCGCTCCGGGTACAGGATCAGCCGCACCGCCATCGCGCCCAGCAGTATCGGCGCGAGCAGATCGAGTCGGCCGAAGGCCCCGGTCACCAGCATCTCGACCAGGTCGCCGACCGGTCCCTGGAGATGGGACCAGGTGCCCGCGGCGACGATCAGGGCCAGGCCGAGCAGCAGCAGCGCGAGCCCGTCCTTGCGGTGGGCGGGGTCAAGTCCCTTGGCTCCACGCCCTATCGAGCGGAACACTGCGCCGACACCGTGCGCCGACCCGAGCCAGACCGCCCGCACCAGCCGGTAGATGCCCCCGGTGGGTGACGGTGCGGGTTTGGGCGCGGGCTTCTTGGCCGCCGCCTTCTTCGCGGGAGCCTTCTTCGCGGGAGCAGCCGACTTCTTCGGCGCGGTCTTCTTGGCGGGCGCGGCTTTCTTCGCCGGGCCCGGGGTACGGCCGACGCGCTTCGCGGTGCCCGCCGTGCCCTGGGAACCCTTGCCGGACGTACGTGAGGCCATGGTGCCGAGGTTACCGCCGTCGTCGCCCGTGAACACGTTCGCCTACGGGTTCACCCGACCGTGTCGCCTTCGGACGGCGGGGAACTGACGTCTCCTCACGGCGGAGGAGCAAGGGTGTCAGCTCTGTGCGGGCAGCACGCCCGCGCCCCCGCCGGTGCCCGGCTCCAGCGCGTCGAGCGCGCGACGCAGGCCGGTCAGCTTGCGCTCCAGGTGGGCGGCCGTGGCCACCGCGGCAGCGTCCGCCGATTCGTCGTCGAGCTGCTTGGAGAGCGCTTCCGCCTGCTCCTCGACCGCCGCGAGCCGCGCGGAGAGTTCGGCCAGCAGACCGGTCGGCTCCCTCTCGTGCTCGCCGCCCGTGTGGCCGTCGCCCTCCAACTGGAGCCGCAGCAGCGCGGCCTGCTCGCGGAGCTTGCAGTTCTTCATGTATAGCTCGACGAAGACCGAGACCTTGGCGCGCAGCACCCACGGGTCGAACGGCTTCGAGATGTAGTCCACCGCACCGGCCGCGTAGCCGCGGAAGGTGTGATGCGGACCGTGGTTGATCGCGGTGAGGAAGATGATCGGGATGTCCCGGGTCCGCTCCCGCCGCTTGATGTGCGCGGCCGTCTCGAAACCGTCCATGCCCGGCATCTGGACGTCCAGCAGAATGACCGCGAAGTCGTCCGTGAGCAGCGCTTTGAGTGCTTCCTCCCCTGACGATGCCCGGACCAGTGTCTGATCGAGCGCAGAGAGGATGGCCTCCAGCGCCAGCAGATTCTCCGGCCGGTCATCGACCAGGAGGATCTTGGCCTTCTGCACCATGGCCCGTCCTCCTCGCCCCGGAAATACGCCGGGTGCCGCCCCAGGGGACGACTCCCTTACGCCGTCCGTCCTTGTGCCGGTCATGGTAGCCGCACCTCGCCCGTCACCACACCCTGTCACCGCGATGTCACTGTGCACATACCCCAAACGCGGTGGGGGACCAGAAGGTTCCCCGAACGCAGTGCGTTCACACCCGTTCGAGCACAGTCGGTCAACAACTCACATCGATTCATTCAACCCTCGATCACTCTCCGTGCATCCACTGCTCCATCACCGCGAGCAGGTGATCAGGATCGACCGGCTTCGTCACATAGTCGGAAGCTCCGCAATCGATGGCCTTCTCCCGGTCACCCTTCATCGCCTTCGCGGTGAGCGCGACGATCGGCAGTCCGGCGAACTGCGGCATCCGCCGGATCGCGGTCGTCGTCGCATAGCCGTCCATCTCGGGCATCATGATGTCCATCAGCACGACCGCCACATCGTCGTGCTGCTCCAGCACTTCGATGCCCTCGCGGCCGTTCTCCGCGTACAGCACCGCCAGTCCGTGCTGCTCCAGCACGCTGGTGAGCGCGAAGACATTGCGGATGTCGTCGTCGACGATGAGCACCTTCTCACCGCGGAAGCGGAATGTCCGCCGGGGCTCCGGCTCCTCCGCCGCCCGGTCCTGGACCTGACTCCCGTCCTGACTCCCCTGCACCCACCCCTCCTGCTCCGGGGCGCTCCCGGACGTGGTGCGGCCGGCCGACAACGCGGGCCTGCGGGCCGCGTCCCCCAGGGCCTTGCGCCGCCGGCGGAACGTCCCCGCGGAGTTGGCCGGGTCGCCGAACGGAGCCGACTGCCCCGGCGACTGCACATGCACCGTCCCGCCCGCGCCGCCCAGCACCTCGGCGGATCCGGAACCCACCGGGGGGTAGCCCTGGGGCGGCAGCTCGGCACGGTGCAACGGCAGGTACAGGGTGAAGGTGGAACCACGTCCCGGCTCGCTCGCCGCGTGGATCTCGCCGCCGAGCAGCCGTGCGATCTCCCGGCTGATGGAGAGGCCGAGGCCGGTGCCGCCGTACTTCCGGCTCGTCGTACCGTCCGCCTGCTTGAACGCCTCGAAGATCACCAGCATCTTGCTGGACGCGATCCCGATCCCGGTGTCGGTGACCGAGAACGCGATGAGATCAGCGTCCGCGTCCCGCAGCGAACCCGCCTCCAGCAAGTGCTCCCGGATCGCGTTGGGCACATCGGCGCCGGCCGGCCTGATCACCAGTTCCACAGCACCGCTGTCGGTGAACTTCACCGCGTTGGACAGCAGGTTGCGCAGCACCTGCAGCAGGCGCTGCTCGTCGGTGTGCAGTGTCGCGGGAAGCTCCGGCGACACCCGTACGGAGAAGTCGAGCCCCTTCTCCGCGGTGAGCGGGCGGAAGGTCGCCTCCACGTAGTCGACCAGCTGGACCAGCGCGATCCTGGTCGGGCTGACGTCCATCTTGCCCGCCTCGACCTTCGACAGGTCGAGGATGTCGTTGATCAGCTGGAGCAGGTCGGAACCGGCCCCATGGATCGTCTCGGCGAACTCCACCTGCTTCGGCGAGAGATTGCCCTCGGCGTTGTCCGCCAGCAGCTTGGCCAGGATCAGCAGCGAGTTGAGCGGCGTACGCAGCTCGTGCGACATGTTCGCCAGGAACTCGGACTTGTAGCGCATCGAGACCGCGAGCTGCTCGGCGCGCTCCTCCAGCACCTGCCGCGCCTCCTCGATCTCGGTGTTCTTCACCTCGATGTCGCGGTTCTGCTGGGCCAGCAGCTCGGCCTTCTCCTCCAGTTCGGCGTTGGACGCCTGGAGGGCCTTCTGCCGGTTCTCCAACTCCTTCGAGCGGTCACGCAGTTGCTCGGCCAGCTCCTGCGACTGCTCCAGGAGCTTCTCGGTCTTGGTGTTGACGCTGATCGTGTTGACGCTCGTCGCGATCATCTCGGCGAGCTGGTTGAGGAAGTCCCGCTGGATATGCGTGAACGGCTGGAAGGAGGCCAGTTCGATCACGCCGAGGACCTTGCCCTCGAAGAGCACCGGCAGCACGATCACATGCGCCGGAGGAGCCTCACCCAGTCCGGAGGAGATCTTCAGATAGCCCGGCGGCACGTTGTCCACCTGGATCGTCCGCTTCTCCTCGGCCGCCGTCCCGATGAGCGTCTCACCGGGCCGGAAGGACGTCGGCATCGAACCCGCGGAGTAGCCGTAACTCCCTCGCATCCGCAGCTCGTACGCGCTGGCCGCACCGTCGTCCGGACCCACCTCGTCCGAGTCGCCCGCGGCCATGGCCAGGAAGAACGCACCGTGCTGCGCCGAGACCACCGGCGTCAGCTCACTCATGATCAGCGAGGCCACGTCGTCCAGATCGCGGCGGCCCTGCATCAGACCGGAGATCCGGGCCAGGTTGCCCTTCAGCCAGTCCTGCTCCTTGTTGGCGAGAGTGGTGTCACGCAGGTTCGCGATCATCGTGTTGATGTTGTCCTGAAGAACCTGGATCTCGCCGGCCGCGTCCACATCGATCTTGAGGTTCAGATCGCCGCGGGTCACCGCGGTGGCGACGGCCGCGATGGCGCGGACCTGGCGGGTCAGGTTCCCGGCCATCTCGTTCACCGACTCGGTGAGGTCGCGCCAGGTGCCGTCGACGTCCCGCACCCGCGCCTGACCGCCCAGCTGCCCCTCGGTACCCACCTCACGGGCGACCCGGGTCACCTGCTCCGCGAACGAGGACAGCTGGTCGACCATCGTGTTGATGGTGTTCTTCAGCTCCTGGATCTCACCCCGGGCGTCGATGTCGATCTTCTTGGTCAGGTCGCCCTTGGCGATGGCCGTGGTGACCGTGGCGATCTGCCGCACCTGACCGGTCAGGTTGGAGGCCATCGAGTTCACGGACTCGGTGAGGTCCTTCCACGTACCGGCGACTCCCGGCACCCGGGCCTGGCCGCCCAGCTCGCCCTCCGTGCCCACCTCGCGGGCCACCCGCGTGACCTCGTCGGCGAACGAGGACAGGGTCGTCACCATCGTGTTGACGGTGTCGGCCAGCTCCGCGACCTCGCCGCGCGCCTCCACGGTGACCTTCTTCGTCAGATCACCGTTGGCGACCGCGGAGGAGACCCGGGAGATGTTCCGTACCTGGCTGGTCAGATTGTTGGCCATCAGGTTGACGTTCTCGCTGAGGTCCTTCCAGATACCGGTCGCCCCGCGCACCCGCGCCTGACCGCCGAGAATCCCCTCGGTGCCCACTTCACGGGCCACCCTGGACACCTCGTCGGCGAAGTTCAGCAGCTGGTCGACCATCGTGTTGACGGTCGTGACCAGTTCGAGGATCTCGCCCTTGGCGTCGACGGTGATCTTCTTGGAGAGATCGCCCTTGGCGACCGCGGTGGTGACCTCGGCGATGTTGCGCACCTGGAGGGTCAGGTTGTTCGCCATGCCGTTGACGGACTGGGTGAGGTCCTTCCACGTACCGGACACGCCCTGGACCTCGGCCTGACCGCCGAGGATGCCCTCCGTACCCACCTCGCGGGCGACCCGCGTCACCTGCTCCGCGAAGTTGGACAGCTGGTCGACCATCGTGTTGAGGGTGTTCTTCAGCTCCAGGATCTCGCCCCGGGCGTCCACGTCGATCTTCTGCGACAGATCACCGCGCGCCACCGCCGTGGCGACCTGCGCGATGTTACGGACCTGAGCGGTCAGGTTTCCCGCCATCCCGTTCACCGAATCGGTGAGATCACGCCACACTCCGGCCACACCGGGCACCTGCGCCTGACCGCCGAGCCGCCCGTCCGTGCCCACCTCCCGGGCCACCCGGGTGACCTGGTCGGCGAAGGCGGACAGCTGGTCGACCATCGTGTTGATGGTGTTCTTCAGCTCCAGGATCTCGCCCCGGGCGTCCACGTCGATCTTCTGCGACAGGTCACCCCGCGCCACCGCCGTCGTCACCTGGGCGATCTGCCGCACCTGGGACGTGAGGTTCCCGGCCATGAAGTTGACGGAGTCCGTGAGCTCCTTCCACGTACCCGACACACCGTCCACGCGCGCCTGACCGCCGAGGCGGCCCTCGGTGCCCACGTCCCGGGCCATCCGCGTCACCTGGTCGGCGAAGCTGGACAGCTGCGCCACCATCGTGTTGACGGTGTTCTTCAGCTCCAGCATCTCCCCGGCCACGTCCACGGTGACCTTCTGCGACAGATCACCGTTCGCGACCGCGGTGGTGACCTGCGCGATGTCGCGGACCTGACCGGTCAGGTTGCGGAACGCGGTGTTCACCGAGTCGGTGAGGTCCTTCCAGGTCCCCGCCGCGCCCGGCACCTCGGCCTGGCCCCCGAGCCGGCCCTCGACGCCGACCTCGCGGGCGACGCGGGTCACCTCGGAACCGAAGGACTGGAGCTGGTCCACCATCGTGTTGACGGTGTTCTTCAGCTCCAGCATCTCCCCGGCCACGTCGACCGTGACCTTCTGCGACATGTCACCGCTGGCCACCGCCGTCGTGACCTGCGCGATGTCGCGCACCTGCGTCGTCAGGTTCCGGAAGACCGTGTTCACCGAGTCGGTGAGGTCCTTCCACGTCCCCGCCGCGCCCGGCACCTGCGCCTGACCGCCGAGCAGCCCTTCGCCACCGACCTCGCTCGCCACCCGCGTCACTTCGTCCGCGAAGGTGCGCAGTGTCTCGGTCATCTGGTTGATCGTCTCGGCGAGCTGCGCGACCTCGCCGCGCGCGCTCACCGTGACCTTCTGCGTCAGGTCACCGCTGGCGACCGCCGTCGTCACCTCCGCGATGCCGCGCACCTGGGAGGTGAGGTTGCCCGCCATCGTGTTGACGGAGTCGGTGAGGTCCTTCCACACGCCGGCCACACCCGGCACGGTCGCCTGACCACCCAGCTCGCCCTCCGTGCCGACCTCACGGGCGACGCGCGTCACCTCGGAGGAGAACGAGGACAGCTGGTCGACCATCGTGTTGACGGTGTTCTTCAGCTGGAGCATCTCACCGGCCACGTGGACGGTGACCTTCCGCGACAGATCGCCCTTGGCGACCGCCGTCGTCACCAGCGCGATGTCCCGCACCTGGGCCGTCAGCCGGTACGCCATGGTGTTCACGGAGTCCGTGAGGTCCTTCCAGGACCCGGACATGCCGCGCACCTGCGCCTGCCCGCCGAGCTTGCCCTCGGTGCCCACCTCGACGGCGACCCGGGTCACCTGCTCGGTGAAGACCGACAGCTGGTCGACCAGGTTGTTGACCGTACGGGCGACCTTCAGGAACTCGCCCCGCAGCGGCCGGACCGTCTCGTCCGTCGTGTGCGACCGCAGCTCCATCCGCTGCTCCAGATCACCGTCGGCGACCGCCGACAGGACCCGGCCCACTTCGGAGACCGGTCGCGCGAGATCGTCGACGAGCTCGTTGGAGGCGTCGATCGCGGCGGCCCAGGAACCCTCGCAGGCGCCCGTCTCCAGCCGCTCCGTGAGCTTGCCCTCCCGCCCGACCACACGCCGTACGCGCGCCAGCTCACCGGTGAGATGAAGGTTCCGGTCGGCGACCTCGTTGAAGACCGCCGTGATCTCCGTCATCACGCCGTCGCCGGAGACGGTGAGCCGCCGGCGGAAATTGCCGTCGCGCATCGCCATGAGGCCCGCGAGCACTCTGTTCAGAGCCGCCGCGTCCACTTCGACGGTGCCATTGCGCTGCTTTTTCACGGACTGTCCGCCTTTTGTACGCGCCTGAGAACCCTGCGCCGCCACGCCAGACTCCACCGTGTCCCTCCCGCAGGGGTTGACCGTTTCACTCGGGCCTATCCGGAAGCTTGCCCAGTTCCACTTTGGCTCACCGCCACTGCACACCGTCAATGGGCGACCGGGCGGACGTCAAATCGTTGCAACGTACCAGGCCGGAACCAGTCGGCGGGCAACCTGTCGCGGTTGCCCGCCATCCCTTGCACCGGGAGTCCATACTTGGGCACCCGCGCACCGCTGCCGGAGCGTCCTGTCCCGAACTCGGCCCTCGTGTACCCGGCACCCTTGACGAACGTCTAGCCTGGCAGGCGAGTCGAAGCGGCGATAAACGGGCACAGGACTCGGGGAAGCGACGAGACACCATATGGGGAGTGCTGTGATCACCGCGCGCGCGGCCGCCACCTTCGAACCGGTCGGGCGCTCAGTCGCGACCGCCCGTGCCTTCGTCCGGGACACGCTCCAGGGGTGGGGCTACAACGATGTCGTCGACGACGCCGTCGTCCTCACCAGTGAGCTCGTGACCAACGCCGTCGTGCACGCGGGGACGGCGGCGGACGTGCTGTGCCTGCGCACCGCGGACGGCGTCCGTGTCGAGGTGTCCGACCACTACCCGGAACGCGAGGTCCCGCTCCAGAGCAACGGCCTCGACTTCGGCAGCCCCGACCGCGAGAACGGCCGCGGTCTGCTGCTCTGCGCCGCCCTGGCCTCACGCTGGGGCGTCGAGTACTCCCCCACCCGTAAACACGTCTGGTTCCAGCTGGACCTGCCCGACCGGCCGGTGGGCATCCGGTCCGCGGGCCCGGTCCTGCCCACCTCGCTCCTGCCCGTCACCGACCAGCGGGTCCGGGTCGCCGTCGTCCAGATCGACAGCACCGGCGCGATCAGTGCGTGGAACGACGACGCCACCTACGTCTTCGGGCACACCGCGGAACAGGTCACCGGCAAGCAGTTCACCGACTTCGTGGCCTGGCCGCACACCCCGGGGACCAATACCGGCATCGCCGACGCCCTCCAGCTCTCCCGTTGGGAGGGCAGCTACGGCATCCGCGGCGCCGACGGCCGGACCATCGCCGTTTACTCCTCGCACCTGCGGGTCCGCGACACCGACGGCGAACCCTCCACGGTCTGCCTCCTCGTCCGCGACGACGAGCGCGCCGTGCTCCAGTCGCCCGTCCGCGCGCCGGTCACCGACTCCTCGGCCGACAACCGCACCGCGGACCCGTTCGAGGTCTTCATCGGCTCCCCGGCCCCGGACGACCTGGACAGCCTTCTCCAGCGGACGGTCGAGCGGGCACGCGACATGCTCGACGCCGACGCGGCGTTCCTCCTGCTCGCCACGGACGACGAGACGGAACTGGAGGTCCGCGCCACGACGGGCCTCCCCTCGGCCCGCCAGCGCTTCGCCCGGGTCCCCGTCGAAGCCGGGACGGGACGCTACGGCTCCGCCCGGATGCCGGCGGTCCACGAGGACCTCGCCGCCGTCCCCGGTGCCGTCCCCCTGCTCGCCGACACCGGGATGCGCTCGGTCGTCACGGTGCCGCTGAAGGTCGAGGGCCGCCTCACCGGCTCCCTCGGCGTCGCCGCGGAACGCGCGGGCCGCTATTCCAACGAGGAGGCCCTGCGCCTCCAGTTCGCGGCGGACCGCATCGCGCTCGCCGTGGAGTCCGCCCGGCTCGGCGAGCTGGAACGGCTGCGCCGCGGCTCCCTGTCCTTCCTCGTCGAGGCCTCCGACCTGCTGGCCGGCACGCTCGACCGGGACCAGACCCTGGCGCTCATGGCCCAGATGACCGTCCCGACGCTGGCCACCTGGTGCGCCGTCTACACGATCGCGGACCAGTCGTCCGAGCCGTACCTCTCCTACGTGCTCCACGAGGACGAGGACCTCATCGACGGGCTCAAGGCCCTGCTCTCCAAAATCGCCCCGCCGGATCCGGTACCGACCCCGGGCGCCCGGGGCTGGGCCGCCCCCTCGGAGGCCGGTCACCGTGCCGCGCTGAGCACCTCGACCCGCAGCCTGCAGCACGACGCGCCCCTGAGCATGAGCACGGCCACCCGCACCACGCTCGCCACGGCGCAGGCCGTCGGCGGCGAGACGGTGGTCCTGCCGCTGGTCGCCCGCAACCGCGTGATCGGCATGCTGACGCTCGGCAAGCCCTCGGACGACCACTTCCGTCAGGAGATCCTGGAACTGGCCGAGGACCTGTCCCGCAGGGCCGCCCTGGCCCTGGACAACGCCCGTCTGTACTCGGAGCGCATGGCGATCAGCCAGTCCCTCCAGCGCAGCCTGCTGCCCCCGGGTCTCCCCGACGTGCCGAACGTCGAGATCGAGGTCATCTACCGTGCCGCGGGCGAGGGCAACGAGGTCGGCGGCGACTTCTACGACGTCTTCACGATCAGCGACGGCGCCTACGGCTTCGCCATCGGCGACGTGTGCGGTACGGGGCCCGAGGCCGCCGCCGTCACGGGCCTGGCCCGTCACGCGCTGCGCCTGCTCGCCCGCGAGGGCTTCGGCGGCCCCGCGGTCCTGGAGCGCCTCAACGCGGCGATCCTCGACGAGGGCGCCCGCAGCCGCTTCCTGACCCTTCTGTACGGCGAGCTGTGGCCCCAGGAGGACGGCAGCGCCCTCCTGAAGGTCGTCTGCGCCGGCCACCCGCTGCCGCTGCGCCTGCGCCAGGACGGCTCCGTCGAGGCCGCCGCGGAGCCGCAGCCCCTGCTCGGCGTCATCGAGGACCTCGATCTGTACGAACAGGAGGTCGTCCTCAACCCGGGTGACGTCCTGCTGTGCGTCACGGACGGCGTCACCGAACGCCGCGAGGGAACCCGCATGCTGGGCGACGACGGCCTGGCGGACGTCCTGTCGACCTGTACGGGCCTGACGGCCGGAGCGGTCGCCTCACGCATTCTGCGGGCCGTGGAACGCTTCGCGGCCGAGCCGGCCTCGGACGACATGGCGATCCTGGCCATGCGCGTCCCGGAGCCGCCTCTCGTCTGACTCCAATGACTCCAACGCGAAAGGCCCCCGCCGGCTGGCGGGGGCCTTTCGTCTTTCCTCTGAGCCCCAATGCGGAATCGAACCGCAGACCTTCTCCTTACCATGGAGACGCTCTACCGACTGAGCTATTGGGGCCTCGCTGCGCTGTGGCAACGAGGTAAACCATACACGGGATCCGGAGATGCTCATAATCGCGGCCGGCCCCGGGCTCGCGGCGCTTCAGCGACTCCTAGGCAGGCCATGGGCAGGCCATGCCGATCTCGACCCGTCTGGTCACCCCGGTGTAGCCCCCGGACCGCACGGGAAAAGGGCCCGGGAACGCAGAAAAGCCCCGCACCAAAAGGTGCGGGGCTTTCCCGGAAAAATTGTTCGGCGGCGTCCTACTCTCCCACAGGGTCC